>DXZU01000001.1:0-265 GCA_019419525.1 Collinsella sp.
CGCAACGCGTTGCGCTGAGTCCTGAGGCTGTTGCAATGAAAATGAGAATCAAGGCGAAAAACTCTTTTCAAAATTCTTGAAAATTGGGGCTTGCATCGCGTGGCGTTCCTTGCAATAATAGTCGAGCGCGAAGCGCACAGGACACGGTGGGTGTAGCTCAGTTGGCTAGAGCGACGGGTTGTGGTCCCGTAGGTCGAGGGTTCGAGTCCCTTTACCCACCCCAGTTCTTGCTTCGTGTTGATATCGGGTCGTTAGCTCAGTTGGT
>DXZU01000001.1:365-21518 GCA_019419525.1 Collinsella sp.
AGAGCAGGGGACTCTTAATCCCAAGGTCCAGGGTTCGACCCCCTGACGGCCCACCACACGATATCTCCTCTAAAGTCCGCCACAACGGACTTTAGCTTTGGGTCGTTAGCTCAGTTGGTAGAGCAGGGGACTCTTAATCCCAAGGTCCAGGGTTCGACCCCCTGACGGCCCACCCAAAGATTGTTAAAGCGACTGGCTCAGGCTGGTCGTTTTTTTGTTGACCTCGCATGGGGTCGAACCCGAAAGGGCGCGGAGCTGAGGAAACGCGTAAGCGTTTGTCAGCGCAGCGCGCAAGGCGCCTTGGCGCCGCAGCGGCCGCCTGCGCAGCAGGCTGACCCTCTGACGGCCCACCAAAGCATTGTAAAGCGGCTGGCTTCGGCTGGTCGCTTTTTTTGTTGACCTTTCATGGGGTCGAACCCGTCGGGGCGCGAAGTTGGGGAAACTGCACCGTGATTCCCTTAGGGAAACACGGCTAAAGCCCCATAAACGTGCTCTCCTTATGAGAATTATGCTCACGGGGCTCGATGCATGTTGAGAAGTTGTGATCAAACTCAAAGTGAGAATCGATTTAGTCTGCTCGATAGTGCGACCCGAGACTTTCGGTTCGCTTGCGCATGGCTTTGACCATTTCCTGTGCCAGCTGAATCTGCGATTGCAGGCGGGCGAGGGCTGCGACTTCGCTGTCCTGGGCTTTCTGTGTGCTCAAGGTCGTTGCCTCCGTCTTCAAGCCCTCAAGCTCGTGTAGTGCTTCGGATAGGCCTGTTTCGGTGCGGTTGATCATGCAATAGGTACTCATCGTGTGCTTAAGGCTGCGGGTCAGGCGCTCGGCATCTGTTGTGGCAATGCCGTGCTGGGGGAGGGCGATATCCGCCTTCAGGGCTGTCTTAGGCTCTTTCTGCGCTGCAAGGGCTGCCGATGCGCCTGCGATGCGCCCGAACACGATGCCGTTGGCGCTTGACAAGCCACCAATGCGGTCGGCTCCGTGCATGCCGCCTGTCGCCTCGCCGCAAGCGTAGAGACCCTCAACGCCCGTGTACGCGGTCTTATCGATCTTGATGCCGCCGTTAGCGGCATGGGCATACATCGCAACGCGCATCTCGTCAGTCGGGGCGATGCCGTGCTCGTCTTGCAGCCAGGTGGCAAAGGTCTGCACAAACTCTGGGACATCCTCGCGGGGGAAGTCGTAGCGGAGCGCCAGGCCTTCGGCGCCTGCCTGATCGATGGCAAGATCGATAGCGCGGGAGGCCAAGCGTGACGTGAAAGGACCATATCCAGAGCGCTGCTCGAGCAGGTCGTCCAGCTTGTCGTCGGCAATATCTGCCGGCTGGTCTACATGTACGTAGCGCCAGGTTTTCTCGTTGAAGACCAGGTTGCGCTTGGGCTCGATGAAGCCGGGCATCATCTGCATGAACTCTATATTAGTAAGCGATGCGCCGTGCGCGAGTGCGATGGCCTGCGAGGAGCTGAGCACATCGGCCGACGTAAGGCTGCGCTCAAACAGGCCGCCTGTGCCACCGGCTGCGATGATCGTGGCCTTGGCAGCAAGGGGCACGATTCGATTTTCGGTGAGGTCGTAGAGCACGGTTCCGGTTATTCTGCCGTTCGTGTCCTCAACAAGGTCGATAAGCTCATGGCGGGGGAGCAGGCGAATGCCGAGCGACTCGATCCAGGTTGTCAGAGCGTCCTCAAGGGGCTTGCGGATGAGGCCGCGCCACATGCGCGTCTTGTGGTCAAAGCAGGGGATAAATTGCTTTTGTTGAGCACTCTTGGCGCTTTGCGGACGCTGGAGCTCAACGCCCAGGTCTTGCTCGAGCCAGTCAATCGCTTGGGGAATGCCGTGGACGAACGCTTGGACGAGTTCGGGGTCGGCAACGCCGCCGCCGACGGCCAGGATGGTGTCGATGAGGTCCTGCTCGTCGTCTTTGTTAACGGGTCCGATAAGCCCTAGGCCCCAGGTTCCGGGGAAGAAGCTCGATCCACTCATAGTCTTGCCGGCGCTTGCCACAGTGACGGTTGCACCCGTGCGTGCCGCTTCGATGGCGGCGCAAAGGCCCGCAATGCCAGATCCAATTACCAGTACATCAGTCGATTCCATCGGATTCCTTTCTCGTCCGGCGCATTGTCGCACGGGTGATCGGCAATGGGGCCGCAAAAACTCGGCAAATCGGTAAAGGGCAAATATGGCAGGTGGGCGTCATGGACGCTCTGAAGCTCCATCTCATCACATCTTGTATTTCGCCCCAACTGATATATCGGCATTAGCTACCCTGCGACAGCGCAAACAAAAAGAGCCGCTACCCGGGTGGGTAGCGGCTCCAAAGCTCAGCTATATGAGCATCGCGCGGGCGCGATTAGGCCTTGAGGGCCTCCTCGACGGCGACAGCGCAGGCGACGGTGGCACCGACCATGGGGTTGTTGCCCATGCCGATGAGACCCATCATGTCGACGTGCGCAGGCACGGAGGAAGAACCGGCGAACTGGGCGTCGGAGTGCATGCGGCCCATGGTGTCGGTCATGCCGTAAGAGGCAGGGCCGGCGCCCATGTTGTCCGGGTGCAGGGTACGGCCAGTGCCGCCACCAGAAGCGACAGAGAAGTACTTCTTGCCAGCCTCGAGGCGCTCCTTCTTGTAGGTGCCAGCGACGGGGTGCTGGAAGCGCGTGGGGTTGGTGGAGTTACCGGTGATCGAGATGTCGACGTTCTCGTGCCACATGATGGCAACGCCCTCGCGGACGTCGTCGGCGCCGTAGCAGTTGACGGCGGCGCGGGGACCATCGGAGTAGGGGATGGTCTCGACGACCTTGAGCTCGCCCGTGAAGTAGTCGAACTGGGTCTTCACGTAGGTGAAGCCGTTGATGCGGGCGATGATCTGAGCAGCGTCCTTGCCCAGACCGTTGAGGATGACGCGCAGCGGCTTCTTGCGAGCCTTGTTGGCGTTCAGAGCCAGGCCGATAGCACCCTCAGCGGCAGCGAAGGACTCGTGACCGGCCAGGAAGGCGAAGCACTCGGTGTCGTCGGAGAGCAGCATAGCGCCCAGGTTGCCGTGGCCCAGACCGACCTTGCGGTCCTCGGCGACGGAGCCGGGAACGGTGAAGGCCTGGATGCCCTCGCCGATGATAGCGGCAGCCTCAGAAGCGGACTTGGCGCCACGCTTGACAGCGAGAGCGCATCCGAGGGTGTAGGCCCACTCGGCGTTCTGGAAGGCGATGGACTGGGTGTTGTTGACGATCTCACGCGGGTTGAAGCCCTTGTCGGTGCAGATCTGCAGAGCTTCCTCGAGGGAGGCGATGCCGTTGTCGGCGAGGCACTTGTTGATCTTGTCAGCGCGGCGCTCGTAACCTTCGAACGTAACAGTCATAGTTATTTCCCTCCCTTTCTACTCGTGAACCGGGAACACGCTGGCGACGGAGTGAGTCTCCTCGTCGGTGCGCGGGTCGATGTACTTGGCAGCGTTCTCCCACTGACCATAGTGGCCCATAGCGCCAGCGATGGCCTCCTCGGGGGTCTTGCCGGCCTTGACGGCGTCGGTGAACTTACCGAGGTTCAGGAACTCGAACGCGATGATCTCGTTCTTGTCGTTGAGAGCCATGCGGGTGACGTAGCCCTGAGCGAGCTCGAGGTAACGAGCGCCCTTGGCCTTGGTGCCGAACATGGTACCGACCTGAGAGCGAAGGCCCTTGCCGAGGTCGTCGAGGGAGGCGCCCACGGGCAGGCCGCCCTCGGAGAACGCGGTCTGGCTGCGGCCGTAAACGATCTGCAGGAAGATCTCGCGCATAGCAACGTTGATGGCGTCGCAGACGAGGTCGGTGTTGAGGGCCTCGAGGATGGTCTTACCGGGAAGGATCTCGGAAGCCATGGCGGCAGAGTGGGTCATGCCCGAGCAGCCGATGGTCTCAACGAGGGCCTCCTCGATGATGCCGTCCTTGACGTTCAGCGTGAGCTTGCAGGCGCCCTGCTGAGGTGCGCACCAACCCACACCGTGCGTAAGACCGGAGATGTCGGAAATCTCCTTAGCCTGGACCCACTTGCCCTCCTCGGGGATGGGTGCGGGGCCGTGGTATGCACCCTTGGCAACGGGGCACATGTTCTCCACTTCCTGTGAGTACTGCATGCCTCTCCTCTCTATCGTGTTGGCGTCCCGTCTGGGGGTCGTGGCTGGCGATTGCCGGGCGACCCTTCGAAAGGGACATGACATGCAGCCCCTATAATACCGCGAAATGCACGGAATATTCGGCGAACGGCTCAGTTTTCGTAGCGAGAAGCGCGGAACTTTCAATTGAAGCGATTTAACAAAGTTGTTTGCGGCTGTGCGGTTCGCTGAAGGGGGTCGGTTCTGTTCAAGCTTTTGACTATGTCGCGTTGTCTGACCTGTAGCTATGATGCCGTTCGCCGCCTGTATACTGCCTTTTGCCGTGTGGCGTAGTTGTTTTGCGTGAATGTTTTGATGGCACGCTTCAATCGTGCTGTATTGGATGGCAAGCAGATCCCGGCGAAGGGAGCGTCATGCAGCGCGTTTGGAGAACGGTTACCGGCTTTTACCATGTCCGTGCCCGCGGTACAGGCAAGCAACTGATCTTTGAGACCGATGACGACCGCTGGGAGTTTCTGGAACTGATGCGCGACTGCTGCCGGGAGGCGGGGGTGACAATCGTGGCGTGGTGCCTTATGGACGACCACGTGGATCTGGTGCTTTTGGATTATGAGGACGAAATGAGCGCAGCCATGCAGCGGTTGCTGCTGACGTATGCCCGTCGGTTCAATAAACGTACCGGGCGCACGGGCTGCCTGTTTCGTGAGCGTTTTGAGCGTCGCTCGCTCGATACCGACTGGCAGGTGATGGAGGCTGTTCGCTCTGTACACGCCGATCCGCAGGAGGCGGGTGTTGCTCTGATTGAGCGCTATCCCTGGAGCAGCTTTGCGGAGCATCTGCGCGTTTACGACAGTGATGCGGCAGATACCACGAGGGTATTTTCCGACCCTTCTTGCGTGCTTGAGCTTTTCGGTTCTGCTAAGGCTTTTATTGCCTATTCGCTTTCGACGCCCGACAGCGGCGAGCCAGCGCTGTGCGATATGAAAGAGACGGAGTGGGAACGCCACGCCTTTGCCGAAAAGTTGGCGAAGGGGCTCGGGGTTCCGCTCCACGGGGTTAAAGCCGCGCCGCCGGTGCAGCGCAATATCGTTATCCTTGGATTGCACGATGCCGGCTTTACGGTGCGTCAGATTGAGCGGTATACGGGGATTGGCAAAAGCACCGTTTCTCGTATTGTGCGCGCCCGTGCGCGAACGGCGGTGAGGACTGGCGGAAACGTGGTGTAGGGCCACCCGGGCGCCGCAGCTGGGATCGCCCATACGCCAGAACCACTGTTCTAAAAGCTCGGTACGGTAACTGCACTTCTTAATTTGCATAGAACGATCGCCGCCATGCATAAAAATATGGCTCCGCTCGGTTTTGCCCGTGCCTACCCCCGTCCGCGCCGTGCAAAAAGCGGAGTTTTCTGCATCTTGGTACTGACGTCGCCGCTGCAATTTTGCAACATACTGGACCCTGAAGCTATTTATGCCTGCCGATGCGCCCCTGAAGCCCATGTTTGGGCCCCCGAGACCACGATGTTTGTTCTAAAACGCAATATAAAGGCGCCTGGAGATGTTGATTAACGCTACCGATGCGTATACACACGAATTGGCGTGCAGAATACTCGAAAAAATGCACGCCGCACCCTATAGGACCCGTCCGCGGCGGGTGCGAGGCGAGCCGGAGCCCGGCAAGACGAGGCTTGGGACATTGCCTGGCGTGCCTGTGGTCATGTCGCAAGCCTTTGGTACGGTGGAAAACGCTCGTGTTTGCGGTTGGCCGTGCGATAAATGACAGACTGGGCGTCGGACGCGTGGGCTGTGCGTGTTCGCTATTAAAAAACCGAGCCGCCCGATACGGGCGGCCCGGCAATCAAAATCCTTGGATTTGGGGCATCCGCTACTGGTTAGCTTGCCCCTCGAGCATACCGTCGAGGGTACGCCAGGCGAGCTCGGCGCACTTGACGCGGGCGGGCATGTGTGAGATGTCCTGGAGCTGGGCAGCCTCGTCCAGATCTTCCAGGTCCTCCTCGGAGAGCTGCTCGCCGCGGATCATGGCCAGGAAGAGCCCTGCCAGACGACGAGCCTCCTCAACCGTCTCGCCGGTGATGAGGTCGGCCATGATGTCGGCGCTGGCCTGGCTGATGGCGCAGCCGTGGCCGGTAAACGAGGCCTCCTCAATAACGCCGTTCTCGACGCGTAGCTGCAAGGTGAGCTCGTCGCCGCAGCTGGGGTTGATGCCGTCGTGCTCGTGCGTGGGGGCGTCCATCTCGTACTTATAGTCGGGGTGCGAGTTGTGCTCCATAAACGTGGTGGAGGTGTACAGATTACCCATTGAACGTGCTCCAAACGTGATGCAGGCCGGCGATGAACTTGTCGATGTCGGCCTTGTCGTTGTAGAAGGCCACGCTGGCGCGGCAGCAGGCAAGGTTCTCGACGCCCAGCCAGGTAAGCAGCGGCTGCGCGCAGTGGTGACCGGCGCGGATGCAGACGCCGTCCATATCCATAATGCTCGCGACATCGTGCGGGTGGATGCCCTTGACGTTAAAGCTGACGACGCCGTGATGGTTGTCCCAATAGATGGAGCCGATGATCTGGACAAAGTCGAGCTGCATGAGCTCGCCCATCAGGTAATGGACGAGTGCCTGCTCGCGGGCCTGGATGTTTTCGTAACCCACTGTGTTGACGAGGTAGTCGAGGGCGGCGCCTGTGGCGAAGATGCCGGCGGCGTCCTGCGTGCCTGCCTCGAATTTTTCGGGGACGGGTGCCCAAACGGCGTCCTGCTCGGTGACCGAATCGATCATCTCGCCGCCGGTGAGCATGGGCGGCATGGCGTTGAGCAGGTCCATCTTGCCCCACAGCACGCCGATGCCCATGGGGCCCATGGCCTTGTGTGCGCTAAAGGCAAAGAAGTCGGCGCCCAGATCGGCCACATTGACCGGCATGTGCGGCAGCGACTGCGCTCCGTCGACGACCAGATAGCCACCGTACTTGTGCACGAGCTTGCCGAGGTTCTTGACCGGGTTCTCGACGCCTAGCACGTTGGAGACCTGACCCACGGCCAGAATCTTGGTCTTGGGACCCACCTTGGCCAGGACCTCCTCGGTGGTGAGCTGGCCGGTCTTGGTGGGATAGAGGTAGACGAGCTTGGCACCGGTCTCGCGGCAGACCTGCTGCCACGGAATCAGGTTGGAGTGGTGCTCCATGATAGTGATGACGACCTCGTCGCCGGGCTCCAGCACCGTGGGCGCAAAGCTCTTAGCGACCAGGTTGAGCGACTCGCTCGTGTTGCGGGTGAAGACGACTTCGTTGGCCTGGGCGGCGCCGATGAGGTCGGCGATCTGCTGGCGGACCTTGGCGATGGCATCGGTGGCCTCGACGGACAGCGAGTACAGGCCGCGTAGGGGGTTGGCGTTCATGCGCTGGTAGAAGTCGCGCTCGGCGTCGAGCACGCAGGCGGGGCGCTGCGCGGTGGCAGCACTATCGAGGAAGGCGATCTCGGGGTGCTGCTGGAACAGCGGGAACTGCGCCTTGTAGGGATTGGTCTCGATGTCGACAGTAGGCCAGCCGCGCGACGCCTCGTCGCTGGCGTCGAGCTCCATGGGCTCCGGTGCGGTGCAGGTATCGCATTTAACGTGCTCGGTATCGATCATGCGAGCTCCTCTTCAAAGTTGTCGATCAGGTTGTTGCCCAGGCGGACGACGGCAGCGCGGGTGCGCTCATCGGTGGCGGAAAGCGCGGCGTCCTCCAGCTTGGCGCGGATGAACAGATCCTCGGCGGCGTTTTGGTCAAGGCCGCGGCAGGCGAGGTAGAACAGCTGCTCGTCGCGGACGTGGCCGATGGTGGCGCCGTGGTTGCCGGCGACGTCGTCCTCGTCGCAGAGGATGACGGGAACGGTCTTGTTGTCGACGCCCTTGTTGGCGAGCAGCACCGTCTCGCGCTCGGTGCCGGTTGCACCCTTGCAGCCGTGCACGAGGTCGATGGTGCCGCGGTAGACCTTCTTGGACGTTCCGGTCAGCACGCCGTTGGCGTCGATCTCGCACTCGGTCTTGCGGCCGCGGTGGCGCAGTTCGTAGTTAAAGTCGCGCACCTGCTCGCGGGCGCCCAGGTAATCGGTATCGATCGTCACCTTGGCGGTGTCGCCCAGCAGGTCGCCAGCAAGGCCGGTGGCGCTGGCGCCGGCACCCAGGACGGTGTGCTGTACGTTGACGCGCGCGCCCTCGTCCAGGAACAGGCCAGTGTCGTCGAGCGCGATCCAGCTGTCGTCAAGCGTCTGCGTGCAGGTCACGTTGACGGTGGCGTACTCGTGGGCGCACACGCGCAGCACGGAACCCACGACGCCCTCGCCGGCAACGGGGGAGTCCAGGGCGATCTGCAGGTCGAGCGTTGCCTGCGGTCGGGCGACGACGTCGATGGCGGCGATGGCGGCCGCAGCGTCGACGCCACTCACGCGCACGGCAGCCGTTGCGTGCTTGTACGCGGGCACATCGATGACGATGCGCTTGGTGGCGTGGTCGGCCAGGTAGGCGTAGGCGGCCTCGCCCATGCCGGTCTCGAAGGCCTCGGCGGGGGAGAGTTCCTCTTCAAGCTTGATGGCGCCGGCCTGGTAGACGGAGATGGCGGGCACGTCGAGCTCGGTCTCGGGCGTGATGCGGGCGCGATCGGCGACATCACCGGGGGCGGCGGCTCGGCGCTCGGGGAAGCGCTCGGCCATGGTTTCCATGGCGGCGTCGAAGGCGTCGGGCACACTACGGAACTGCTCGTCCAGATCCTCGACCTCGACGGCTTCGGCGGGGGCGAGGGCAAGCTCGTTCGAAAGCTCGAGCTTGGTCTGGTTCATCTTGAGCCAGCCCCAAGTGGCGGCCGGCATCGCGTTAACCTGCTCGAGCGTGGTGGCAGCGGTGTTGGTTTCCTGTTTCATTATCCGATCGCTCCTTCCATCTCGAGCTTGATCAGGTTGTTCATCTCGACGGCGTACTCAAGCGGCAGCTCCTTGGAGACCGGGTTGGCAAAGCCGTTGACGATCATGGTGCGGGCCTCTTCCTCCGAGATGCCGCGGCTCATCAGGTAGAACACCTTATCGTCGCCGATGCGGCCGATGGTGGCCTCGTGGCCGATGTCGACGTTCTTGGCGCGGATGTCCATGGCGGGGATGGTGTCGGAGCGGCTCTGGTCATCGAGCATGAGCGACTGGCAGCTCACGGTTGCCTTGGAGCCCTCGGCCTTGGGTGTCGCCACAATAGAGCTGCGGAAGGTCTGAATGCCGCCACTCTTGGAGATGCCCTTGGTCTCGACGGTTGCCGAGGTATCGGGTGCGTTGAGCACGACCTTGCAGCCGGTGTCGAGGTTTTGACCGGCGCCGGCAAAGGTGATGCCGGTAAAGCTGGAACGGGCGCGGCGGCCGTTGAGCACGCTCATGGGGTAGAGGTAGCCCACGTGGCTGCCGAAGGAGCCGCTGATCCACTCGATGTCGCCGTCCTCGTCCACGCGCGCACGCTTGGTGTTGAGGTTGTACATGTTCTTGGACCAGTTCTCGATGGTCGAGTAGCGCAGGTGCGCGCGCTTGCCCACAAAGAGCTCGACGGCGCCGGCGTGGAGGTTTGCCACGTTGTACTTGGGCGCGGAGCAACCCTCAATGAAGTGCAGATCGGCATCGTCTTCGACGATGATGAGCGTGTGCTCAAATTGGCCGGCTCCCTTGGCGTTAAGGCGGAAGTAGCTCTGCAGCGGGAAATCGAGCTTGGTGCCCTTGGGCACGTAGACAAAAGAACCGCCCGACCATACGGCGCCGTGCAGGGCCGCAAACTTGTGGTCGGTGGGCGGGATGAGCGTCATAAACTTCTCGTGGATGAGTGGTTCCCACTGCGGATCGTGCAGGGCTTCCTCAATACCGGAGTAGACGATGCCCATCTTGGAGGCGGTGTCCTGCATGTTGTGGTAGACGAGCTCGGAGTCGTACTGCGCGCCGACGCCTGCCAGGTAGCTGCGTTCGGCCTCGGGGATGCCCAGGCGCTCAAAGGTGTTCTTGATGTCGTCGGGCACCGACTCCCAGTCGTGCTTTTGGTCGGTGTTGGGCTTGACGTAGGTGACGATGTTGTCCATGTCCAGGCCCTCGATGGAGGGGCCCCACGTCGGGTCGGGGAAACGATTGAAGATCTCGAGGGACTTTAAGCGCAGGTCGAGCATCCACTGCGGCTCGTCCTTCTTTGCGCTGATCTCGCGCACGATGTCGGGCGTGATACCGGCGTCGAGGCGCTCGAATCCCTCCTCGCCATAGGTGAAGTCGTAGAGGCTGCGGTCGATGTCCGCGACCTCGGTGCGGTTCTTGGTCATTGCGTCGCCCCTTTACGCCTGCTGCTCGGCAGCGGCGGCCTCGGCCTGGGCGCGCTGCTCGGCGGCCTCGCGCTCGAAGGTCTCAAAGCCGTTCTTGTCGATCCAGGGGATCAGCGAGGCGTCGTCCTCGCGTACGATGTGGCCCTTGACCATAACGTGGACGCGGTCGACATCCAGGTGCTCCAGGATGCGCGTGTTGTGCGTGATGATGAGCATGGAGCCGTCGCAGCTCTTGCGGTAGGCGTCCATGCCATGGCTGACGGTGGAAAGGGCGTCGACGTCCAGGCCGGAGTCAGTCTCGTCCAGGATGGCGAGCTTGGGCTGCAGCAGCAAAAGCTGGAGCATCTCGACCTTCTTCTTCTCGCCGCCCGAGAAGCCCACGCCCAGCTCACGGTTGAGGTATGCGGTATCCATGTTGAGCTCGGCCGCGAGTTCCTTGACGCGACGGCGGAACTCCTTGCCCTTCATCTCCAGGCCGGGGCGGCCGTCGATGCTGGCGCGCAAAAAGCTCGACAGCGGCACGCCCGGGATCTCGACCGGGGCCTGGAAGCTCAGGAACAGGCCGGCGCGCGAACGCTTGTCGGTGGTGAGCTCGGTGATGTCCTGGCCGTCAAAGACGATACGGCCGTCGTTGACCGTGTAGACGGGGTCGCCCATGACCAGGTGGCCGAGGGTGGACTTGCCGGCGCCGTTGGGTCCCATCAGCACGTGGGTCTCGCCGGCGGCGACGTTGAGGTTGACGTTGTGGAGGATGGTCTTCTCGTCCACGGAGGCGGTGAGACCTTCGATGGAAAGCAGCGGATTTGCGCTCATGCTGTCCCTCTCTGTATATGGTGTACTCATAGGTGTACTAAACCCTAGGAATCTTCTCGGAATAAAGTTACTATGGGTTCGGCGTTAGTCAAGGGAAAACCCGACTAATCCACTCGACTTTTTAGATGTGGGACATAATAATCAGGCTTGTTTGCCCCGCGTGCATAAGATTTGGGACAAACAAGCCTGGTATTTTGTCTCGGCTACGATGAGAGGGTAGGTATGCTCATTTCTTCTAAGGGCCGCTATGCCCTCCGTCTGATGATCTATATCGCAGCGCTTGGTGACGCCGAGGGCAAGATTGCCCTTCGCGAGGTCGCTGACCGCGAGCATATTTCACAAAAGTATTTGGAGCAGCTGGTTCGTCCGCTCATGAAGGCGGGCCTGCTTAGGAGCGTGCGCGGTAAGGGCGGCGGCTACATGATGGCGAAGGACCCGGCCGAGGTGCGCGCCGGCGACATCCTGCGTGCCGTCGAGGGCAGCACGGCTCCGGTGGCGTGCGATGGCATCGACAACAGCTGCACCCGCAGCGATTTGTGCTCGACCGTCAAGTTCTGGCGCGGTTTGGACGACGTGATCGAAAAGTACGTCGACGGCGTGACGTTGGCCGACCTGGCCGCCGTCCCCGAGATCAACTTTGACATTAAGCTGTAGGTTGAGCGCAATTCCTTAAGATTTCGCGGAGGGTTGTTGCCGTTTACCGAGGGGTTGTTGTGCAACAACGGGCGAGCTGCAATACTTACTCTTATCTTTGCAAACTGCACTTTAACTATACCAATGCAGGGAGGATCTTATGCAGCCCAAGCATTCCGCGATTGTTGCGGGCCTGACGCTGGCGCTTTCGTTTAGCGCCGTTACCGCGCCCGCGCCCGCCGCTGCCGAGGAACCCACGCCGGGCGTTGCCTCGGATGCCACCGATATCGACAAAGGCCTCTACACCCAGCAGTCCTTCTCGGGCGTGCTGAGGTCGGTCCAGGGCGTTTCGTTTGTCAACGTGACTCCCGAGATGAAGTACTTTACCAAGTACGAGAGCCATGGCAACTACAACCAAGGCTTTTCGTATGGCGACGGTTATAACGCGCTGGGCTATTACCAGTTCGACCGTCGTTGGTCGCTCATCCCGTTTATGAAGCAGGCCTACAACTACAACCCCGAAAAATACTGCATGCTCAAGGATGCGATTGATCGCGGCAGCGAGATTTCCAACACGAGCAATGCCATGTACGAGAACGGCCAGCTCACCGAGCTGGGCCATATCGCGCAGGATGCCTTCCAAGGTGCTTATAACACCGATCCTGTTGAGTTCTCAGCACTTCAAGATGCCTATGCGTACAACTCGTACTATGCGGTGACCGAGGCGTGGCTTAAGAGCGCTCTTGGCATTGACATCTCCGGCCGCGCCGATTGCGTCAAGGGTATGGTGTGGAGCATCACCAACATGTGCGGTACCGGTGGCTGCAGAGACTTCTTCCGCTGGGCGAATCTTTCCAACGATATGTCCGACCGCGAGTTTGCGACGGCGCTCTCCAATAGCGTGGTCAACAATGTCGCCACCAAGTTTTCAAGTCAGCCCCAGTATCATGAGGGCTGGAAGAACCGCTACCGCAACGAGCTGAAGGACTGCTTGGTTTATATCGCCGAGGACGAGGCCGCTGCCGCTGCGACGCCCGTGCAGCCCGAGCCTGCGCCGGCGCCCTCGCCGACACCTGATTCGAATGACGGCTCGAGTGACGATGCCAACGATGACAGGATGGATGCGCCCTCGACCGATGCTGACGGTAATGGCTCTGCTGGTGGCACTACCAACGACGGCTCTACCTCGAACGGCTCCGATTCGAACGGCTCTGCTGCGAGCGATTCGCCTTCAAGCTCTGCCGGCAATACGGACAGCGACGCTTCTGGTTCGACCGACGCTGGCACCTCTAACTCATCTACCGGCTCGAGCGATTCGTCCGTTGACACCGGCTCTAACAACGGCTCCGGCTCTGACACGACCCCTGATTCCGATGCTTCCAAGGACGACTCGAATAAGGCGCCGGACGCTCCCGTTGCTTCGCCGGACAAGAAGCCTTCTTTCTCCGAGCAGCTTGGTTCTACGCTGGGTTCTTCGCTGATGGCTGGCGTCAATAACGGCTCGGCCCAGAACAAGGACAACTCTGATCAGGTTTCCACGGAAAAGACCGAAGCCGCAAAGGGCGACTCCAAGGACAAGGCTTCCGAGAAGGCTGAATCCGATAAGGGTCCTAGCTCTGATGAGAAGGGCGACAAGTCCGGTCAGAAGAAGGACGAGAGCAAGACCGAGGGCGAAAAGAAACAGCCCGAAGACGACGACAAGAGCGGTGCTGACAACCAAGTCCAAGAGCAAAATGACTCCAAGACGGTGACCACTACAACCACGACGACTACAACGACCAAGTCATCTGGCGGTAACATGCCCAAGACGGGCGACCTTATCGTTATGGCGAGCCTTGCCAGTGCAAGCTTGGCCACGCTGGGTGCCACGTCTATTGTGAGTGGCAAGCATAAGCTCGATCAGCAAAAGAAGGCTGCTGGGCAGAACGACTCCGAGGAGTAGTCCCTTTCGGTTGCCCGACAACTAAAGATTCGCAATGGGGGCCGGTGCAGTTGCATCGGGCCCCATTTTGTTGCACAACGATTTGTTATGCCCCCTCAAGGCCTTTGTTCCTACCGTTGCCCGATGCCTTTGCACGGATCCAGCGTTGCACTTGAACTGCTCGCTACAATGGGCTTCGTGCTGCGTTTTAGGGAGAAGTTACGGTGTCTGAACAGGAGTATTGCAACAGTGCCGATACTTTTGGCGTACGGCTTGTCAACCATGTCGATGATGCGGTTTTGCCGGTCGGTGTGCATGATTTTGCCGATGCCATTGGTCGTTGCATGCTGGTTGACAAGACCATGTTTATTGCCGATGTGTTGGACTGCGACGCGTCCGTTGTGGTGTGCTGTCGACCCGAGGGTTTTGGCAAGAGCATGAACTTGTCGATGCTCAGGGCTTTTCTGGAGCGTCCAGCGGTCGGTCGCTCTGGTCAGCGTTTGTTTGCCGATGCTCAGATTTGGGATGCGAACGGCGGGCGCTATCGGGATGAGTACGCTTGCTATCCGGTGATATCGCTGGACTTTTCTGGCGCTGCGAGGCGTGGCCCCGCTGTTGCCGACGTCGTGCGCGATGCCCTTTCGGGCGAGTGCGCTCGCTTGTTGGCGCTCTTGGAGGCTCCGGATTTAGCTCGAGATAAGGTGCGTCACATCGAACGTGTCGCGCGTGGCGTGGCGAGCGCGGACGAGGTTGACTCGGTGCTCGGTGTGCTCATAGAGCTGCTGGAGATTGCCTGCGATGAGCAGGTTGTATTGCTCGTTGATGGGTACGATGCGGCGTGGTCTCGCCGTGCGAGCGCGAGGAACGCTTCCGACGCCGATCCGGCAGAACTACTTGACCGTGTGCTGTTTGACGCCATTGCCACTGCGCGCGATTCGTTGCGGCTGACGTGTCTGATGGGGGAGTGTCCCGGTCCTGCCGAAGCGGCGCTTTCTTCGCGCGGCTGCTCGTATTGTCTGACGACGCCGCTGTCGGCGTGGTGTGACCGATGTTTCGGTTTTTCGGATGCCGAGGTCCAGGCTCTGTTGAATCATGCTGGGCGCGAGGAATACCTGGAGGATGCGCGTGAATGGCTCGAGGGATATCGGTTTGGCAGGGCCTATTGCTCGAGTCCGGCGCGCGTGATCGGTTTTCTGGACCGAGGCTGCACGGCGCCTGTGCGCGCCGATCTGTATGGGTATGCGGATTGCCTGAGTAGGGTAGTTGCCGGGTGGAATCTCGACCGCCTTTCGGTCTTGTTTGATTTGCTCGAGGCCCATGGGTGCGCTGAGGTCCCGCTTTGTTTGGGCACTGCAGAGCCAGATTTCTCGCCTGACGATGGCATGTGGACAGCGCTGTATCTGTCCGGTTTTCTCACGACGGATATGACTGAGGAGCCAGAGCATGGCGATCGCCTCCGTGCTTTGCGATTGCCCAATAACGAGCTTCGCCAGGCCTTGCGTCTAGTGATTATTGAGTGGTTTGAGTGCGCTGCCGAAGACATTCGAGACGTCGATGCGTTTCGCGACGGGCTGTGCCGTGGGAACGAGGATACCGTGAGGCGGGCGCTAAGCCGCATCCTGGGGGATGCTGGAATCGGTGAGACCGACCCAGATAAGCCGCTGCCATATCATCTGCTCTTGCAGGGGCTCTGCTTTGGCTTGCCGGGTTATGCTAATCCTGCCTCGAGGCGAAAGTGTGGCGCGGGTCGCTGGGACATCCAGGTTTTCCCTACGGGTGCCGTGTTCGACGTAGCAGACACGATTGGCATGCTGGACGAGCGCCCGCTGATAACGATTAACTTGATGTATGACCCCGATGTGGATGCGCTGGGCCTGGAATTGCTGGCCGTGCAGTCGCTACTCGACATAGAGCGCGACGGCATCGACGAAATCCGTGTGCCACGCCCCGGCGTGGGTCGCATGCGCTGGGGGTTCGGTTTTGATGGGCAGCATGTGGCTACGGTGTGCCAGCGGCTTTAAGCGCCGAGGTGTTTCCGACTTCCGTTACTCGGTGTCCTTCATGGGCGGCATGGGCTTCCAGTTGGGGTCCTTGATGATCTTGCGGGCGTCCTTCATGCCGCGGCGCAGCGCCGGAATTCCGGTCTTAAAGCACTTGTCAACGGCGGCCAGGCGAATAAATTCCTTGCAGAAGGTCGCGGCGTTGCCCAGACGGAACAGCACGGGGTGATAGTCGCCGTAGATCTGCATGTAGCGGGCCAGATAACCGCGGTTGCGCATGATGTAGTAACGGTTGGTGTCGCTCGTAGAGTTGAGCTGGCGCTTGCCGGCGATATCCCAGTTAGAGACAGCGCGGGCGCGCTTGAGAACCACGTCGGCAACAACGGCGGCGGGGAAGTGCTGGCTGGCCACGTAGCCATAGCAGGCATCGTCGCCGTAGATAAAGAAGCGCGCGTCGGGCAGGCCAATCTTGTCGACCACGCGGCGCGAGAACATGCCGCCCTCAAAGCACAGCTGGTTCATGGTGCGGTAGCCCTCGGGACCCAGATCCCACTTGGCGACAGGGTTTGGAATGCCGAGCGAAAGGATCAGTTGGTACTGCCAAAAGAACGCGCCGCCGTCGAAGTCCAGGCGCGAACCCTGGATGACATCGTAGCGGTCGGTCCACTTGGCCAAGCGCTCGATGCCTTCGGGGATGACGAGCACGTCGTCGTCCATCACCCAGAACCACTGGGCGCCCAGGATGTAGGCGCATTTAGTGCCGGCGGAGAAGCCGCCCGCACCGCCGCCGTTTTCGAGCTGCGGTGCGTAGATGACGCGGTCGGTGCCGCCCTGCGCGTCGGGCTGCTCGGTGTCGATGCCCCACAGGTTGGCCAAGCGCTCGTTGAATGCGGTGCACATGGCCTCGGTCTCGCGCGAATTCTCGTTATCGACAATCACGATGCGCCAGGGCGTTGCCGTGAGCTCGGTCATGGAGTCGAACAAGTTGGCCAGGAGTTCCTGGCGCTTGTACGTAACGACGACGATGGCGAGCTTATCGATGGGGGCGGGGAGGGTTGAAGGCATGGGGCAATATATCCTTTCACGCGCGGCGGGCGAGTGCTGCGCGGAAGCTATCGAATACGTCCTTGGGACTGTCCTATTGTAAAGGCTCGGCGCACCTTGGCGGCAAGCTTTGGATAAAACGCAGGAACCTGCCACGGCTGTAGCGGCTTTAGCGTCTTACGGCAGCGTGTCTATTGTCGCTTGAGCTTGCGAGCGATAAGGCTTCTAGCTGCGTCGATGATGAGGAGCACTAAGGCAAAGACGATGCTAATGACGGTACCCGTGACGATGCATATAGCTGCCGGGCTGTTTTGGCTGACCAGTATGTTTGCGAGCAACGTATTGAAGACGGGACGCCACAGGCTACTGGTGAGCGACTGCATCACATAGAAACCGAGCGTGGCGGTCGAAAGGGTGACGATGACGCCTGCGGCTCGTGGATTGTCCGAGGCGCTGCGTCGGGTAGCCGCAAAGAGCAGGGAGGTGGCAGCGAGGACAAACGAGATCAACGAGGTCGATTTGTAGGAGAGGGCTGCCATTGCTGTGAGGTTGCCGGTGAAGGAGAGTTCGCCTTCCAGGATGGTGGTGAGCACCAAAACCGCTGCGAGCGACCGCATGCCTAAGGCGCCCGCCCTGTCCGAATCCATGACATCGGTAATGTCGCGGAGCAGCCCGCCGATCAAAAATGCGACTACGTACGTGGTAGCGCTCATGGACTTCTGGAGCCAAGAAAACTCGCCAGCGCTTGTCGCACTCATGGCGGCTAAATACCCGTTAACAACAAATGCGAGGATTCCAACGACGATGACCGCTGCCGTGTAGCTCCTCTTAGAGAGTCGACTCTTGGCCAGGCCAAACAGCGGCGCCATGAAGACCGTGGCGGCATAGACCCAGATAAACTCAAGCCCCAGCGTGTACCAATAGTGCGCGTGCAGGGAGACATCGGGAATGGGTGAGACGACCGTGGACCACGCGAGCGCCATGAGGCAATAAAACGCAGTAGGCAAGATGACCTTGCCAAGGCGCTGCGCCGCCCGTTGCATTTGCGACTTCCACGTTGCTCCACCGTCCCAAGCACGCGCGGCCGAAGCGATGAGAAAATAGCCCGAGATCATAAAGAAGACCTCGTTGGCCCAGCAGCCCAGCAAGTTAATGAACCCAGCAGTCCCGAATAGGGGAAGGCGGCGAGCGGTGCATATTCCGGCACGCTGATGCAGACGGCCTGGAAGGTCCACTGAAACGTGTGGAATACCGCGATGCCAGCGACCGCTACCAAGCGCAGCGCTTCGATGGAGGTGCTTCTGCTTGTTTTGCTGCCCATCAGACTATTTTCCAGCGCGTGCGTTGTATGAACCAAAGTGCGATGTGATCATTTTTAGAGTTTGCTTGGGCCCCTTGTTCCATACGTTATACAGGCCCTCGCCCACGAGGTCCTTGGCGTATGCGCAGTAGCTGATTTTAGGGTTGGCGATGTCCATATACTCGGCATAGAGCTTTTTGGCCGCAGGGGTAATGCGAGGATTGGCAAATACCAGCTCTTGCGGCATGCGTTCGAACATCCTGTGGATCGCCCGCTCGATTTCGGGGTGGCCATCAATTCCGGTGTGCTCAATCATGATGCCCATATAGGTGAAGCCACGTGTGATTTGGGGTGTCCAAACGGCGGGGGCGGTGACGTTGAGCCGCTCAAGAATATCGACCATGTCGTTCCAGCGATTAAACGGCATCAAGGGGTCACGCTTTGCCAGAGCAGCTGCCTTTTCGGGTGTTTCCTCGCGGTAGCAGTAATACGGCTTGGGCCAGTAAGCGATCGCCTTTGCCTGACAGAGCGTTTCGACAAGGAATGGATTGTCGGCCCAGCCCGCACCGGGGATTTCCTTAAACCAGATATTGTTTTGCATTAGGAAGTCGCGACGATAGATTGCCGACCAAATGGACGGATGATGGGCCAGCAGGTGTGGAGCGTCGTGAATGGTGAATGGTTGCCGAGGCGGTTTAATGCGACCGCGATATGCGCAGTGTAGTTTGACCTCTTGGGGAGTATCGGGGTTGCGAATGATCCAATACGGGGTCTCAATAATATCGAGCTTGTTCGGATCGCCAAATTCGCGTTTGGCAAAGGCAAGCATGTCGGAGTACATTCCGGGCTCGATCCAATCATCGGGCTCGAGGATGGCAATCCAGTCGCCCTTTGCCTCGCGAATGCCCAGATTGCAGGTTGCGCCGTAACCCTGGTTTGCCTTATCGATCACTCGAACGCGTGAGTCGCGCGCAGCGAAATCTTGCATAACGGCGAGCGAGTTGTCGGTGGATCCGTCGTTGATGGCGAGGATCTCCAGGTTGATTTTATTTTCGTTTAATAGGCTGCCTATAGCCTGAGAAAGATACGACTCGGCATTGTAAGTAGGCACGATTACGGTCAGCATTCAAACACTTTCTCTAGGCGATTTGGAAGAATTATACCTAATTGCGTTTGCAACGGTTTTAGTTGCATTTGGGTGAAGGCAACGGTAAGGGTTGCCAAGTTAGCAGATGGCCAAACGAATCGGGATCTCCGTTTCGTGCCATCTTGATTCAACACGATTCCTTTCAATGACAATTGTTCAAAAGAAGAGATAATTGTTGGATAATGTTGCAACATGGATATTCATTTTGACTGGGGATTCAATATGAAAAAGGTTTTACGTGTCACAACCAGTTTTTCTCTGGCTGCTCTTCTGACATTTTCGTCATTGATGAGTCCTGTAGTTGCTGCTTACGGGTTGAACGAGGCGAAGCCCGCTGAAGCTGTGACGGATGTGGCTTCTGCAGGTGATGACGGAGTTGCTGCACGTGGTGACGATGTTGAAAGCAGTGAGGCTACCGTTGACCAATCACCGGTTGAAGGGGATATTGAGGCTATCGAGTCGTTGAGCCAAGGCGCAACTGAAAGCGATGTCAAGACCGATCAACAGGTCGATTCGGTCGAGTCGACCTTCGAATACGTTTACCTGGCCTACCCAAGCCTTCCCTCTGGAGCTGATCAGGTCATTGCTTTTGCTACCCCTAATGACGGCGAAGTTCTTTCCTCTGCTACGCTTGGCTATGTGAGTGCCAACGGCGTAAAGGGCTCTGTCGACGCGTCTTCTACGGCTGATAATTCTGCCGCCTTTACCTTTGGCGCAAAACTCGAAGCTAATACTTATTTCCTCACATCGATTTCGTATTATCTAGAGGGAGATGGGACTGAGCATAAAATCGATCTCTCTGATCGAGATTATTCATTCACCGTCGCAGATAGCTCTATGAACTCCGAGGGCACATCTGTTTATTATGCAGATGGGGACGGAAATGCTGTTGAGGCCCAGTCAATTCAGCAGGCGTTGGAGTGCGCCGATTCTCCGGATGGTGTTTCTACTTATGCCGCTCGCTCTGCTCGCAACGTTAGCGTAATCGCTCTCGATGCTGGTCACGGTGGATCTGACCCCGGTGCACAGGGCAATGGCAAAAGCGAGGCCGATCTTACCTGGAAGATTGTGACGGCATGCAAGAATAAGCTTGAGGCATATGGCTTTAAGGTCGTTCTTGCTCGTGAACAATACGGCAATTATTCCGGTAATGATTTTCTATATCGCGTCCAGCGCTGCATTGATCAGGGCGCGCAAGCATTCGTGAGCTTTCATATCAATTCCGGTCCTTCCGCCGCTCATGGCGCTGAGGTTTACGCTCCCACCGCAAATGGATCAGACTATACGCAGGTTTCTGTTGAGCTTGCCAATAAGGTTATGAATAACCTTGCTGCTATGGGTCTTACGTACCGCGGCGTTTTCCAGATGCAAGTGGGAGATGAGTTTGCGGTAATCCGATGCGCCCGCGAGCAGGGGATCCCTGGCATCTTAATTGAACATGGCTTTATTTCGAATTCCGGCGATGTCGCTAACTACTTTTCCGATGACGGCTGTCGTCGTCTTGGCGAGGCTGATGCCGCTGCTATTATTGCGCAGTTTCCGCACCCTTATTCCATTGACGGAATCACCTTCTCGGAAGAATTGGGGCGTGCTGGATCTTCCATTAAGGTTGGCGTGAATGTTACCGGTAAGACCGATGGTCTTAAGTACAAATTTGTTTGGCATAAAGTCGGAGCCGATTGGAACAGCTCAAATTGGGGTGTAATTGGTCAAGATTTGACCAGCCCGTCGGTTGTTTGGACTTTGCCGCAAGCTGGTGAATACGAATTTTATGCCGATGTTGTTGACTCCAATGGTTACATATCGAGCACCTCCAAATATAAAGTAGTCAATTGGTCCGTCGAGGGCCTCGACGTCTCCGGCGAGGCGCGCTCCGGCAAGCCGCTCAAGCTC
>DXZU01000001.1:21618-189745 GCA_019419525.1 Collinsella sp.
TCGACGTGATCGACGGCGATCGGGCCAAGCACCTCACCCGCAAGGTGACGGTCGAGGACCGCTTCAGCGTCGAGGGCCTCGACGTCTCCGGCGAGGCGCGCTCCGGCAAGCCGCTCAAGCTCCAGGCCAGGGTCTCCGGCGACACCGGCGGCCTCAAGTACAAGTTCGTCTGGGAGAAGGGCGGCTGGGCCAAGTGGGGCACCGTCGGCGGCGGCTCCAGCTCCTCCGCCTCCTGCGAGTGGACCCCCTCCGAGCCCGGAGAGTACACCCTCTACCTCGACGTGATCGACGGCGATCGGGCCAAGCACCTCACCCGCAAGGTGACGGTCGACGGTACGCCAATTATGGGTACGTCTACGATATCTGCTGAATCCATGGCTCGTTTGTTTGTTTCTACCGGACATACTTATCCCTCTGAGGTTTATTCGCAAAGGGGTGCTTCTAGCATTACTGAGTTTTGTAATCAGGTTATTTTGGCCGCCTCCTCTGAAGGCGTTAGGCCTGAAGTGGTATTTGCCCAAGCCATGTTGGAGACCGGATGGCTCCAGTTCGGGGGTTCGGTATCCGCAGACCAGTGCAATTTTGCTGGCTTGGGGGCTACTAGTCCTCAAGTCGGTGGGGCAAGGTTTGACAACGTATATCAGGGGCTGCTTGCTCAATCTCAGCATTTAAAAGGCTATGCGACCGGTATGCCCTTGAACAATGTTTGTGTTGACCCTCGTTATCAAATACTTGTTGATAGGGGATATCTGGGCATCGCTCCGTGTCTAGAGGACCTCAATGGTTTATGGGCTGTCACTGGGGATGGTTACGGCCAAAGGATTGCAGCGATTATTAACAGAATGATCTAATGATGCGATTTTCCCTTTAGCGCTAGTCGTCTTTAGATTTCAGTTATACAGCTTCGTTTGTTAGGATACCTGATTCCGATGAAGACAGTTTGCCGTAAGCTCATCCTTGCAATATTTGTTGCTTTTTTGATTTTGCCTATGGCCGCTTCGTATTCCTTTGCGACAGATCAAGGCACTTCATCTCTTTTCGTCGATCCTGCTAATAATATGTCTGGCCTGTCGGAGGACTTTTCCCTCGACGGCCTCTCCGCGGAGGCTACCGACGGCGGGTCGCCCCTGCTCGGGGACGAGTGCGAGCTGGGCCTGTCCGTCTCCGGCAATGCGGGCTCGCTCAGGTACAAGTTCGTCTGGGAGCAGGGCGGATGGTCCCGCTGGGGGACAATCCGCCAGGGCGAGCCCTCCGCGTCTTGCCCCTGGACCCCCGAGGTGACCGGAGACGTCAACATTTGGGTGGACGCCATCGACTCGGCCGGCCGCGTCACCACGCGCAAGTTCCCCGTGCATGTGGACGCTTGCCGTCTCTCGGTTGACGGAGGGTCCGACTTGGAGTGGTCCCCCGGCATGAAGGTTTCCATTCATGCGGCGGCCGCACCCGGCGCGAAGCTCAAGTTCGTCTGGCAGAAGGACTCCTGGGCCGAGTGGGGGGTTGCGCAGGGACCGTCCGAGGCCACATCCTGCACCTGGAAGCCCGCTTCGTCCGGTTCGTACGGGGTCTACGTCGACGTCTCCGTCGGCGGCCTCTCCGCGACCTCCGTGCTTCCCGTCAGCATAACCGAGGACTTCTCCCTCGACGGCCTCTCCGCGGAGGCTACCGACGGCGGGTCGCCCCTGCTCGGGGACGAGTGCGAGCTGGGCCTGTCCGTCTCCGGCAATGCGGGCTCGCTCAGGTACAAGTTCGTCTGGGAGCAGGGCGGATGGTCCCGCTGGGGGACAATCCGCCAGGGCGAGCCCTCCGCGTCTTGCCCCTGGACCCCCGAGGTGACCGGAGACGTCAACATTTGGGTGGACGCCATCGACTCGGCCGGCCGCGTCACCACGCGCAAGTTCCCCGTGCATGTGGACAATAACTTGTCTAATTTCACTTCGATTTCCGTGGAGCCCTCTGATGGATCAGTTTCCGCTGGGGATACAGTTGCTATTACTCCCAATCTGATTGTTCGTAATAATAGAGGCGTTAAATATAAGTATGTTTGGATGAGAAACAATTGGAATGAATGGGGTGTTATAGAATCTGGAGAGGATAAATCTTCATTAAATTGGGTTGTTTCGCGAACAGGAGACATTTCAATCTATGTTGATGTAATTGATACAACAACTGGTCAAACGCTTACATGTAAAAAAGACTGCTACTTTGCGCCTGAAGACTGGTCTTATGACGGTATTTCTGTTTCCAATACATTTATCAGGCCTGGCGATGAGGTTTCCGTTACAACGGAGTGCGCTGGGGATACTCGCTTCCTAAACTATAAATATGTTTGGAGTAGGAACAACTGGTCAAATTGGGGCATTGCTCAGAATGGTTCTGATGCCTCCCTATCTTGGACTCCTGATAAGCCCGGTGAGTATGATATTTATTGTGATGTGAGCGGCTCTGACGGCAAGGTTAATACTCGCAAGATTCATATCGGTGTTTGGGACTATTCGAGAATTACAGCTATATCTACTGACGGAGATTGGTCATGGGGCGTTCGCGCTGATATGGGAACTCTTGATGCGGAGAGATCTGGTCTTTTCGAATTTAAATTTGTCTGGGCGAAACCGGATTGGAGTCAATGGGGTGTTCTCAGGGCGAAATCAACCACTAATGATGCCTACTTTAACCCTTCCGATTTGGGCTTAAGTTCAGGCTATTATGCTTTGTACTGTGATGTTACCTATCCTGACGGATCGGTTCATTCCAAGTCTACGCAGGTTTATTACAATCCGACCGGAAGTTCGACAGTTCTTGGCGTTAGCAGAATTAGCCTGCTGACATGGCTTACTTCGCATCAGTATGATTCTTATTATCTGGGTACGCGTTATTCCGGCGGCTTCTCATATGACACATGTCTTTATCCCAACGGAAGTCCAAGATGGGATGGTTATACGGGTATGAACTGCACCGGATTTGTTGCTCATGCTTATGCTGCTGTTGGCGGGGATGTTGCAGCGATAGGCAGGAATAACGCACACTCGCCATGGGCCGGCGGGCCTGGTGGGGGAGGCTATATTAACGCTTGGCGTTGGTATGGTTATGCTTGTGACTCAGGGTGCAAAATGTATGAGTTTAGAACTGTTCGAGATATGCTGAATAGCGGCTATGCGCAGAAAGGCGATATTATTTTCTTTAAGACGAATGGGGCAATTGATTGTCATATAGGCTTTTTCTGGGGCGATACTCCTTATGAGAATAAGATGTGGCACCAGATTCTTCCGGGCAATTTAATTGGTCCCTGCTTTAACAATGCAAATAAAAGTGAATACAACCAGAGCGTTGTTTTGATTAAGTAAGGCTCTGTTAGACCAGGATTGACATTTCGCCCCATCATCTTTTTGCGATTGCTCAATGGTCGCCCCCTTGCCGGACCTGAATTCGGCAAGGGGGCGATGCGCCCGAGACCGGACGAGTTGCTCACCGGGCCCTGCCGTTTCAGACAGACCCGCAGGCTAGATACCGTCAATAATCTTTCGCAAATTCGCTGACGTCTAGGTGAGACCATCGGCATTCTCGTCCTACGCTTTGCCCTCCTCGTCTTCGAGCAGCGATACATCTAGGTAGCGCCTGCGGCCCCATTCGTTTTCGACTATGTATTTCAGCCTGGCGTCACCAGCATCAGGGCCGATTTCCCGTCGGGAAAGGTGCCAACCACGCGGGTGCGGCGGCGTATTTCCCTGTTGAAGCGCTCGATGGCGTTGTTGGTCCTGATCCTGGTCCAATGCTGCATCGGGAAATCGGTGTAGGCCAGCGTCTCGCGGCAGCCCTCGCGCACCACCTTGGCGGCCGCGCCCAGCTTCATCGCCTCGAGCGCGTCAGCCGCCTTCGCCTCCGACGCTTCGCGCGATTCCTGCGCGTGAATAGCCTTGAGCATCTTGGCGACCTTGACCCTCTTCTGCCGCGGCACTTTCCCGAACACGTTTCGATAGAAGTGCACAGTGCAGCGTTGGTACTTGGCGTCGGGAAAAACCTCCTCGAGCGCCCCGAGCAGCCCCAGCGACTTGTCGCCTGTGACGAGCCTCACGCCCGACAGCCCGCGCCCGCGCAGCCACAAGAGGAACTCCTTCCACGATTCCTTCGACTCGGTGAAACCTGACCTCACTAGCTCGCGAAGGTCGGACTTCAACGACTCCTCGTCGACTGATACTATGTTGCCGGACATGGTTGCGATGCCTCCTCGGTACGTTTTATGCTTGGTCGCTGAAAATCATACCGATGGCTGACGACCATGCCTTTTCATTCCTAGATGTATTCAGCTTTCAATTTGTGAAAGAAATTTTACGTTACCGCAGGCTATCTCGCCGTTTCCCCTTCGGGCGCCGGCGTCTTGACCCTCATCTCGAACGGCATTCCGCCCACTCGGACGAGCGCCCTGAGGAACGCGTTGACGGCGGTGGACATGGACAGGCCGAGCTCGTCCAGGATGGCCGTGGCCTCCTTCTTGACCTCCGGGTCGATGCGGATCGTCGTGGCCGGTATGTTCGACGGCATGGCCTCACCTCTCCTCGTGTATCGCGGTGCGACCATTCTACCGCCTCTATGCGGCGGGCGCGGCCCAGTGGTCCATGTAGGGCGGCTCCACGTTGAACATGTCGCGGACACGGCTCCTGCAGGTGCCGTGCGCGAGCTGCCGCGCGACCGCGCGCTCGGCGGCGGCGGAATTGGTCGCCATGAAGGTCCGGCACCACCTGAACCAGGTGAGGTAGTCGCCCAGGTGCTTCGTCGACACGCCCTTAAACGGCTCCATGAAGGCGCCGAGGAGCGAGTGCACGGTGTTGATCCGGTTGATGGTTCCCTCGGAGCGGTCCATGGGGTCGTTGGCCGCGTGCGCGGCGACCTCGAGCTCGGCGAGGACCCCGACGTAGGCGGCAGCCCTGCCGGTCGCGACGACCGAGCCGGCCGCGATGCGGCCCCTCAGCGCGTCCATGGCGCGCTCCCTCGAAAGGGCGCCCCGTCCCGTGACCTCGAGGAACGTCTCGTTCGAGTCGTTCACTCCGGTCATGACGCAGATCCGCTCGCGCGGCAGCCCGCGCCCGTGCACCTGCTTGCCGCGGTGCCGGGAGGGGCGCTGCATCGTGAACGACTCCCCTGTGTGGTTGCCCTTGAACGACTCGGGGAAATAGGTCTCGTCGAGCTTGCAACCGCAGCCCCGCTCGACCCTGAACGAGGGGGAGTAGGCCGAGAGGCGCTCGATCAGCCTGTGGCGCATGGTGTAGGCGATCTTGAGGCAGACGCGGCAGCGCCTCGCGCATTCGCGCAGGGGCAGCATGAGCACGAAGTACTCGGCGTAGGCCATCCAGGTCTCCTTCGGGAGCTTGCTCGTCCCCAGGATGCGCTCGCTGCCCATGCCGAAGGTCCTGCCGCAGCCCCGGCAGAGGTAGCGCTGCTCGCCGTTCCCGGCCTTTCCCTTCTTCACGACCGCGGCGGACCCGCAGCGCGGGCAGCATTCGACTTCGCAGGAGGAGCCGGCCGCGTCGTCGAACGCCGCCGCGCGGACCGCGTCCCTGACGGATTCGATCGCGCGGCGGCGCTCCGCCCCGCTCAGCTTTGCCATGTTCCGCTTGAAGGTGATTACCAGGTCGTCGGCGTTCAGGCTGCCCCCCAACGCCGCGCGTCTACAGGGCTAACGATATGGCACCGTGGGGACATATGTATGTCAATCCTGGTCTAACAGAGCCTTTTATCTTGGGGCATGAAATCGCTTCTTTTCCTATGCAGTAGCTATCTTGCATTTGTCGGAACTTGTAATTAATTGTCATTTTGATGTGCTATGGTTTATCATCGATTTTATCGACTGTTATTTATGTGGCTGTTATTCGTGTATTGGCACCTAAGAAGAGGGATTGAATGGCGCAGAATTCGCTTAAGGCTAAGACACTCTCTTCTCTTTTTTGGAAGTTTTTCGAGAGGGGCGGTCGAGCGGTTGTCGAGTTAATCGTCCAGATTATTCTCGCCCGGTTGCTCTCGCCAGATGACTTTGGAACGCTGGCGATCATGCTTGTCTTTGTGAATATCGGCAACGTGCTTGTTCAGTCGGGGCTCAACACGGCACTGATTCAGGCTCCTTCAATTACCGATGAAGATTCCTCAACTGTATTTTGGCTGTGCTTCGGCGTCTCTCTTGTGCTGTATTTGATTGTTTTCCTTGCTGCTCCTGGGATTGCCATCTTCTACGTAATGCCGTCCCTGGTTTGGCCGCTTCGAGCCATGTGCCTGATTCTCGTGGTCAGCTCTTTCAACTCGGTTCAGGTCGCGCTTGTAGAGCGTGAACTCGAATTCCGCAAGGTCTTTGATGCCACGCTCATTGCGGGCCTGGTTTCTGGTTTTCTGGGAATTGCTTCGGCTCTTCTGGGCGCCGGGCTCTGGTCGCTTGTCATCCAGCAGGTGTCGTATCACCTTTGCAACTGCATCGTTCTCGCGCATAGCGTTAAATGGCTTCCTCGAATGGTTTTTGATCCAGCCCGTGCCCGAACCATGCTTGGGTTTGGATGGAAGCTGCTTGTCTCGGGCGTTCTGGA
This sequence comes from Collinsella sp., assembly GCA_019419525.1. Lineage (GTDB taxonomy): Bacteria > Actinomycetota > Coriobacteriia > Coriobacteriales > Coriobacteriaceae > Collinsella. The sequence continues at coordinate 28,182 of DXZU01000001.1, forward strand.
CCAGGGCTATCAGTCGCTCTCCGATTTGATAATTGGTAAGCAGTTCTCTGCTTCGAGCCTTGGCTTGGTCAGTCAGGGAAAGAAATACCCCCAAGCCCTGGGAAACATACTGGATGGGGCTATACAGCCCGTGATGCTGTCTGCGGTAGCTCACATCCAGTATGACTTGTCGCAGGTTAAGCGTCTGGTCAGGCGGGCCCTCAAAACGTCCACGTATCTCATTGCGCCCGCGATGACGCTGTTCGCGGTGGCCGCGGAGCCAATCGTGAGCCTGGTGCTTGGTGAACAATGGCTTCCGTGCGTTCCGTTCATGAGGATGTATTGCTTCACCTACGCCCTGCTTCCCATTCACACGACCAACCTGCAGACGCTCAACGGGATGGGGCGTTCCGACCTCTTCCTTAAGCTCGAGTTAATCAAGAAGTGCTACGGAACCGCCTGTCTTCTTATTGCTGCGTTTGTCTTCAGGGATGTCTACGTCATGGTGGGCACCTATATGTTCACCGGGATAATCTCAACCTTCGTCAACAGCTTCCCGAATAAGCGCGTTATTGGATACTCCTACGGGGAGCAGCTGCGCGACATCGCGCCCTCTTTCTGGCTTTCGATGATCGCGGGAGGACTGAGTTTGGTCGCTGGCGGACTGGTGATCAACCCGATTCTAAAGATCTTTGTCGAGGCGCTCGTCATGGCCGCAGCGTATCTTGGCTTGTCCGCCGTCCTGAGGCTGGAGGTTTTCGTCTATCTTAGGTCTAGCGTCGTCGACCTTCTGAGGTCTAGGAAATAATCAAGGCTACGAATTATTGGAGGTCAGATGAGTAATCGGATTCTCGTCACCCGCTCTTCAATGCCACCGTTCGAAGAGTATTGCGAGGAGATTCGCCCGTTGTGGGAGAGCCACTGGCTCACCAACATGGGGGAGGAGCACAGGAAGCTCGAGGAGGCGCTGAAGGAGCGCCTGAGGACGCCCAACGTGTGCCTGTTCACCAACGGGCACAACGCACTCGAGTGCATACTCGAGGCCCTTGGCCTGCACGGCGAGGTTGTGACCACGCCCTTCAGCTTCGCGAGCACGACCCACGCTATTGCACGAAAGGGCCTCACGCCCGTCTTCGCCGACGTCCGCGAGTCGGACTGCACCCTCGACCCCGAGCGCATAGAGGAGGCGATCACACCCCGCACGTGCGCCATCGTGCCAGTCCACGTCTACGGCAACCTCTGCGACGTCGACGCCATCCAGGACATCGCCGATCGCCACGGCCTCAGGGTCGTCTACGACGCCGCCCACGCCTTCGGCGTCGAGCGAGACGGGGTATCCGCTGCCTCCTTCGGCGACGCCTCCATGTTCAGCTTCCACGCCACGAAGGTCTTCAACACCATCGAGGGCGGCGCCGTCTGCTTCAGGGACACCTCGCTCTACGACACGCTCAACCAGTGGAAGAACTTCGGAATCACCGGGCCGGAGGACGTGGAGTACGTCGGTGGAAACGCCAAGATGAACGAGTTCTGTGCCGCGATGGGCGTTTGCAACCTGCGCCACCTAGACGAGGAGGTCGCCAAGCGCCGCGCCGTGGCCGAGCGCTACTGGGACCGCCTCGAGGCCGTCCCGGGCGTGCGGGTGTTCCGCCCCGCCCCGGGTGTGAGGGCCAACTACGCTTACCTGCCTGTGATCTTCGACCCCGAGGCCTTCGGGGCCACGCGCGACGACGTCTTTGACGCCCTTGACGCCGCAGGCGTGGGCGCCCGCAAGTACTTCTACCCGCTCATCAGCGACTACGCCTGCTACAGGAGCGTCTACTCCAGCGACCGCACCCCGGTGGCCAGGAGGATGGCCGCCCAGGTGCTGACGCTGCCCATGTACGCCGATCTCTCCCTTGCCGACGTCGACCGCATCTGCGACGTCGTCGAGTCGACCGGAAGGAACTAGCCATGCCAAAGACGCTCCTGCTGCTCGGCGGGGCCCGGTACGCCATCCCCGTCATCGACGCCGCCCACGAGCTGGGTGCCCGTGTCGTCACGTGCGACTACCTGCCCGACAACTACGCCCACCGCTTCTCCGACGGCTACGTGAACGCGAGCATCGTCGACGAGGCTGCCGTGCTGGCCGCCGCTGAGTCGGTCGGCGCCGACGGCATCATGTCCTTCGCCGCCGACCCCGGCGTCGTCTCGGCCGCCTACGCCGCCGAGAGGCTCGGGCTCCCGTTCCAGGGCTCCTACGAGGCGGTCTCGGTCCTGCAGGACAAGGAGCGCTACCGCTCCTTCCTGCGCGACAACGGCTTCAACTGCCCGGAGCTCCACGTCTTCTCCTCGGCCGAGGAGGCCGCGGCCTCGGCCGACTCGCTCAGGTACCCGGTCATCGCCAAGCCGGTCGACTCGGCCGGCTCCAAGGGCTGCTCCCGCGTCGACGGGCCGGAGGGGCTCCGCGAGGCGGTCGGTTACGCGCTGTCGTTCTCGCGAGACGGGAGGTGCATCGTCGAGCAGTTCCTCGAGAAGTCGGGGGACAGCTCCGACGCCGACGCCTTCCTCGTGGACGGCGAGTTCAGGTGCGTCTCCTTCACCTCGCAGCTCTTCGACCCCGGGGTCCCCAATCCCTACACGCCGGCCGCCTACGCCATGCCGGCTTCCATGCCCGCCTGGGCGCAGGCCGAGCTCGTCTCCGAGCTCCAGCGCCTGGCCGACCTCCTGCGCCTTGGGAGCGGCGTCTTCAACGTCGAGACCCGCGTGGCGACCGACGGGCGCGCCTACATCATGGAAAGCTCGCCGCGCGGTGGTGGCAACCGCCTCTGCGAGATGCTGCGCCTCGCGACGGGGGGAGCGACCGACCTCGTGAGGGCGAGCGTCCAGGCCGCCCTTGGCCTGCCTGTGGACGAGCTGTCGATGCCAGCCTACGACGGCTTCTGGTTCCAGCAGATGCTGCACTCTGACCACGCGGGCGAGTTCGCGGGAGTGGAGTACGCGCCCGGGTTCAGGGAGGCGCATGTCGCCGAGGAGCAGCTGTGGGTCGCCCCCGGCGCCCGCGTGGAGGCCTTTACCGCCGCCAACCACGCCTTCGGCTCCGTGATGCTCAGGTTTGGATCCCGCGAGGAGCTCGAGGCCTTCAGGGCCGCGCCCGGCGAGTCCATGCGGGCGGTGGTGAGGTAGCGTGAGCCGCGAGATCGGCGGATATCTTGAGCTGGAGCGCTACCAGGGCGAGCCCTACCATCCCGGGGCGGTGGCGCTCAACAGTGCGAGGAACTGCCTTGCCTACCTGGCCGAGCTTCGGGGGATTGAGCGCATCGCCCTGCCGGACCTCATGTGCGACGCGGTGAGCGGGACCTGCGTGCGCGAGGGGATAGCCGTCAGGACCTTCGAGGTGGGAGAGGGGTTGGCCCTTCCCACCGACCTGGCCGTCAGTGAAGGCGAGTGGCTCTACGTCGCGGACTACTACGGCAGACTCTCCCCCTCGGAGGTCGAGCGCGCCCGGTCCGCCTCGGAGGACAGGCTCATCGTCGACGAGGTGCAGGGCTTCTTTCGCGAGCCCTGGGCCGGCGTCGACACCATATACACTTGCAGGAAGTTTTTCGGGGTGCCTGACGGCGCTTACCTCGTCACGCGCGACGGCTTGCGGCTCGGCCGGGAGCTTCCGAGGACGTCGTCGCGTGCAAGGATGGCGCACGTCGTCGGGAGGGCGGAGGACGGCAGCGCCGAGTGGTACGGCGCTTACCGGGCCTCCGAGGAGTCCATCGACGGCGAGCCGCTTGCTGCCATGTCCGAGACCACGAGGCGCCTGATGGGCGCCATCGACTTCGCCTTCGCGAGGCGTCGCCGCGAGGAGAACTACGCCAGCCTCGACGAGGCCCTCGGTGGCCGCAACCTGCTCGCCGGCGGGTCTCCCGAGGGGCCGTACATGTACCCCCTCCTCGTGGAGGACTCCGACGGCCTCAGGGGCAGGCTCGCGGAGGCGGGCGTGTTCGTTCCCACGCTTTGGCCGAACGTCCTGGCGGAGTGCCCCGCATCGAGCTGGGCACGCAGGTACGCCCGAGACGTCCTTCCGCTCCCCGTCGACCAGAGATATAACCGTGATGACATGGAGTACGTTGCCTCCTGCGTCAAGTCCGTCCTCAGATAGAAGGGTTCATGCTATGAAGAAGATCGTCATCTTTGGAGCCACTGGAAACGTCGGCTCATATCTCACCAAGTATGCCTCCGAGTTTTTCGACCCCGCCGAGTACGAGATCGTCGCCGTGGGACGTCGCCCCGAGGCCCCGGTCTTCACCGGGATGGGCGTCGACTACTACTCGGTTGACGTCACGAGGCCGGGGGACTTCGATGCCCTTCCCACGGACGGCGTGCACGCCGTGATGCTGCTCGCCGCGCAGATTCCCTCCTACATGAGGGACTACGACGGCGGGCTGTACCTCAGCTCGATCACGATGGGCGCCTACAACGTGCTGGAGTGGTGCCGCAAGGTCGGTGCTGACAGGGTCATCTTCACCCAGACCGTGTTCGACATCTCCCTCGCCTCAGCCCCAGGCAGGATCCTTGCGCCGGACACGCCGCCGGCGTTCAGCTATACCGGCGACCACGCCATGTACGTTATCGCCAAGAACGCGGCCCTCGAGGTCATGGAGCACTATCGCCAGGAGTACGGCATCAAGAAGTTTGTGTTCCGTCTCCCCACCATCTACAGCTACAGTCCCTACCACTACTACTTCCCTAATGGCGTCAAGACCAAGCGCCCCGTCTACACGATGATCGAGCGCGCCATGGCGGGCGAGCCTCTGGAGGTCTGGGGCGACCCCGAGTACTCCAAGGACATGGTCTACGTTGACGACTTTAGCCAAGAGCTGTGCCTGGCCGCCCTGGCCGACAGGGACGGCGGCCTCTACAACATCGGCACGGGCATCCCTGTGACCCTGCGCGAGCAGGTTGAGACCATCGCAGACGTCTTCGCGCCCGCCTCGGGCCGTTCCGAGGTGGTTTACCGCCCCGAGAAGCCCTGCGGCGGCGGCTTCCTCATGGACGTCCAGAACGCAAAGGACGAGCTTGGCTACGAGCCCAGGTTCGGCTGCCGCGAGCTCTTTGAGGCCTACAAGGCCGAGATGGCCGTCGACCGGTTCGCCTCCCTGCGCATGAGACCCGAGGAGTAGGGTTGTGAAAGGCATAATCCTTGCGGGCGGCTCCGGCACGCGCCTGCACCCGATAACAAAGGCGGTCAGCAAGCAGCTGCTGCCGATATACGACAAGCCCCTGGTCTACTACCCGCTCTCGGTGCTGATGCTCGCGGGCATCCGCGAGGTGCTGGTCATATCCACGCCGCGCGACCTTCCCGCCTTCCGGGAGCTGCTCGGCGACGGCTCCGAGCTCGACATGAGGCTCGAGTACGCGGAGCAAGCGGAGCCGCGCGGCCTCGCCGAGGCCTTCACCATCGGTCGGGACTTCCTGGCGGGCGAGCCGTGTGCGCTCGTGCTCGGCGACAACATGTTCCACGGCCAGGACCTCACGCGCGTGCTAAACCGCGCAAAGGCAAAGGTGGAGGCCGAGGGCGGCGCGGTCGTGTTCGGCTACCCGGTTAAGGACCCGCGCGCCTTCGGCGTCGTCGAGTTCGACTCCGAGCGGCGCGTCGTCGGCATCGAGGAGAAGCCCGAGCGCCCAAAGAGCAACTATGCCGTGCCGGGCCTCTACTTCTACGACGGACAGGTGGCTGACATCGCGGCGGCCGTTGAGCCGTCCGAGCGCGGCGAGCTGGAGATCACCAGCGTCAACAACGCCTACCTCGAGCGGGGCCAGCTCTCCGTCGAACTCATGGGCCGCGGCATGGCCTGGCTTGACACCGGCACGCCCCAGGGCCTGCTCAAGGCGGCCGAGTACGTGGAGGCCGTCCAGAGCCGCCAGGGCTACTTCATCGCTTGTATCGAGGAGATCGCCTACCGCCGCGGCTTCATCGACGCGTCGAGGCTTCGCGCCCTGGGGGAGTCGCTCAGGAAGACCGCCTACGGCCAGTACCTGCTGGCCGTAGCCGACGAGGATGGGAGGTAGCATGTCTGATAGCTTCGAGCCCAGGAACATCATCGTCACCGGAGGCTGCGGCTTCATCGGCAGCAACTTCGTGCACTACGTGGTGGACAACCACCCCGATGTCCACGTGACCGTGCTGGACAAGCTCACCTACGCCGGCAACCCGGCCAACATCGCCGGCCTGCGGGGGGATAGAGTCGAGCTCGTGGTTGGCGACATTTGCGACGCTAGGCTCCTGGACGAGCTCGTGCCTGGCCACGACGCCATCGTCCACTACGCCGCCGAGAGCCACAACGACAACTCCATCGCCGACCCCGAGCCGTTCCTCCGCACCAACGTGGAGGGCACCTTCCAGCTGCTCGAGGCCGTGAGGAGGTATGGGATCCGCTACCACCACGTCTCCACCGACGAGGTCTACGGCGACCTTGCCCTGGACGACCCAGCCAGGTTCACCGAGGAGACGCCGTACCACCCGAGCTCCCCGTACTCCTCCACCAAGGCCAGCTCCGACATGCTCGTGCGTGCCTGGACGCGCACCTACGGTCTGCGCACAACCATCTCCAACTGCTCTAACAACTACGGCCCCTACCAGCACGTGGAGAAGTTCATTCCGCGCCAGATTACCAACGTCATCGACGGCCAGCGCCCCAAGCTCTACGGCACGGGCGAGAACGTCCGCGACTGGATCCACACCGAGGACCACAGCTCTGCCATCTGGGACATCCTCACGAAGGGCCGCATGGGCGAGACCTACCTCATCGGCGCCGACGGTGAGAGGGACAACATCACCGTCCTGAGGATGATCTTGGAGGCCATGGGTCGCGACCCCGACGACTTCGACTGGGTGCGCGACCGTCCGGGCCACGACCGCCGCTACGCCATCGACAGCACCAAGCTCCAGCGCGAGCTGGGGTGGAGGCCTGCTCATACCGACTTCGCTGAGGGTCTGAAGGCGACCATCGACTGGTACGTTTCGCATGAGGCCTGGTGGCGCCCCGCCAAGGAGGCTACCGAGGCCCGCTACAGGGCCCAGGGGCAGTAGAGGCGATTCGTCTCTCTAACCTGGATTTTTCTGCTCAGAATTGGAATTGGATTTTACCATGTCGCAAAGTAATGATGTTCAGGTCAGCGTCCTGATGATCTGCTACAACCACGAGAGGTATCTCTCTCAAGCGATTGAGTCTGTCCTCTCTCAGCAGACTTCATTTCCGTTTGAAATTTTAATTTATGACGATAAGTCGACGGACGCATCTCGAGATTTGATTTCTCGATATCAGGAACAACATCCAGACATCATTAAGTGTATTTTCCCAGGTGAAAATCAGTTTTCAAAGGGGAAGTCGCCTTTGTGTGACTTTCTGGTTCCTGCCGCAACTGGAAAGTACATTGCCGAGCTTGAGTGTGACGACGCGTGGATTGGCACGGACAAACTTCAAACGCAATTTGACTACATGGAGTCTCACGCCGGGGTCGCTTTGTGTGCTCACTCGGCAGAGCTTTACAACGACACTACGGGCAAAATTGATGGCATTGCCAGCGACTGTGCCGAAGTGATGACTTTTTCAACGCAAGACCTCATAATGCGTGGCGGAGCCGCACTGCCGACTTGTGGCTATTTTTCCAGAACGACCGATATGAAGAATTACTTGCAGTGGCGGCCTAGCAATTGCCCTGTAGGTGATTGGCCCATGATGCTTTATCTCTCAACATGCGGTTCCGTTGTCTGCCTTCCTGAGGTTTTGGGGTTGTATCGTGTTGCTGTTGCCTCCTCATGGACTGGCAGGCGTTCGGCAAATGCGGTTGCAACTGCTAAGTTCGATAAGAGAATGCTAGGAATGATCGATGAGCTGATTTCAAAAATGCCCTCGGAGTTCCATGCTTCTTTGAGGGCAAAGCAGGCTGAATTCTTTTTTGATCTTGCTTTCCGAGCGGATGTCAGCGTTAAGAAATTGGAAGAAGAACTCGATTACCGCCTGGAAGTATCCTCTGCGCAATTGCTCAACTTACGTATCAAGCTGTTCGTCAAGCGCATTGCTAATGTGTTAGGCTTGATGCCCCTGATTGAGCGAAAGATGATACTTAGAGCCTCAAAATAATCAATCGGACTGCCTTGGTGCGTACTGTTCAGAGTTGCACCAAGGCAGTTTAAATTGGTACGTAACCTCAAGAGGCGTCTAAGATTTTGATGAGCTTTTTTGCGGTTGCCACCCATGAGAAGCAATGCTCAATATGAAGCGCCGCGTTATCGCCGCACGTCGTGGCCGCACCGCAATCGTTACAGTAAGCAAGGATCGCCTTTGCGATCTCATCCTCGCTTACTACGCTAAGCACGGTGCCGTACTCCTTGGACGGAACGACCTCTCTTGCTCCGGCACAATCCGAGACGACAATCGCACAATGCTGGGCTGCCGCCTCCAGAAGAACCGTTGGAAGCCCCTCTGGATACTCAGTGGGAAGGCAAAAACAGTCAGAGTCTCTCAGTAGTCCCGACAGCTCCTGCTTTGACAGACGCCCCATATAATGAAGCCATGTCTTATGGTTTTCAAAGAGTCTGTCCTCAAGAGGGCCACTTCCCGCGACTGCAAGATGGACGCATGCTCCCGCGGCGTTGAGGGAGGATACTGCCCCCAGAAGTTTGGGCAGGCCCTTTTCGGGGATCAATCTTCCGGCATATGTGACAAGAAATTCGTTGTCGGTCAGCGATAGGAGCTCTCTGTAGCTGTCCGGTTTGGCCGTGCTCCTATATTCAGCGCAGTCGATTGAGTTCGGTATAACAGCTTGGGCATCAAAGCCTATGCTCTTAAGCCAAGATAGCCCTCGCTCTGAAACTGAGCAGCCGATAGGCCTTTTGGACCTAATCAGACGATTGTTGATTGCCTCATAAGTACGCATCGCGAGTCCCAGAGGAGACTTTTCGTTAGAAATTGGACCCGAACTGTGATCGATTAGAACGGGTCTCAGGTTGTGGGCGCTTGCAATGCGACATCCCAGAAGACAAATCGGATAGTATCGCGTGTTGATGACAATGCCATCAAATGGAGCCTCTGTAAGCTCTTTAATCTGCTTGAAAGTGGCCTTCGAAGGAATCATTAGAGGAAAACGGTCGCCCATGATTGATTTCGAAGGAATTCCAATAACCGTTACCTCTCCATCTGAAATCCGGAAGAGTCCTTCGGTTGAGGATGTCACCACAGTTACTTTGATGTTTTGTGTTGTCAACTGTGTTGCAAGGTTATGAGTAAACTGTTCAACTCCGCCAAGGTGTGGTGGGTAAAAGGCGGAAAATATAGCTATGTGGTCGAGCACCTTATTCGTTCCTTATCTAAATGAGGGCAATAAGATAGAAGAGGAAGCGAGCCATATGAATTTTCTCAAGAAGAATTACCACTCCGACTCCAAGTCGGATTTTTGTTCTTTGGCCCTTAGGCTTCAACAGTCCAACGTATTGGTTGGATAGGTAGTTGGGGAACTTTGACTCTGCGTCTGCCTTTGCAAAAGCGTACTTCTCTTTCATAAGGGAAATGCCGCATCCATGATTGAACGAAATGAGGGCATTAATCATATTGGCGAGATAGGTGTACTCGATAACGTCCTGTCTGTCCTGGGGGATGCTGCTCAGCTCATGGTTTTTGAGGAAGGTGTCAAAGAGCTCGGCCATAATTCTCTCGTGGTTCTTTTTGTAGTTCATTGAACCAGTGATTGAGCCGGGGTTCAGCACGTAATAGTAGCCCGCGTATTGAATTACTTTAGTTTTAGCGTTGCAATAAAATGCTGATAGACTGAAGTAGATGTCTTCACCGCATTTGATTGATGTGAAGTGCAGGTCATTCTCCGATATGAAAGACCGCCGGTATAGTTTCGCACAAGCGATGGCATAGGTGGTGGAGCTCCAGACCGTATCGCTTAGGTAATGTTCGGTCAGCTTGCCGTCGATGTCTCGAATATACCCTCCAACCACAATGTCGTAGTCGCCGTCTTTTGTAGCATCGAGATAGTGCTGCAGGTAATCGGGCTTGATGTAGTCGTCGCTATCGATGAACATGACGAATTCGCCACAAGCAACTCCAAGGGCCTTCTCTCTTGAAAGGCCCAGGCCAAGATTGACTTCGTTAGTGATTACCTTAATGCGGTCCGAATGCTTTGAAACATACTCGCTCAGTATCGTTGAGCTGTTATCCGGACTGCAATCATTTACGCAAATGATTTCGTAATCGTCGTACGTCTGAGCAAGTATGCTGTCGAGGCATCGCGCAAGATACTGCTCGACATTGTATACAGGAACGATGACCGAAACCTTCATGTTTTATAACCTCTGATGGGTGCGGGAATAACTTACTATGAACTATTTTCCCGGTTTTATTATCCAAATGCAACTTTATCGAAAGGAGGTAATTAGTGATTTTGTTTGATAAGGTTGACATTTTTGTTTTGAGGCCACTTAGATGAAGGTAAGCTCACGTTGATATCTTTGTCTCCGCATTTGCGGTAAGAAGAAATACCTTCTTTTCAGCAGATCGCTCAAGTCCGTTTAGCATGGCAATGCAGTTGTCTTCATTTCGATTAGCGAGAGATTTTGTGGGGTTGGCTCAGGATTGTATTTCGTAAATTGTTTTAACCCAACAATTGGGGTTGTTGCTTTACGGTTGATTTCCAATCTCGGCCGAGCACATTGAGTAAATAGGCCATTCCCGCAGTTAGCCGAGCGCCCCTGCGGCCCCTCCTGAACTGCCTCCCATTTCTTGGACACGAAAAATGGGAGGCTTCAAACCGGACCTTGAAGGTCCAACTTTTTGTCCCCAGTCCCTATTTCACGCCTTTTGTTCCGAAGTATGCACCGGAGGATACGAAAGCTGAATTCAAAAAGAATGGATTCGAACAAGACTACCTTGATTATTCCCATGAAAGAGAATGGCGTCTGCTAGAGAATCTTGAGTTTGACTACGCCGATATTTCATTCTTGGTTGTAGATAAGGCTGAGGAGATTGAAGAGATAGTCGAGGTAACAAATGGAGGCGTTTCTACAAATTTGATTTTGCCGATGTCCACTTACAAAATGATTGAATCGTTATGGCCAGTTCATAAAATAGTTACGACATTATAGTTTCGCTAGCAACCTATTTATTGAGTTTTTAGTTTTCTGTCTAATGTTATAGCGTGAATTTGTTTTTCCGTCAGGCACCGGCTTGGATTCGACTCATTACTCGTTGTGGACACACACCTGGGTTTGCCCGTTTAAGTATTCGCCTTACTTCTGCTGCCTGTTCTTTGTTCGGATGCTTGGCGTCTTCTTGGCGGGATGTTAAATTCGGCTAATGTGCATATTCGTTGATTGCGTACGCTAATATGTTGGGGATATTAATAACAGCGAGAATGGATTTGCGTGTCCTATTGTCCAAAAACCCTTGTTGCCATTCCGGCATATAATGAGGAAGAGTGCATAGAAAACACCATAATCGAGCTTAGGCAAGTCGCGCCTAGGTTTGATTTTGTAGTTATTAATGACGGATCTCATGACCGCACGCTTTCTATCTGCGAGAATATCGGCTGCAATATTATTAACATGCCAATTAACTGTGGTCTTACGGTTGGATTTCAGACCGCGGCTCGATATGCTGTCGATCATGGATATGACTATATGGTTCAGTTTGATGCTGACGGGCAACATCGTCCTGAGTATTTGGATGCTCTTGTTGAGAAAGCAGTAAAGACTGGTTCAGATATCGTCATCGGTTCTAGGTTTCTGACTGTCCGCAAAGATAAATCGATGCGCATGGTTGGTTCACGCATGATCACTGTATTGATTAAGATGCTGACTGGTCATCGCATTAGTGATCCCACATCTGGCTTCAGACTGTTTGGCCGTCCTGTACTCGAAAGATACTATTACGACAACACTCTTAATCCCGAGCCAGAGTCACTTGCTTTGTTTTTAAAACAAGGATACTCGGTCTCCGAAGTTCAGGTCTCGATGCGTGAACGCCAAGGTGGAGAGAGCTACTTAAATCCGGTTAAATCTATGCAGTATATGCTCCGGGTATTCGTAACGCTTCTTATTGTTCAGTGGTTTAGGTGATCGTTATGTCTATATCACTTCGCGTGTTGCTAATTGTCAGCGCTGCCGTTGTTTTGTTATTTGTAGTCCGAAAGCTTAAGATGTCCCAGATGCAAGCTCTGGATTCGCTATTCTGGCTGTTGTTTAGCTTGAGCTTTGTGATTCTCGGCATTTTTCCTGAAATAGCAATCGCTTGTTCAGCCCTTTTTGGTTTTGTTTCGCCTTCGAACTTAGTTTTTTTGTACGTGATTGCCGTTCTCGTTGTGCGGGATTTCTGCAATTCACTGCGCTTGGCCAAGTTGGAGGAACGGTTAAACTCTCTTGTTCAGGCGGTTGCTTTAGATAAATAGCATTTGCTGTTTGATATTGGAGCGTTCGTTACCATGCTGCCTGTTTTGTTATGTTAATTTGACGGGGCGTAGACTGCGTTCACGCTAGTAATTTCGGCTGTTCGCGCCCTCGCACGTCATGCGTGCTTCGATAGATGGGATTCAATTGGCATCAAGTATTTCGAATAAAGAAATTAAGCACAGGATTGAGTTTATTGACGTTGCCAAGGCACTTGCAATTATCGCGGTCATCGCAGGCCATACTGCGATTCGCTTTTTGGGCTTAGGCACCGGAGCACAGTTCATATTCGCTTCGGCGTTTACTTTTCATCTACCAGTCTTTTTCGTAACGAGTGGTTATTTCTTACATGTCGATAGACGTTATGATCTTGCAAAGGAGGTCAGGGCGTTGATCATTCCTTATGCGGTTTCTTCAATTCTCATAATCGCTTTTATGTGCGCATCAAACCTCTTTCTGCATGATATGGGATCAACGAAGCAACTCTTCAAGGATTGGCTCTCTGCTAGTGTGTATGGCGCGGGCGATGTCCCCTCGGCTGAACTTGCAGTTTGGCCTTTGCGTGTGCGTATCGGTTGAACATGGTTTCTTCTTGCGTTATTCTGGGCGAGAATGATTGCGATCAAACTGTTTAAGACAAAACGACCGATATTGCTTTCCATCCTGTGTTTCTTTTTGGGACTACTTTCTGCTCACGTAGTCTTCCTTCCTTTCGATATTCAAAGTGGATTGTGCGCCGTTCCCTTTGTAATGTTGGGAACTTATGCAAATAAACGTGGCTGGTTTACCGAGAAAATCGGTGCTGAATTCGTAATTCCTGCGTTGTTTGTTGCTTGGCTCTGGGCTGTTGTTGGTTTTAATGGATTTTCGATGGCCATGTGTGATTACGGAAGGTCAGTTGTTGATTTTGTTCGCAATATCGCTGGTGCAATCGCAAGCTCTCTGTGCCTCGTTTTGTTTTTGGCGTTGATCGAACAGGGAGGGCATAATTCCTCAAAATTATGGAAAACTCTTAGCCGGTTAGGTTCTCTTACGCTGTATGTACTGATGGTTCATGTTGCAGAAGATGACATATTAAGATGGGGGCAAATCGTAGAAACGGTTGGCGCTCGTGGCCAAGGGCTGGCGTGGCTTGGTGTGCTTTTTGTTCGAATACTTGCTGACGTCTGCATCGCGTTGTTAGTGCAACGTTTGATACGGTTTCTGATGTCTAAAGCTCAAGCTGCTAAATAGCCGGTACTATCATGAATCTGTTGTCGATTGGTCGACACGGTTCCGACTCCGTGCGATTCCCAGATTCCCTATTCGACCTTCATGCCGTCCATTTTCTCTGGCTTCTGTCCTATAACAGAATCGTGTACAGCGCGGTCTGGGTTGCATGGGCGATGCAAAGATGAGATGGCGCTGCGGGATCGGCCGCTAGCAATAAAAGGCACCGAGTCCAATGTCGGTCCCAGTGCCCAAGTGTAATAACAACGGTGCTGTTTCGCGATATTCGGCAGTGTTCAGGCGATTGAATGCTCAGTATGGGCTATTAAAAATCAATCTTATATAGCTTCATATCGTCTTTTGCTAAGACAAGGCTAAAACCGGGTGTATTTTCGTTAATCGATGTTATGCCGCTCCAATCATTTTCGTTATAACCTATAAAGAATCTTTCTGGTTCATCTTTAGAATCTCCGTCATCAAGCATCAGAACATATTCAATATGGTCATTCTTAAGTGCATCTCTGATTTGATGGCAGTTCAGATAATTTGACAACTGTTTTCTGTAGAGCCAGCTATGTTCTGTCTCCGAAGTACTCTTTGCGCCGCTGACGTGTGGATCTCGATAATATATATTCAGATCTTGAATGTCATAAGCAAAGCAGCTTCCATCAAATGGAATGTTGATGACTTTTGTTTCAGGTTTAATGAGCTTGTCAGCTTTCTCAACAAAGTCTACTTCATCAGATGAATAAACACTTGGGGACTTTTTGTCAAACTTGTAATCAAGAAGCCTCGTGTAGTCTTGAAAAGTTGTTGGATAGCCCAGGCAATTATCAACGAAAAACGGGAAGCAGACTACCAGGATAATCAAAACCGATACGCTCAGTTTTATTATTGGCGTTCCTATGGTTTTTTTGCTATGCCAATTCGATACCTTATTTTCCAATAATGAAAATAATGAAGCTAGTCCAATGCAGATTAAGGGCATAGCGGCTAAAGATGTGCAGGCCGCAATCCTATTATGATCGCAGTACCAAAAACCACAAAGATATTGTTTTACTACTCCATCACTGCTTACTGCAACAATAAACATGAATGCGGTAAGCAGATAAGACGCAACTATCCAGCGAAATTCTTTTCTTCGCATTATGCATACTATTCCGATGCAGAGCAGGATTAGCAAAATTGGATCTCTAGAATCTCGGGTAAACCCAAAAAATAAAAGGGAAATGACCGCCTTGTGTAAGTTCTGATTTGCTGGCCATTTGTAGTTTACAACGCCTTGAAATGCTGGAAGCAGAAAACAGATGGTCCATATGGCTATGACGCAGACAAGGAAGCCAAGCGTGGCAAATACTGGAATGAACTTCCCCTTTTTAGTAACTCTTACTTTACTAAATAGGGTGTCAGACAATAATCCAATACTAAGTACACCAAGGGTAAAGAGTCCATTTGGGTGTGATCCGCATACTGCAATTATCGTCAGCAAAAACAAAAGAACTTGAGACAAATCCAGTTTGTTTTCTTTAATCGTATTGCAGATTTCAATCTCCACCGAGAGCGCTGCGGGAATTAGGGAAAGGGACAATAAATTGGGGTATAACGGGCCCCAAACAATGAATCTCCAGGGAAATCCTACGATTAACAGGCAGCCCACGGCGCCAGCGATTGTTAAGTTTCTATTGTTGGGTTCAATTGCTCTGAACAGCGCATAACAACCCGACGTATATACCATTGCGATGATTACTGCTGCTGTTATATTTTCAGCCGCCTGGACAGCTACGCCTGAAGTGAAAATCGAAAGTGCTGCGAGTAGATGAAATATAGAAGGGTAAAAGACACCTGCAGTATTTATATCCGGGCTGACTGAGGTATCAAAATAAGCGCTTGTGGATAAGACTGATAAGATTTTACTCGATGCCATGTTCTTAATTATGGCTAAATGAGTCGCATTGTCATTGTCTGGTTGAAATGCGTCAAGGCCATGCTGGTGCTTAAATAGAACTAAGAGAACCAATAGAATACCAATAAGCACGTAAAGACTCAGGATGAGAAGTTGATCTGCTTTGTTGTTAGAGGAATCGTATCTATGTTTTATGAGCGAATAGATTACAAGCAAAGCGGCCGTTGGAATTAGGAGCATCGATATGATGCCTGCATTAATACTGAGTATATGAAGAACTACTCCTAAAGTTAGGAGAATGCAGCAGCTAACAGGAGGTGCTATCGCTATCGATTTTACATTGTCGTATCCGAGGCATTTGGTTAATAAATAGCCAGGTGCGAATATGGAAAAAGTGATTGTAATAAAAGCAATAGCGATAACCACGAAAGTCCAATCAGCTAGAGGATCAGCATAATTGACAGATCTAGATTCCTAGATATCTTTTCCAAAACTCGTCTGATGTGACGATTGGTCTGCTATTAGAGTAGGCTTCAGCGAGTTCTTTCTCACATTTCTTATATTGTTTAACATCGGCTTTGTAGCGCTTAAGAAGTTTGGCGTACTTCTCGGCGTCTTTTGTCCTTATGCATCCCATTCGGTTGTACCAGTCAATAACGATAAGGTACTTTTTCCCCCGGATTGCTCCGGCGGGATATTCCCAACCGTGTACAGGTATGACTGCAAATCCAGAACCATCTCCGGTTAGTATCCTTTGTTTATTATCGGTAATAAAATCAATCAGTCTTTGCGAAATCGATCGTGGCTTGTCTCCCGCAATCAATTGTCTATCAATATCATCAATGGAAAAGTCTTCAATTCCAATCTCGCGAGCTTGTCTCTCTAGCTCGCTGAAGGGAACCATTGCTTCCTTCTTCTTGTTTGCTTCCATGAACGTTTTCTCGGCAATTCCGATTTCGCTATAGAAATCGGGTCCTTTCATGAAGTCCTCGAATGCATCAAGAACTAAGCTGGCATTTTTATAACCATACTTTTTGAGCTCGAGTCGAACGTTATTTTTTAATTCGTACATGAAATCAGAGTTTGCTCCGAATCCAGTGGTGAATTTGGCAATAAGCGTGTTCCTCGTTGTTTGGTAGCGCTCAACTGCCGCGTTGTATCTAACATGGAAACTTTCATGCCAGATGCAGATGCTGTTCATCGTCATAAAGGGTTTATTGCATCGAACGCCGTACTCTGCATCGTCACATCTAACAAAGTAGGGAAGTGGCAATCCGTTCTCTTCAATTGTGCTTATCGGTATACAGCAGTACCACCATGCCGCGTAACGGGCGTTGGTGTCTCGAATGTTTTTAGGGATTCTAAACGTCTCGTTATAAACAATGTCTTCAAAACGGGATAGGTATAAGGGCTGTTTTGCGGGGGAGAAAGAGCCGAGGGGAGTCATATAGCCAGTGTCTTCCCACTGTTGATCTGCAATGCCGTAATTAAGCATCGCGCCGCTAATCATCGCTTCGGAATAGTCTTTGTTCACTATCCTTAGCAGGTTATAAGTTCTCTTGATGCTCTCCGGAGATACGGCCACGTCATCGTCCATAAGTAGAACGTGAGTTGCTTTCGGTTTCTGCTCCTTGGCAAGAATCATTCCGTAAGTGAAGCCGCCTGCGCCACCAACGTTCTGGTTTGGATGAATGTGGACGTGTTCGTTTTCCAAGGCTGATGAATCGAGCGTTCTGCCATTATCTATTACGTGCATATTAAAGTGGTCGGCGATTGGATCAGCGCTATCAAGAATCTCCGACTTTACTAAGTCGATATTTGATGTGATGTACTTCTCTTTCTTAAATGTCGTAGTCGCTAAGACAAGCTCAATTTCTTTTAGCGGTTGATCGGTCGAGACCGAGTAATAGCTGTTTTTAATTTGTACAGGACCCGTGGTGCGAATGATAAACCCGACCAGTATCGTATCTTTATTCGTCGTTAATTCGATATCTAGGGCGGTAAAGGAGTCGGATTTCTCTACGGTTCTTTTTGTTGCATCAAGAACAATCGGACTAGATGAGAATCTATCAGAGGTCGTTTGCACTACCTCGCACGAAGCACCCTTAAGTTCGAGGTGCAAATAATACTTTTGCGCGTTTGTATAAGTATTGAGTTTATTAATCGAAAGCGCGTTGAAATAAGTGCTGAAGTCATATTCGCCTTCTCCGTGGAGCTCCCAGGCATCACTATCGGGAAGAAAGACAACGGGTTCAGTTGAACGACAATACAAAGAGGGATAATTGACCGCGCGTGCGTTGTGCTCCAAGAGTACATTCGCGAACTTCATCAGGGGCATTTAAATCTCCATTTCTTGTAAATAATCTTGATTCATTATATAGACATACGCGATGTTTCACATTTTCCATAAGGTGTTGAAGATGCCTGCAGAGGTGTGCGACTTACAGTCAATTTAGGCGATAATGTGATTGCTTGTATCTTCTTGAAGGTAAGTATGGGAGTTTATTTTGAAACTTAATTATAAGTTAGCCAACATAGTGCGCTGCGTTGATGACCACGCGATTTCCCACTCGGAGCTCTATTATCGGGTTGAACGCGGCGGCATTGTGCGCACCCTTCCGGGGGGCTGCTTGCAGATAGATGGAACCGTTGACTTTATGACGTATGTCAACGGATTATCCGCTTTGAAATGGAGACAATACGCGCAGCTCGATGAGGTCTGTCTGAATTTGGTTCTTGATGGATCGGGGCTTGTGCGCATTTATGGCGTAGAACATGGGTCACTCGATCCAGTACAAATTAAACAGGCCCCTTTTTCTACTGAGAATGGACCGAGTTCGTTGGCCATTAGTGTCTGTTTGGAGAATTTTGACCTTATTGGATTCTCTATATCCTCCGTGGAATCGACTACCGCGACTTTGGTTAAGGGCTGTTATACCGCAACTGTGGATGAGGACGAGGTAAATCGTGTTGACCTCGCTTTGTCTACGACAACGTTTAAAAATGAGAAATATATCATTCCCAACATCGATCTCGTTAAAACCGGCATCTCAAAAGAGGACGGCCCAATCCACGACCACTTCCACATGTTTGTTGTCGATAATGGGCAAACCCTCGATTCCGCGGCACTATCTGACGAGTTGGTTACCGTGCTCCCGAATCCCAACACGGGTGGCTCAGGAGGTTTTTCGCGCGGAATGATGGCAGCCACTGAAACTCCTGGTCAGTTCACCCATATCATTTTGATGGACGATGATGTTTCCATCATGCCCGAGAGTTTGATTCGTACGTTTAATCTCCTCTCTCTTGCTAAAGGCAAATATAAGGATGCCTTTATTAACGGTGCCATGCTTTCGATGGAAGATCCCACCCGCCAGTTCGAAGATGTTTCATATGTGGCTTCTTCTGGCGCCTATCGTCGCGTAAAAGAGGATCTGAATGTTGGCAAGCTGTCCGATATCCTCGAAAACGAACGTACAAACGTCGAGGTTGACCAGGCTTACGGAGCCTGGTGGTATAGCTGCGTTCCGGTGAAGGCTATCGAAAAGAACGGCTTTCCCATGCCTTTCTTTATTCGCTGCGACGACGTTGAGTTTGGCATGCGCAATAAGCCTGTCTACATGACCATGAATTGCATTTGCGTGTGGCATGCAAGCTTTGAGGGGCGTTTCCGCGCTTCGGTTGATTGCTACCAGTACTTCCGTAACTTCTTTGCCATGATTGCTCTCGATGATTGTGCTGATGAGAAGATGTTTGTCCTTCGTATTCAGCGAGGGGTGCGTCAGAACTTGCGCGATATGGACTATCAGGCTGCCGAGTTTATTCTCGATGGCTTTGAGGATTATCTGCGTGGCCCTGAGTATCTCCAGAAGCTTGATGGCGCCGCGACGATGATCGGCAAGGGTAAGTTAAACGAAAAGCTGATTCCTGTTTCCGAAATGGATCCAGAGCTTCTTCGCAAGGCCGGGGTTACGGAGCAAGTGCTCGCTAATGTTAATCTGGAATCCCATCCTTCGAAGTTTATGAAGTACTGGAGATCTATTCCTTACGACAAGCACTATCTTCCCGATGCACTGTTGCGCGGTAAGCCCGGCTATGCAGTTAAGAATGGCAGCTGTACGCTTGAAGGCAATTCGACGCGTTGCAAGACGCTGGTCTTTCTTGATCCGACCCGCGAGAAGGGGTCGGTCCGCACGATGGACCGAGCGCGGTTTAAGAGTATTCGCCGCCGAGAGCACGAACTGATGGAGCGATATCGTAAAGAAGGCAAGAATGTCAGGGGGGCATGGAAAGATGCCATGCCGTACATGACTTCGCGAGAGTTCTGGGAACAGTATTTGGGTCTTAAATAAGATGAGGTCCGGATTAAGTCCGGACCTCTTCTTATTTCGAATAGGTTTTATAGGCTTGTAGCTCCCATTGCTTTCGTTCTACCTTCGCAACCGAGTCGAGAATGAGCCCCGTTGCCAGGCTTAGCCCGCATAAGAACATGAACGAGACGGCGAGCATTGCGGTGGGGAAGCGAGGGACTAATCCGGTCTGGATGTACTCTGCGACGATTGGTATACCGAGGGCGAGCCCTATGATGGCAAAGATCATCGCGATAAGACTAAAGAACTTGAGCGGACGATAGTCTTTAAAGAGCGTTCCAATCATTGCTATGACTTTAATACCGTCGCTAATTGTGTTGAGCTTGGACTCGGAGCCGGCAGGGCGATCACGATACTCCACCGGTACGTCTTGAATTCGCCAGCGGTGATCGACGGCGTGGATTGAGAGCTCGGTTTCGATCTGGAAGCCCTCACTCAAAACGGGGAAGGTCTTGACGAAGGGTTTGCTCATGGCTCGGTAGCCGGTCATCACGTCGTCAAAGCTGTAGCCGTAAATCCATTTGATCATCGCACGAACAAGGTTGTTGCCAAAGCCGTGAAAGGCTCGTTTGTTCTCTTCGGCATAGGTGCCGTTTGACAGGCGATCGCCAACGGTCATATCTGCTTCGCCGTTAAGGATGGGCTCACAGAGCGATTTGGCGGCTTCGGCGGGGTAGGTATCGTCGCCGTCGACCATCAAGTAGCATTCGGCATCGACATCGCGGAACATTTGGCGGCACACGTTGCCTTTGCCCTGCCTGGGCTCGTGGCGCACCGTAGCCCCGTGGTGCTTGGCGATTTGCGTAGTGTCGTCGGACGAGTTGTTGTCGTAAACGTAGACTATTGCACCGGGTAGCTCTCGATGGAAATCGTCGACAACTTTGCCAATCGTCAGCGCTTCGTTGTAACAGGGGATTATGACGGCGGTATTCGAATAGTCCATGTAGGACCTCCTTTAATGACTCAGCTGGTCGAAAGTATACCTATCGCTCGTCCCTTTGCTTAGATATGGGTTAGTTCTCCAAATTTGTTGCGGTGGGTAATCGTCTGCGCGGGAGGGCTATACTTTCCACTGTTATGTTTTACGAGACAAGGAGATGGTCCGTGGCTGACAACGTAGAGAGTCAGAAAGCGGTGGCTAAACCGGCCTCTCACGCTAAAAATGATTTTGAAAAGGACAAGTTCATTCTTAAGCAGCTTGTCACCAAAGATTTTAAGATTAAATATCGTCGCAGTGTTCTGGGTGTGGCGTGGTCCGTGCTTAACCCGCTGCTGATGATGATTGTTATGTCGATTGTGTTTTCGACAATCTTCGCGCAAGGCCGTAATGGCTCTGTTACCCCCGAGTTGTATCCGCTTTACCTGATTGTCGGTAACGTAACGTTCTCCGTCATGTCCGAATCGACGAACCAGGCGCTCATGTCCATCATTTGGGCGTCTTCGCTACTCAAGAAGGTTAAGGTCCATCGTTGGGTGTTCCCGGTGCAGAAGGTGTTGTTCTCGCTCGTCAACTTTTCCTTCTCTTTGGTTGCCGTCGCCCTTGTTATGCTCTTTTTCCGCGTGGCTCCTACTTGGCATTTAATTCTTCTGCCGGTTTGCCTGCTGTTGCTCATGTGCTTCTGTATGGGTTTGGGAATGATGCTGTCAGCATTGGCAGTCTTCTTCCGTGACGTTATGCATCTGTGGAGCGTTGTTATTACTGCTTGGATGTATTTGACGCCGATTTTCTGGACGACAGACTTTATCAGCCAAATGGCACATTGGATCCAGGTCCTTGTGGTTGTGAACCCCATGTACAACTACCTCCAGTTTATGCGTGATATCTTCCTGTTTAATACCGTGCCTTCTGCGTTTACCTTTGGGCTGTGTGTTGTTTGGGCTGTTCTTGCTCTTGCTATTGGCTACACCGTGTTTCATAAGACTGAGCACAAGTTTATTCTCTACATCTAAGGAGTGCTGTTTATGACTGAATCTGCTATTGATTACAACAAGCAGCCTCTTGCTGTTGAGGTTAAAGACGTCACCATGATTTTTAATATGGCGTCTGAGTCGCTTACAAACCTCAAGGAGTACTTTATTAAGCTCGCAAAGCACGAGCTGTTCTTTGAGGAGTTTCGTGCACTTAAGCACATTTCGTTTGATGTGCATCGCGGTGAGGTCGTTGGCCTTGTTGGTACCAACGGTTCCGGCAAGTCTACGATGCTCAAGATTATCGCTGGCGTTTTGGAGCCCAGTGAAGGCGAGGTTAAGGTCCACGGCAATATCGCGCCATTGATTGAGCTCGGTGCCGGCTTTGACCCGGAGCTTACCGCGCGTGAGAATATCTACCTTAACGGTGCGCTGCTTGGTTATACCAAGGAGTTTATCGACGCTAGTTTTGACGAGATCATCGAGTTCGCTGAGCTCAAAGACTTCGTTG
Organism: Collinsella sp.; assembly: GCA_019419525.1. GTDB lineage: Bacteria > Actinomycetota > Coriobacteriia > Coriobacteriales > Coriobacteriaceae > Collinsella. Next base: position 50,480 of record DXZU01000001.1, read on the forward strand.
ACATGCCGCTGAAGAACTTCTCTTCGGGTATGGTCGCGCGCATTGCCTTCGCTATCGCCACGATTACCGAGCCCGATATTCTCATCGTCGATGAGACGCTTTCTGTTGGCGATGTCTTTTTCCAGCAGAAGTGCGAGCGCCGCATTCAGCATTTTATTGAGAGCGGTGACGTCACGGTCTTGTTCGTTTCTCACTCCATGGAGCAGGTTGAGCGCATTTGCCAGCGTGCTGTTTGGATCGAGAAGGGCGACCTGCGTATGGATGGCCCCGTGGATGAGGTCTGCAAGGCATACCACGACCAGTTCAAGTAGGTTATAATTTATTGGCCGTGTGAACTTGTACTCGCGGCTTTATGCTCCATTAGCTCAGTTGGATAGAGCAGGGGACTTCTAATCCCAAGGTCGACGGTTCGAATCCGCCATGGAGCACCAGAGAGTTTTTGAAGACCCGGTTATTGTGCCGGGTCTTTGCTTTTTGGGACGCGTGCGCGTGCAGTGCTCCCTCAACAATAAGTCCGATGCAGCGATGCTGCATCGGACTTATTACATCCCGGAATGGCTATCAGCCTTTGGCTGTTGGGCTCTTACGCCACCGTGGGCTCCACGCCAAGCTCGTTGCGGACGAGCTCGAAGGCGGCGGCGATGGCCTTGTCCATGTCGTAGTACTTGTAGCCGCCCAGGCGACCGGCAAAGATCACGTCGCCCTCCTGCGCCGCCAGCTCCTCGTACTGCTTGTACAGGGCCTCGTTCTTGGCGTCGTTGATGGGGTAGTAGGGCTCGTCGCCGGGCTTCCAGTCGGCCGGGTACTCGCGCGTGATGACGGTCTTGTCCTGCGTGCCGAACTCAAAGTGCTTGTGCTCGATGATGCGGGTGTAGGGGATCTCGCGCTCGGTGTAGTTGACCACGGCAACGCCTTGGTGGTCCTGCTCGTCGAGCGTCTCGGTCTCAAAGCGCAGGCTGCGGTACTCGAGCGTGCCCAGCTTAAAGTCGTAGAACGCGTCGATGGGGCCGCAGTAGATCGTCTTGGCGGCGATATCGGGCTCGGCGGCGATCAGCTCCTTGTACTCCACGCCGCAGCGCACCTCTACGCCCTCGAGCATGTTGGCGACCATCCTGGTGTAGCCGCCCATGGGGATGCCCTGGTAGCGGTCGTTGAAGTAGTTGTTGTCGTAGGTAAAGCGGCAGGGGAGGCGCTTGATGATGCTCGCGGGCAGGTCCTTGCAGTCGCGGCCCCACTGCTTCTCGGTGTAGCCCTTCACGAGCGTCTCGAAGATGTCGCGGCCGACGAGCGACAGCGCCTGCTCCTCGAGGTTCTGCGGCTCGCCGATGTTCTCGGCGGCCACCTGCTCGGCGATCTTGGCCTTGGCGTCCGCCGGCGTGACGACGCCCGGCCACATCTTGGCGAAGGTGTTCATGTTGAAGGGCATGTTGTACATGTTGCCGTGGAAGTTGGCGACCGGCGAGTTGACGTAGTTGTTGAACTCGGCGAAGCGGTTGACGTAGTCCCAGACGTCCTTCATAGAGGTGTGGAAGATATGTGCGCCGTAGCGGTGGACCTGGATGCCCTCAACGTTCTCGGTGTAGATGTTGCCGGCAATGTGGTCGCGGCGATCGATGACTAGGACCGACTTGCCGGCGCGTTTGGCGGCATTGGCAAAGACAGCGCCCGAAAGGCCGGCGCCGACAACGAGGTAATCGTACTGGGACATGGATATGCTCCTTTGTATGTCAATTGGACAGTTACTTTAGATTTGGGGCAAACATGCCTGATGTGTTCGTCCCAGGGATTAGTGTAGCAGACGCTCCCTCACCAGCTCCAGCGCGTGAGCGTAGCCCTGCAGGCCCTCGCCGGTGATGGTGGCGAAGCAGGCCAGGCGGGCGTAGCTTACCTGGCGGAAGTCCTCGCGCGTCTCGACGGCGCTGATGTGGACCTCAACGGCGGGGATGGCGACGGCTTTGAGCGCGTCCAGGATGGCTACGCTGGTGTGAGTGTAGGCCGCCGGGTTGATGACGATGCCGTCGACCTTGCCGTAAGCCTCCTGGATCTTGTCGACGATGCTGCCCTCGTGGTTGGACTGGAAGACCTCGACCTCGTCAAAACCCTGTGCAGCGCCCGCCTCCTGGCAGATCTGGACCAGGCGGTCGTAGTTGTCGCTGCCGTAGATGCCCGGCTCGCGAATACCGAGCATGTTGAGGTTGGGGCCGTTGATGACGAGTGCTTTCATGGTTGCTTCCTTTGGAGTTGGTCGACTTGGAGAGGAGGAATGAAAAACCACCACAAAGGTGCCTGTCCCCTTTGTGGTGGTTTTTGTTAGAGAGCGGGTGGGAGGGTGTCGAGGACGGCGCGGGCGGTGTTGGCGGCGCAGTCGCGTGAGTCGATGATGTAGTCGGCCCAGGCGCGGTAGCGCGGCATGCGCTGCTCGGCGAGCTTATCGATGCCATCGCGGGCGGTGATAGGGCGTCCCTTATGGGCGAGTTCGTCGAGCTTGCGGTTGAGCATCACAATTTTGCTGTTCTGGTGCAGCAGCGGATAGTTCTCGTCTCGCGTGACCACGCCACCGCCGGTGGAAAGCACCAGGCCGCTGCGCTTGGAGATGTCGGAGAGCGCCGCCGTTTCCTGCTCGCGGAAGGCCGCCTCGCCGCGCTCGACGATATAGTCGGCGCAGGGCATCCCCAGGCGTTCCTCAAGCGCGCGATCCAGGTCGATGTGCTCTCGCCCCGTGAGCAGGGCAATTTGCTCACCCACGCGGGTCTTGCCCGAGCCCGGCATGCCGATCAGCGCGATGTTCTGTTCGCGGCGTGACAAGCGCTCCGTTACGTCCAGGATGCGCTCGCGCGGGGTGACCTGGCCGGTATAGCGCTCGACGGCCTGTGCCGCCTGTGCCACGAGCATCAGCAGTCCGCCGATGTAGGGGATGCCGCGGCGCTCGGCCTCGAACATCAGACCCGTGCGGGCGGGGTTGTAGACAATGTCGATGACGCCTTCGAGCGCATCGAGTCCTTCGAGCGTGCAGGGGGCGTCGGGGCAGTGGGGGAACATGCCGGCAGGCGTGCAGTTGACGAGCAGCGCGGCATCGGATTGCTGCGCGATGTTGTCGTAATTGACCTCGCTTGTGCGACCCACGGGTACGACGATGGCGCCCAAGTCGTCGAGTACCATGCTGGCCGTAGTGCCGGCACCGCCGGTGGCGCCGAGCACGAGGGCCTTCTTACTGGCAACCTCTACGCCCAGCTCCTCGACCAGGCACTGAAAACCGAAGTAGTCGGTGTTATCGCCGCGCAGGCGGCCGTCGGGCAGGCGCGTGATGGTGTTGACGTTGCCCATGCGCTCGGCGAGCGGGCTCAGCTCGTCCAGGTACTCCATGACGGCGCGCTTGTAGGGGATGGTCACGTTGGTGCCCTCCCACTCGTCGCCCGTCATAAAGGCCGCGAGGTCCTCGGGCTCGCGCTCAAATCGCACGTAATCGAGCCCAGCGAGCTCTTTGTAGATGGTTGGGGTGTAGCTGTGGCCCAACACGCGGCCCAGCACTCCGTAGGGGCGGGTTGCGGCGGTATCGGTCATCTAGAGCACCTCCGTGTAGCTGCCAAAGTAGGTGAAGCTTTCGCACACGTCGTCGATGGAATCGAGCAGGTCGTCGAGGGCCTTGCTGCCAAAGGGGCAGTCCAGATCAAAGTAGAACATAAACTCAAAGTCGCGGCCGGGGATGGGGCGGCTCTCGAGCTTGATGAGGTTGATGTTGAGTGCGTAGAAGCGCTCGAGCACGCGATAGAGGGCGCCCGGCTCGTTGGCCGTGGTGATCATGAGCGAGGTGCGATTAGCGCCGGGGTAGACGCGCGGCTCGCGGCTGATGACGACAAAGCGCGTGTAGTTGTTGTCCGAGTCTTGGATATTGGGCTCCAACACCTCGAGGCCATACAGCGTGGCACAGCTGCGCGATGCGATGGCGGCAACATCGGTGCGTTCGGAGTTGGCGACCATCTCAGCCGACATGGCCGTGTTGGGGTACTTGGTGGCGCGCAGGCCGTGGTTCTCGATAAAGCCGGCGCACTGGGCAATGGCTTGGCCGTGGCTGTAGACCTCGCGCACGTCGGCGAGCTTGGTGCCGGGCTTGACGAGCAAGTTGTGGTCGATCTTGAGGCGAAGCGAGCGCACGATGTGGAAGTCGAACTGGGCGAGCAGGTCGTAGACGGCGTTGACCGAGCCGGCGGTGGAGTTCTCGATGGGCAGCACGCCAAACTCGCAGAAGCCGTCGCGCACAGCGCGCATAACGCCTTCGAAGGTCTCGAAAAACGCGATGTCGGGCACGTCGAAGAGCTTGCACGCGGCGATTTGACTGTAAGCGCCCTCAACGCCCTGGCAGGCAACGGTGGCCGTTTGAGGGAAGGGCGTGTCGGAGGCTGCAGCCGTGGCGTGGGCCTTTTGCGAGACGGTAATGCCCTTGAGTTCGTTGATGTAGCGCTGCTGCTCGGCCTTGCTCATGCTCATGAGGAGACGGAACAGGGTGATGGTCTGCGCCTCGTAGCGCTCGGGCGCGCGGCTGGCGAGGTTGTTGAGCTTGGAGCGCTCACGGGCGGGGTCGAAGACGGCCTTGCCCATCTCGATTTTTGACTTGGCGACCTCGGTGGCAATGTCCATGCGCTCGACAAAGCTGTTGAGGAGCGTGGTGTCGATGCCATCGATGGCCTGGCGGATGTCAGCAAGGTCCATGGAGACCCCTTTCACGTGTCGGGGGATGTTGAGGGGTGGGTAGTTAGCGCTGGGCGGCGTCTTCGAGGAGGGCGTCCCAGATGGCGAGGGCGGCGGCTGCTTCGGCTACGGGGACAGCTCGGGGGACGATGCAGGGATCGTGGCGGCCGTGGACCGAGAGCTCGGCATTTTCCATAGCGTCCATGTCCACCGTCTGCTGCTCGCGGCCAATTGAGGGCGTCGGCTTTACGGCCATGCGCCACATGACGGGAGCGCCGGTCGAAATACCGCCCAGGATGCCGCCGGCGTTGTTGGACTCGACCTCGATCTCGCCGGTCTCGGCATCGATGCGATACGGATCATTGTTCTCGCTGCCGCGCATGGCGGCCACGGCAAAGCCCATGCCAAACTCCACGCCCTTTACGGCGGGAATGCCAAACGCGATCTGCGCGATGCGGTTCTCGATGCCGTCGAACATGGGGTCGCCGATGCCTGCGGGAAGCCCGTAAATGCCGCACTCCACGATGCCGCCGATGCTGTCGAGTTCGTCGCGCGCGGCTAGGATCTCCTCACGCATGCGGCCGGCTGCGGCGGCGTCAATGCAAGGAAGATCGTTCGTTAGGATCGCCTTGCGGTCGGCCTCGCGATAGACCATATCGTCCATCGGCAGGTCGGAGATGCCGCCGATCTGCGCGACGTGCGCCATCACGTTAATGCCGCGGGCCTCGAGTGCCTGCAGCGCAATGCCGCCGGCGATACACAGGGGTGCCGTCAGGCGGCCGGAGAAATGCCCGCCACCAGCGACATCGTGCATGTTGTGATACTTCACGCGCGCCGGAAAATCCGCGTGTCCGGGGCGGGGCTTGCGGCGCAGCTCGGAATAGTCCTTTGAGCGCGTGTTGGTGTTCTCGATAATCGCGGCGATGGGTGCTCCCGTGGTATGTCCATCGACCACACCGGCGATGATGTGGGCGGCGTCGGCCTCGCGGCGTTTGGTCGCGGTCTCGTCGCGACCGGGGGCACGACGGTCAAGGAAGGCCTGCAGCCGCTCCTGGTCAACAGCGATGCCCGCCGGGATGCCATCGAGGGAGCAGCCGATGGCGGGGGAGTGCGACTGGCCGAAGATGCTTAAGTGCAAGACGTTGCCAAAGGTCGAGGACATGCTATTCCTCCTCGAGTGTGACCTTGCCGCCCAGCAGGCGGTAGTGGTCGAAGAAATCGGGATAGGACTTGTTGACGGCCTCGGCGCCGTGGATCACGACCTCGCCGGTGGCACGGCTCGCGGCGATGGTGGCCATCATGGCGATACGGTGGTCGTTGTGCGAATCGACCTCGCCGCCGGTAAAGGCGTCGACTCCCTTGATGATGAGGTCGTCGCCGGCAATGCGTATCTGCGCGCCCAGTGCGGTGAGCTCGCGGGTGGTGGTGACCAGACGGTCGGATTCCTTGATGCGCAGGCGGGCGCAATCGCGGATGAACGTGCGGCCTTGCGCCAGCGATGCCACGGCAGAGATAACGGGCACGAGGTCGGGGATGTCGTGGGCGCTCATCTCAAAGCCGGCGAGCTTGTCGGACTGCACAGTGGCGGCGTTGGTGGAGCGCACGATGCGGGCGCCGAAGCGCGAGAGCGTGGCAAGCACGTTGCGATCACCCTGGGCCGAGCTAAGCGACACACCCTCGACGGTGATGGGGTCGGAGCCAATGGCGCCGGCGCACAGCCAAAAGGCGGCGTTGGACCAGTCGCCCTCGACAGCCACATTGCCGGGCGTGCGGTACGAGCCGCTGCTCACGCGGAAGTTCGTGACCTCGGGCTGGCCGTCCCTGGCGGGAATACGCTCGACGTTGACCTCGACGCCGAAGGCCTTCATGGCCTGGATCGTCAGGTTGATGTAGGGGCGGCTCTCAATAAGGCCGGTTACCTGCACGCAGGAGGGCTGGGCCAGCAGCGGAGCTGCCAACAGCAGGCCCGAGATGTACTGCGAGCTCACGTTGCCCGGAAGCACAAAGGTGCCCGGGCGCATGCGGCCGCTCGTCTTGAGCGGAAAACCGCCCAGACCCTGTAGGTCGCAGCCGGCGGCGATGATCTCGTCGGAAAGCGGGGAGAGTGGGCGTGCACCCAAGCGTCCCTGACCCACGAAGGTGGCATCCGCACCCAGCGCGCAGGCGACAGGCAGCATAAAGCGCAGCGTGGAGCCACTTTCACCGCAGTCGAGCGTGCCGCCGGCAAGGGCCTTGAGCAGGCCAAACTCAACACTCTTCATGGTGGGGTGGACCTGGAAGCCGTCCTCGACGGTCTCGATGCGGGCGCCCAGGGCCGTAAGGCAACGCACCGTAGCCTCGATGTCGGCGCAGGTGGTGTTGCAGGCGACGTGCGTCTCGCCGTTGGCAAGCGCGGCGCAGATGATGAGGCGGTGCGCCATCGACTTGGACGCGATGGCGGGAACGGTGCCCTTGAGCGGGGACGGGGTGATGCGGGCTAGCATGCGGATGCGTCTCCCTTCTGGCCGAGGCCCTCGGCAATGAGTTCGTGGAAAGTGGAAAGCGGCGTGCGGTCGATGCTGCAGCGGCCAATGCCGTGCGGAATCACCAGGTCGATGGTGTCGCCCGCGCGCTTCTTGTCGTGGAGTGCCTCGGAAAAAACGGCATCGGCATCTAGGTCGCAGCGGGTCTTGAGGCCATGGCGGGCGCAGAGCTCCTCAATACGACCGGGCAGTGCAGCATCGCAGATGCCATGCATCGCCGCGGCGCGCGTGATGATGCCCATGCCGATCGACACGCAGTTGCCGTGTCCCAGCTCAAAGTGCTCGCAGGCCTCGACGGCGTGTCCGGCGCTGTGTCCAAAGTTGAGGAGCTTGCGCTGGTTGGTTTCGCGCTCGTCGGCGACGACCACGGCGCGCTTGATGTCGATATTGCGGGCAATGATAAGCGCCACGCGAGCCACGTCCTGGTTGAGCAGCTCCAGCGTGAGCGGGGTCTTCTCCAGCTCGGCGAAAAGCTCCGGGTCGGCGATTACGGCGTGTTTGACGACCTCGCCGCAGCCGTCGGCGAACTGCTCGGGCGTGAGGGTGGCCAGGCACCCCACGTCGGCGATAACCACACTCGGCTGCCAAAAGGCGCCGGCCAGGTTCTTGCCGGCAGCGAGGTCGATGGCCGTCTTTCCGCCCACCGACGAATCAACCATGGCGAGCAGGCTCGTGGGGACCTGCACAAACTTGCAGCCGCGCATGTAGGTGGCGGCCACAAAGCCCGCCACGTCGCCCACGACGCCGCCGCCGAGTGCCACGATCACGTCGGAGCGCGAAAGCTCGTGCTCGGCCACAAACTCCAAAATGGCAACGTAGGTCTCGGCGCGCTTATGGGCCTCGCCGGCCTCGAAGGTGCAGATGCTCACCTCGTAGCCTGACGCCTCCAGGCTCTGCTTAACGGGCATCTGGTAGAGCGGGCCCACGTTGGTGTCCGTCACGATGACGGCCTTGGTGCCGCCGGCGGTGGCGCGCACGAGCGGCCCCGCCTGCTCCAGCAAAAACGTGCCAACATGCACCTGATAGGGGCGTGCAGTGTCGATATCGATGGTAATCGCCATAAGCTTCGGTCCTTTCGACCTGGCGTGATGGGTTGTCTAGTGGGAGGCCTCGTCGTCGAGTGCGCGCTTGATGCGATCGCCCTCGGCAAGGAGATTCTCCAGATAGCGCTGGTCGCGTTCCTTAAGGGCGCGGCTGTAGGCGCCGAGCGATTCGATCAGATGGTCGATCTCGAAGGCGAGCGCATTGGCGTCGTCGATCATGAGCTCGGACCACATCTGGGGGTTGAGGTGCGCCACGCGGGTGAGATCGCGGTAGCTACCGGCCGAAAAGCCGTGGTGGACCTGGGCAGTGGGGCTTTTGACGTAGGCGTTGGATACCACGTGCGCAAGCTGGCTCGTGAAGGCGATGACACGGTCGTGCTCGGCGGCGCTGGTCACGCTGAACTTGCCAAAGCCCAAGGGGCGCACCATCTCGCGCACCTGGCCCAAAAGCTCCAGCTTGAGCGCATCGTCTACCGCGGGTGGAACGAGCACCAGGGGAGCTCCCTGGAACAGGTCGGCGCGGGAGTGAGCGTAGCCCGAGAACTGGGTGCCCGCCATGGGGTGCGCGCCCACAAAGTAAAAGCCGTGCTCGCGGGCAAGCTCAAAGGCGCGCTCGCACACGATGCCCTTGACGCCCACCGTGTCGATTACCACGGGGCCCATGATGGCCTCGGTATCGGTGGCGTCGGCGAGCGCTTGGGCGTGCGCCTCGAGCCACTCGATGCATGCCTCGGGGTAGCAGGCCAGCACGATGATGTCGCATTCGCCGAGCGTCTCGTCGTTGAGCTCGCCGGCAACGGTGCCCATACTGGCGGCCGTCATGACGTCGTCATCGGGGTCCCAGGCCAGCACGCGGACGCCCGCCTGCGCATAGCCGCGGGCAAAGCTGCCGCCAATGAGGCCCAGGCCCACGACGCCGGCGCACTTGGGGCCACCCTGGTTAACGCGCGCGTTTCTCACGGTACCCATGGGCTACTCCATGGTCTCTTGGCAGACGACCTCGCGGATGGCGTGGATGCGGCGCATGGTGTCGTCGAACTGGTCGGGGGTGAGGGCCTGAGCGCCGTCGGACCAAGCGTGGCTTGGGTCGTCGTGGACCTCGATCTCCAGACCGTTGGCGCCGCAGGCGGTCGCGGCGAGCGCCATGGGCTCAACGTAGCGGGTGTAACCGGTGGCGTGGCTGGGGTCGGCGACGACGGGCAGGTGTGACAGATGGTGCAGCACCGGCACGGCGTTAAGGTCGAAGGTGTTGCGAGTACGGGTTTCGAAAGTGCGGATGCCGCGTTCGCACAGGATAACGTTGTCGTTGCCCTCGCTCATGATGTACTCGGCTGCCATAAGCAGCTCGTCGACGGTGCCGGACATGCCGCGCTTGAGCAGGATCGGGGTCTTGGTCTTGCCGACCTCCTTGAGCAGGGGGAAGTTCTGTGCGTTGCGGGCGCCGATCTGCATGACGTCGATTTTCTTGTCCAGGAAGACCTGCACGTCGCGCGGGTCCATGATCTCGGTGACGATCGGCATGTCGAGCTCGGCAGACGCCTCGCACAGCAGGTCGAGGCCGGCGGGGCCCATGCCCTGGTAGGCGTAGGGGGAGGTGCGGGGCTTGTAGGCACCGCCGCGCAGCATCGTGGCGCCGGCGGCCTTTACGCGGCGGGCGATGCGGATGAGGTTCTCGCCCTCGACGGAGCACGGGCCGGCGATGACCTGGAACTGGTCGCCGCCTACATGTACGCCGTGGCCGCAGTCGATGACGGAGTCCTCGGGGTGGAACTTGCGGTTGGCACGCTTAAAAGGCTCGGAGACGCGCTGCACGCGCTCGACGACATCCATGGACTCGAGCAGGAACGGGTCGATCTTGGTCGTATCGCCCACCAGGCCGATGATCGTCTCATTCTCGCCGCGCGAGACATCGGTCTTCAGACCCTTTTTCTCAATCCAGCTGACGATATGGCTGACGGCCTCGTCGCTGGCGCTCTGCTTTAAAATTGCAATCATGGTGTGCCTCTCACCTCGATGGATAACTTTTGCAAAAACGGCCCGCATCGCGAGCCGTGTATATATGGTGCATGAGAGTTTATACTATCTGACTCGCTTTTGCCTTCTAAAGCGGGCCGTTGCGCCGCGTCTCCCACGTAATTGCAAAGCTTTTTCTTTTATTTTGATAGCCCGTGGTGCACTTGGGTATAATGCCAAATGTTGGCCCTATTAGCTCAGGGGATTAGAGCGTCTGCCTCCGGAGCAGAAGGCCGTTGGTTCGAATCCAACATGGGGCACCATCGAATGTAAGACCGTCCGAACCTCGCATGGTCCGGGCGGTTTTTCTTATACCGACGCGACGTGATGGGACGTGGTATGGCAGCAACGGATATCGAGCGCGGACTCTCGACCGCCGAGGTCGAGGAGCGCATCGCCGCCGGTAAAATCAACCGCAACATGGAGCTCAAGACCAAGTCGGTCAAAGAGCTCATCATCGAGAACCTCTGCACGCTGTTCAATTTGATCAACGTGATCTTGGCGTTCCTGGTCATTTTGACCGGTTCGTTTAAGAATCTGACGTTCCTGTTCGTGGTGTTCCTCAATACCGCTATTGGCGTCATTCAGTCCATGCGTTCCAAGAAGATGGTCGATAAGCTCACACTGCTGACCTCCAAGAAGGCCATCGCGGTGCGCGACGGTGCCGAGGTGGAGCTCGACTTGGACCAGATCGTACTCGACGACATCATCCGCCTGGGGCGCGGCGATCAGATTCCCGCTGACGCCGTGGTGGTTTCGGGCGAGGCGCTCGTGAACGAGAGCTTGCTGACGGGCGAGAGCGACCTAATTAAGAAACAGCCCGGTTCCGAGCTCATGAGCGGCAGCTTTATCGACTCGGGCCTGCTGCGCGCCCGCGTGATCCATGTCGGCGCCGACAACTACGTTGCCAAAATTAATAACGAGGCCAAGTACGTCAAAAGGGTCAATTCCGAGATCATGAACGCGCTTAACGCCATCGTGCGCTTTGCGAGCATCATCATGATTCCGCTTGGCCTGGCTCTGTTCGCCTCGAGTGTAAGTGGGCTGTGGGATGCCGCGGGAACCCCGGGCGATAGCGCGCTTTCGTGGTGCTTCTCCGAGCTGTTGGCTGGTCATGTGCCTTCGTCGGCGCTGCTGTCCACGGTGGGCGCCCTGCTGGGCATGATCCCGCAAGGCCTGGTGCTGCTGACCTCGTCGGTGCTCGCCATCGCCACGGTGCGCCTGGCCCGCCGCAAGGTGCTGGCGCAGCAGCTCTACTGCATCGAGACGCTCGCGCGCGTCGACGTGCTGTGCCTGGACAAGACGGGCACCATCACGTCGGGTCGTATGGAGGTCGAGGGCACGTATCCGCTGCCTGTTGAGGGTGTTGGCTTTGGCGTGGACTCGGACGAGGCGGCTGTTCCCGTCGATACCACAGTGCTCGATTTTGCGCTGGCTAACGTGGCACGTGCGACTTCGGCCGATGCCAACGAGACCTGCCAGGCGCTGCTCAACTATTACGCCGATCGCCCGGTCGAGGTGTCCGAGCCGCTGTCGGTCATTCCATTCTCGTCGTCTAAAAAATGGAGCGGCGCTTCTTTTGCGCAGGGCTCCTACGTAATGGGCGCCGCGCAATTTGTGCTCTCTGATCGTGCGTTTGCCCAGGTCGAGAACCGTGTCGCCGAGCTTGCCGATACCTGCCGCGTGCTCGTGGTGGCGCGCGTGGACGGCTTTACGCCCGATGGGGATATGGTGGGCGAGGCCGAGCCCGTGGGATTTGTGACCATCCGCGACGAGATTCGTACCTCGGCGGCCGAGACCATCGGCTACTTTAACGAGCAGGGCGTGACCCTCAACGTGATCAGCGGCGATGACCCGCGTACGGTGTCGTCGATCGCGCGCGTGGTGGGCGTGCCGGGGGCGGACGCTTATGTGGACGCCACGACGCTCGATACGCCGGCCAAGCTCGATGCCGCAGTGGACCGCTACCATGTCTTTGGTCGTGTGACCCCGCAGCAGAAGCGCGAGCTCGTGCAGGCGCTCAAGCGCCGCGAGCACACCGTGGCCATGACGGGCGACGGCGTCAACGACGTGCTAGCGCTCAAGGAGGCCGACTGCTCCGTCGCCATGGCGGCCGGCTCCGATGCCGCGCGCAACGTGGCCGAGATCGTACTCGTCGACAACGACTTTGCCTCGATGCCCGCCGTGGTGGCCGAGGGCCGTCGCTCCATCAACAACCTGCAGCGTTCGGCCTCGCTGTTCCTGACCAAGACGCTGTTCTCGATGGGCCTGGCGGCGCTGTGCATCGCACTGCCGCCGTACCCCTTCGAGCCCATCCAGATGACGCTCATCAACTTCTTCTGCATCGGCGCGCCGGGCTTTGTGTTGGGCCTGGAGCCCAACAATGCTCGCGTGAAGGGATCGTTCCTGACGAACGTACTCAAGCGTGCACTACCGGCGTCGATTGCGGTCATTTTGGCTGCGGCGCTCGATATCTTTGTGGCGCGCGTGTTTGGCTTTAGCCAGCTTACGCTGTCTACGATGTGCCTGCTTACGTCGTGCGCGGCGAGCGTCAGCCTGATCTGGCGCATCTCGCAGCCTCTCACGCCCTTACGTGTGGTGCTCTTTGTGTTTGTAGTCGCCGGCATCTTGGTGGGCGTTATCGGATTCCCGGAGCTGCTGTCTATTGCCAACCTGTCGATGGGCCAGATGGTTATCTTGGCTGTCATCGTGGTCTTTACCTGCTCGGTGTTCTTTAAGCTCGCCACGATGATGGATTCGCTCAAGCCGCGTCGTCGTCATGCTGCAACTGGTTTTGGCCGCGGTGTGCGCGTCCACCTGGGTCGCGGTGGCGGCAAGGTGAGCTCGACGGGTTCGACGGCCGAGCGTTTTTCCAAGCGCTTCGCCGCCGACATGGCGCAGCGCCGCGAAGATCGCACCGCTCGCGAGGCCGAGGCCCGCGCACTCGAGGGAGTGGCCCAGGCCCAGCCCAAGAAAAAGAAGAGTACCGGAGCCAAGCGCTCTCGCGTGACCAAGTCCGCCCAAGGCATCAAAGTTTCGATGCCAAGCAAAAAGAAGAAGTAACTACGCGCCCTGGCGATGTTGAATTGGTGCCTTGCTCCTGTGGGGCCGTGGCGATGTTATGCTCTAACCTCGATTGTTTGAATTGCTTCGAAAAGAGGATGCCGTGATCTGCCCGCATTGCCTTAAGACTATCGAGGACGGCGCCTCGTTCTGCCCCTACTGTAACGCCTATGTGGGTCCGGGCGATGGTCCCGAGCACACCGAGTTCGTGTTCTGTGAGGGCTGCGGTGCCCGTCTTTCTCCGCATGATCGTACGTGCCCCAAATGCGGACGCCCCGCTCCGGGTATCCTCTCCGAGGACGCTGCCGCATCCGATCTGGCTGCGGGTCGCACGGCGGGCTTTCCGCGCCTAACGCAAGAGCAGATCGATACCGAGGTGCCGCATGCGCCCGCCTCGGCAGCCGCGGTTCTTTCGGACGCCGCCGACCCCAACGAGACCTGCGTGTTGCCGGCTTTCGATAAGGATTTCGGTATCCCCAAGGTCGATATTCCCACGCCCGTTTCCCTGCATGACGATGCTCAAAAACCCAAGCGCAAGGTGCATCCCGACGAGGACGCCTATCACAAGCACAAGCGTCATATCCCCAAGCCGCTCATTATCATCGCGGTCCTTGCCTTTGTGTGCGGTGGTGCCTATTGGTTCGTGACGACCGATCCCATGGGTGTTATGCCCGGCTTCTATGACCAGTTTGGTCAGGCCGCGCAGACGACCTTCCCTACGCGCCAAAAGGGTGAGGCGACTGAGGACGATACCAAGCAGGACGATTCTGCCGAGGTGGTCCAGGAAGAAACCGTGCTCACCGATGATCAGCTCTATACCAGGCTCGACGGTCTGTATCAGACCATCGTGTCCTACGGTGACGAGGAGCAGATCGGCGAGGTCATCGATTCTTTTAACAACGGCTATCTTCGAACGCCGCTGTCCACCCGTCAGGAGCTGTCGCAGAGTGCCTACGCCCTGCGCGACCAGATCAAAAAGACGCAAGATGAGCTCAACAACCTTAAGTATCAGGACGATACGGTCTATGCGGACGACATCGCCCACTTAAAGCAGCTTGCCGAGTGGATGTACGAGCGCGTCGACGTGATTTGCCAGAGCTGGGACATCTCGCTGGCCATTCCCGATGGCGAGTCGATGAGTTCCCACCAAAGCGAGATCCTGGCGCCCATCGCGCAGAGTGGCAACAGCGCGCTGAACCAGTACGACGCCAATGTGGGTTCCTGGAAGCCGCAGCAGCGTTCCTAAAATTAGTTCGCCATAGTCGGCATAACCTACGTGCGCAATTGATGTAAGCGTATGCTTATTGCTACAATTCGTACAAATATGCTTTAAACGCACGAGGAAGGAACCACATGTTTGGTTTTAAGAAAGAGCTCTACACGCCCGAGTATCAGCTTGCCGGCGACGAGTGCGCCGTTATCGAGACGTCGAAGGGTACCATCAAGGTCAAGTTTGACGGCGAGGGCGCTCCCATTCATGTCGCGAACTTCTGCGAGCTTTCCACGATGGGCTTCTATGATGGCCTTAAGTTCCATCGCTATGTGCCCGGTTTTGTCATCCAGGGCGGCGACCCCAATACCCGCGATATGTCCGGCGCCGACGTCGCCGCTGGTCTTGAGGGCCCCGACGGCATGCCCGGTACCGGTGGCCCCGGCTACTGCATCAAGGGCGAGTTTGCCACCAATCCGCGCAACAGCCATGTCGATGGTGCCCTTGCCATGGCACGCTCCATGGACCCCGATTCCGCGGGTTCGCAGTTCTACTTCTGCCTGGGCGCCCAGCATAACCTCGATTCCGGTTACACCGTCTTTGGTACCACGGTCGAGGGTCTCGATGTGATTTCGCAGCTGCGTGCCGGCGACGAGATCGTCCATGTCGAGATCGTTCACGAGTAAAGGGGACTTCCTTGAATAGCCAGCTGATCCAACAGGGCCGCGCCGCTTACCGCGCGGGTGATTTTTCCGCTGCAGCCCAGATGCTTGGGGCGGCAAAGACTCCCGATGAGATTATGGGCGAGGCCGATCACCTTCGTGGCAACGCCTTGATGCACCTGGGCATGTATGCCGAGGCCGCCGAGGCTTATGCTGCCGCCCTCAACGACGGCACCTACGGCAAGCGCGGCGCGCTGCTCACCAACCGCGGCAAGGCGCTCGCCGCCGTGGGCGACTACACGACGGCCGCCCAGGCGTTCTCTGCTGCTACGCAGGATGCTTCCTATGCCACGCCGTTCAAGGCCTATCTGGGCCTGGGCAATGCGCTGTTCCAGTCGGGCGATTATGCCAACGCGGGTACTGCCTTCCGTCAGGCTGCCATCGACGGCGCCAATCCGGCTCCTGCCGCCGCACTGGGCGAGCTTGGTCGTTGCTTCATTAAGCTCGGCCGTCCGGCGGATGCCGTGGAGACCTACCGCACGGCTATCGACTTTGCCGGTCCGCGCGATGACACGCGTGCGCTTAACGCCGGCATGGGCCAGGCGCTCTCTGCCGCCGGTCGTCCCTCTGACGCGCTCGATGCCTTTAACGCCGCCACCGCCGACGGTATCTACCAGCTCACGCCCGAGCAGGCCGACGAGCTTGCCCGCGTGCACGATTCCCTCGCTGCTCTTTCGGCCCAGACGGCCATGGCCACGGCGCCGGCTCCCGCGATGGATGCTCCCGCCGTCGACCCGCTCGATCCCACGGGCGCGACCGGTCAGTTTATGCCCGATCCCTCGGACACCGGCTTCTTTACGCTGTCCGAGTCCGAGATGGTCCAGCAGGACCGTCAGGATCGTAAGCAGGCCAAGGTCCGTCGTCGCCATCGCCACACGGGTCTCAAAGTCTTCATCGTGCTGCTTCTGCTCATTTTGATCGCCGCGGGCGGTCTGGGCTTCGCCTACACGCGCGGCTTTGGCTTCCCCTCGCAGGAGTCGGTTATCACCGATCTGTTCCAGGCTGCCGGCGACGGTGACACCGCAAAGGCCGAGTCTTGCCTGGCCTCGAGCCTGTCCGAGGACGCCAAATCGATGATCATCTCCTCGATTCCGCAGGGCGCCACCGTGTCCGTCGAGGGCATGGATCAGTCCATGACCGAGACGACCGCCAAGGTTAAGGCATCGCTGTCCAAGGGCGGCGAGCAGGAGTACACCGTCAAATTCGTGCGCTCTGACAACCATATCGGCTGGGCCGTTTCCTCGCTCGATATGGATTTCTCGGCTGCTGACAACCAGTAGTGACCTTATGGGATTTAGCTTTGCCCGGCGCTTCACCGCAAGTGAGGTGCCGGGCTTGCGCTAGTATCATGAACTAGTAGTTTTCCAGCAATCATCCAACACATCAGGAGTTGCGTTGTTTTCTTTGATGGATATGTTCTTCGGTAGCTATGCGGGCGATCTCGCCATCGACCTCGGCACCGCAAATACGCTTGTCTCCGTGCGCGGCAAGGGCATCGTCATCCGCGAGCCCTCTGTTGTCGCCATCGACAAGAACGACGAGCGCATCCTGGCGGTCGGTATCGAGGCAAAGCGCATGCTCGGCCGTACGCCCGGCAACATCGTGGCCGTTCGTCCCCTGAAGGACGGCGTCATCGCCGACTTCGATGTTACCGAGGCCATGCTTCGCTACTTTATCGACAAGGCTTCCGAGAAGCGCTATCCGTGGACCCCGCGTCCGCGCGTTGTCGTCTGCGTTCCCTCCGGCGTCACGTCGGTCGAGAAGCGTGCCGTATTTGAGGCCACGATCCAGGCCGGCGCTCGCCAGGCCTACCTGATCGAGGAGCCCATGGCCGCCGCTATCGGCGCCGACCTGCCCGTCGAGGAGCCCACCGGCTCCATGGTCATCGACATCGGTGGCGGTACCACCGAGGTTGCCGTTATCGCTATGGGCGGCATCGTCGTCTCGCAGTCCATCCGTATTGCCGGCGACGAGTTCGATCAGGCCATCCTCACGCACGTTCGTGATGCCTACAACCTGGCCATCGGCGAGCGTACGGCAGAGGACATCAAGATCAAGGTCGGCTCCGCCGTGCCGCTCAAGGACGAGCTCGATGTCGAGGTCAACGGCCGCGACGTGATCACTGGTCTGCCCAAGACCGTGCGCATCGAGAGCGAGGAGATTCGTCGCGCACTCAACAAGCCACTCGACGAGATGGCCAAGGCCGTCAAGGACGCACTCGACGCTACGCCGCCCGATCTTGCCTCGGACCTTATGTACTACGGCATTTTGCTGACTGGTGGCGGCGCGCTGCTGCGCGGTCTCGACGTGCGCCTGCGCGATGAGACCGGTGTTTCGGTCAACGTCAGTCCTACGGCGCTCGATAACGTCGTTAACGGCTGCGCCCGCGTGCTCGAGGCCAATGCGTTTGATGGCGGCTTCGTCCAGACCAATGCTTAATTTCCAAAAGGTGGATTCCATTTGGCACGATCTTCGGGTTTCTCCACAAATCTGAATACCAAGCGACAATCAACGGGTATGCGCCCGTTGATTGTTTTCAGCCTGATTTCGGTGTTGCTGCTCACGTTTTACATCCGCGAGGGCGAGGCGGGACCGATTCATGCCGTGCGTTCGGGCGTAACGACGATTACCTCGCCGGTGCGCTTTGTGGGTTCGGCTGTGGCGGCTCCCTTCAATGCGATCGGCAACGTGTTCTCTAACCTTACGGCGTCGCAGGACACGCTCGACGAGCTTAAGAAGCAAAACGAGGAACTGACCTCTAAGGTTGCCGAGCTCTCCGAGTCTCAAAAGACCGCCGAGCGTCTGGAGGGGCTGGTCGGCCTGCAGTCGACCTATAACCTCAAATCGACCGCTGCTCGTATCGTTGGTGCTTCCGGCGATGCCTGGACCTCGACCGTTACCATCGACAAGGGCTCTGCCGACGGCCTTACCATCAACATGCCCGTGACGAGTTCTGCCGGTGTTATCGGCCAGATCATCGAAGTCTCGGCCAAGACGTCCACCGTGCGCCTGATTGGCGACGAGAACTCGGGTGTGTCCGCCATGGTACAGGACACGCGCGCCCAGGGCATGCTGCAGGGTCAGGCTGACGGCACGCTGCGTCTTGAGTACGTGAGCGTCGACTCCGACGTTAAGGTTGGCGACATCATCGTGACCTCGGGCATCGGCGGTGTGTTCCCCAAGGGTCTACCGCTCGGCACCGTCTCGTCGGTTGAGAAATCGGCAAACGACGTGTACTACACCATTGTGGTGCGCGCTCAGACCACGGCCGAGAACAACGAGGAAGTGCTGGTCATTACCTCGCTGACCGATGAACAGTCGGCCTCGGATGAGGACGTGAGCACGGCCAACAGCACGCCGCAGGGAACGTCGCGCGATGCTGCAACCAAGACGAAGGACGAGAGCTCGGATGACAGTTCCGACACGTCCGAGACGACCGATTCTGGCTCGAACGAATAGGGGGCATGTCCATGGATCTACACGAGCAGGGGATGAGCTCCCGCACGTTTGTGATCGCCGCCATCGTGTGCGTGCTGCTGCAGGCAGGCCTGGCACCGCAGATCTCCATTGCGGGTGGTCGCGTCAACTTCATGATTATCTTGGTGTGCCTGAGTGTGTTCTCGGGCGACCCGACCCGTGCCGTCGTGTGCGGTTTTTGCAGCGGCTTGTTTTATGACCTGTCCGCTGCCGTGCCGGTGGGCGTGATGTCGCTGTTGCTGACAGTGGGTAGCTTTGCCCTGGCACACAGTGCCGCCGGTCAGATGGGTGGCGCCCCGAGCGCTCGCGGCATCACGGTGGGCGCCTTCGCGCTTGCCATTAACGTGATCTATAGCATTATCCTGCTGTTTATGGGTCTGGAGTCGAGTTTTGTCGTGGCGATCTTTGGACACGCCCTGCCGTCCTCGATTCTGACCGGCCTGGTCGCCGTTCCGTTTTTGATGTCCGGCGTCGCACCGCAGTCTGGCTATGGGTTCTCCGCGCGCGGTGGGCATCAGACGGGTATGCGCTTTAAGCCCAAGACCCGAAAGCTCAAATAGGGGAGGCCTGTAGATGTCTTCCCAGTTGACGGTTGTTGTCGCCGGTATCGTGCTGGTCGTGGCCATTGTGGTCGCGCTGGTCATCATGCGCCGCGGCGACTCCCGCTTTACCTACGACACGCAGCACGGAACGGCCCCGCGCGCCACCGAGGGCGAGGGCAATACCGCGGTGACCGCCTTTAAGGGCCGCTTTTCCATCCTCACCACGGGTGTGGGCGCGATGTTTGCGGCGCTCGCCGTCAAGCTGTGGGGCATGCAGATGGTCTCGTCGGACTATTACGAGAAGCAGGCCAATAGTAATCAGACTCGCACCGTTACCACTCCTGCTGTGCGCGGCCGCATCCTCGACCGCAATGGCGTGGCGCTTGTCCAGAACCGTCCCTCACTTGCTGTCGTGGCCTACCGCGACCTTGCCGAGGATGAGGTCCTGGTTCGCCATCTTGCCAACGTGCTTGGAATGCCTTACGTGGCGGTCCTTCGCAATATTCAGGACAATACAGAGGGCGCTCAGAGCCTGCATACCATCGCGACGGACGTCCGTCGCTCCACGGTTGCCTATATCAAGGAACACGCCGGCGAGTTCCCGGGCGTCAAGATTGCCGAGCGTACCGAGCGCCAGTATCCATACGGCGAGACGGCATGCCATATCTTGGGCTATACCGGCACCATTACCTCCGAGCAGCTCGAGGCCCAGAATAAGAAAACCTCTGGCGATGATGATGCTTCTGCTGGCAAGATTACGTACCAGTCGGGCGATATCGTGGGCCAGGCGGGCGTTGAGAGCTACTACGAAAACCTGCTGCAGGGTATTCGTGGCGAGCAGACCGTCAAGGTCGATGCCTCGGGCAATGTGACCGGTCAGGCCGGCGCCGTGCCCGCGAAGGCCGGCTCCGACATTAAGCTCACGCTCGACCTTAAGATCCAACAGGCCTGTGAGACGGCGCTGGCGAGCGCTATCGAGCTTGCCAAGACCACTGGCTACAGCAATGCCGGCAACGGCGCTGTGGTGTGTCTCGATCCCAACAATGGCGAGATCCTGGGCATGGCGAGCCAGCCCAAGTTCGATCCGTCCGTCTTTATCGGCGGCGTCTCAAATGACGTGTGGACCGAGCTCAATGATGACAAGGGTTCGCACCCGCTGCTCAACCGCGCCATTAGCGGACAGTACATGTCGGCCTCGACCATCAAGCCGCTCTCGGCACTGGCCGGTCTTGAGTTTGGAACCTACACTTCAACGCAGACAACCAACTGCACGGGTTATTGGACGGGTCTGGGCAAGGCTTGGGGCAAGCGCTGCTGGCTGACGTCTGGCCACGGCACCATGACGCTGCAGTCGGGTATCGCCAACTCGTGCGACCCCGTCTTCTACGACATGGGTAAGGCGTTCTTTTATGACGAGCAACATCCCGAGGGCCTGCAGGAGGTCTTTCGTCGCTGGGGCCTAGGCAAGACCTGCGGTATCGATCTGCCGAGTGAGGGCGCGGGTCGTATTCCCGATGCCGAGTGGAAAGAGTCGTACTTCACCGACGCCTCTGCCGAGGACCGCAAGTGGAATGCCGGCGATATGACCAACATTGCTATCGGCCAGGGCGACATCCTGGTGACGCCCCTGCAGATGGCGTGCGCCTATATGGGTCTTGCCAACGGCGGCAAACAGTACGTGCCTCACGTATTTTTGTCTGCCGTGTCGCGCGATGGCGACGGCGATGCCTATAAGTACAATGGCAAGGGCAAGAAGAAGCGCCTGGAGGCCAAGATCAACAGCGATTCGGATTTGGCTCTTGTTCGCAACGGCATGCACGACGTGATTTACACGGCATCGACGTCCCTGGCGGCGCACTTTGGCACCCTGACGCCGCAGGTATACGGCAAGTCGGGCACGGGCGAGAAAAGTGGCGAGGACGAATACGCGTGGTTCTGCGCCTATGCACCGGCCGATGATCCCAAGTATGTCATCGCTACCGTCCTGGAGCAGGGCGGCGGTGGCTCAGATACCGCGATGCATGTCGTGCGCGACGTGCTCGGCGTGATTTTTGACGAGCCCGATACCTCTTCGGCCTCGGGCGATTCTTCGGTTCGATAGGAGGTTGCGATGGATTTTTCTCCGGCGGATCTGTTCCGTTCAACCAAGACCGGCTCTCGCAGCAGCCTGGACCGCGTCAACAAGCAACTTTCGGCCTCGCGCGGCACGTTTCGCCAAAAGGTGCATATCGGTGTGCTCGTGGCTACTGTGGCGCTCGTCGCCTACGGTGCCATCATTATCTGGTCGGCTTCGCAGTTTAAGGCCGATGCATCGTTTTCACGCCATCTTCTGGGAATTGGCATCGGGGCGGTGCTGGCGGTGCTGGTCTGGCGTACCGACCTGCGCGGTATTTCCAATTTCTCGACGGCGTTGCTCGTCATCGACCTGATCGTGATCTTCTCGCCCAAGATTCCGGGTCTGTCCTATACGGGCGGTCTGGGCATGACGGGCTGGATCAAGATTCCCGGTATCGGCTTGACGTTCCAGCCGGTTGAGCTTGCCAAGCTCATCACCATCTTCTTTATTGCTACGCTTGGTTCGCAGTATAACGGTCGCATCGATACCGTTCGCGACTACGTCAAGCTCTGCGGCATGCTGTCCATTCCGTTTTTGGCCGTCGTTGCCATGGGTGACCTGGGCTCGGGCCTGGTCGTGCTGGTTTCGGGCGCCATCGTCATCTGCATGAGCGGTGCACGCCGCGAATGGGTGCTGTCGACCCTGGCCCTGCTCGTGGGCCTGGTGGCCCTCGTCCTGGCGCTTGATTCGGTCTTTGATTCGTTGCTCGGCCACGATGTGCTCATCAAGCAGTATCAGATGAACCGTCTGACGGTCTTTATCGACCCCGATAATGCCGATTCGGACGATGCCTACAACCTGCAGCAGTCGCTTATCGCCGTTGGCTCGGGCGGCTTCTTTGGTAAGGGCCTGGGGCATGCGACGCAGTCGGCCGGCGGCTTTCTGCCTGAGTTCCACACCGACTTCGTCTTCGCCTTCCTGTCCGAGACCTTTGGCTTTTGCGGTTCCTTTTTGCTCCTGTGCCTCTACGTGCTGCTGATCTTTTCGACGATTCGCGTCGCCTTTAAGTGCGAGTCGCTGTTTTTGCGTCTTTCGTGTGTGGGCATCGTTGGCATGTGGGCGTTCCAGACTTTCGAAAACATCGGCATGTGCATCGGCATGATGCCGATTACCGGTATTCCGCTACCGTTTATTAGCTTCGGTTCGTCTTCGATGATGATTCAGCTGCTGACGGTGGGTATCGTACAATCCATATGGCGGCATCGTTCGGGCGCCGCGTAACCGCTGGAGGGGTTTGCTATGAAAATTCCCGTAGATAAGCTGACCCGCGCTTTTAAGATGGGCGCGTCCGTTAAGAAGGATTCCGATACGCCGGTGCGCGTCTCGGTCTATCTGGATTCGTCCGCCTCGCGCTTTCTGGCCGAGACGGTGCGTGACGCCTTTGTGCCGCAGACGACCTCGGGCATTGTGCGCGTCGAGCGTCTGGGGGAGGAGCGAATTGCTCCAAAGACCGATACCGATGTGGTGCTGGTGCTCTCGTGTGGTTCCGACCGCTTGGAGAGTGCCGTGCAGGAGCTCGTGATCGCCGGCGCGCCCGTGTGCGTGCTTGCCGAGTCTGCTGTGGAGGTGCCGTTTATCGAGGAGTCCACGCCCATGCTCGGCGTGGTAGCGGCAATCGATAAGACGTATCTGCTCGAGACGCTTGCCCGCTGGATTCTCGATCGCACCGACAAGGAAACGGCTTTTGCGGCGAACTTTGCCTTCATGCGCATCGCGGCGGCCAACCGTATCATCACCTCGTGCGCGCTCACCAATATGGCGACCGGTGCACTGGTGTTTTTGCCGGGCGCCGATTATCCCGTTATGGCGCTGGCGCAGGTGGGCATGCTCTTTGAGCTCGCTGCCGTCTTTGGACGCGGCATTAAACCCGAGCGTGGCTACGAGGTCGCGGGCGTGCTTGCCGGCGGTCTTGTGATTCGCGCGGTCACCCGCGCGCTCGTCAAGCAGACGCCGCATATTGGGTTTGCCGTCAAGGCGCTCACTGCTGCCGCGGGCACCTATGGCATGGGCCGTGCGCTCGTTTCGCTCTACGAGCGCGATGTCGACTACAGCCGTGCCAATGAGGTGGTCACTGCCACGTTTTCCCGCGTTCGCGATCTTGTGACCACGGTCGCGGGCGCTACCCGTCCTATGGCGTCCTACCAGGACGCATCAGATCTCGCTGCTTAGGGGTTTTCCGTTGCGCGTTCCGTACCAAGATTGTTTTCATATAATTGAGCCGTTGCTCGCCAAGGTCGAGAAGCCGAGCCGCTATATCGATCACGAGTGGGGCACGCTTTCCAAGGCCGATGCCGACTACCGTTGCTGCCTGATCTACCCGGATGTGTACGAGGTTGGTCTGCCCAACCAGGGCATCGCCATCCTCTACAACATCCTTAACCAGGCCGAGGGCATCTCCTGCGAGCGCGGCTATGTGCCGTGGCCCGATATGGGTGACGCCATGCGCGAGGCGGGCATTCCACTGCTGTCGCTCGAGGGTGCAGCGCCGGTCGCTTCGTTTGATATCGTCGGCCTGCATGTGCCGCACGAGATGGCGGTGACGAACTTCCTCGAGGCTCTCGACCTCGCTGGCATTCCGCTGTTAGCGGCCGACCGAGGTGAAGACGACCCCATCATCATCGCCGGCGGCCCCTCGGTGTACAACCCCGAGCCGTACGCGGCCTTCTTCGATGCCATCCTCATCGGTGAGGGCGAGGAATCGCTGCTCGAGACCTGCCAGCTGCATCGCCGCCTGCGTGACGAAGGAGTCCCGCGCGCGCAGATTGTTGAGCAGCTTGCATCCATTGCCGGCAACTACGTGCCGTCACTCTATGAGGTTCGTCATGACGAGCCCTGCTCGCCGCATGGCTACACCGTGCCACGTGAGGGCAAGGATGCGCCGACCGTGGTCTACAAGCGCGTCGTCGAGGATTTCGGCGCCACGAATCCGCTGTCGCAGTCGTGCGTGCCCTATGCGCAGCTGGTTCACGACCGCCTGTCTATCGAGATCCTGCGCGGCTGCGCCCGCGGCTGTCGTTTTTGCCAGGCCGGCATGACGTATCGCCCGGTGCGCGAGCGCTCGACCGACCAGATCGTCTCGTCGGTGATTCAGGGCCTGGAAAAGACTGGCTATGACGAGGTGTCGCTGACCTCGCTCTCCACGACCGACCACTCCTGCATTCGCGACGTGCTCGGCAGGCTCAACCGTCGCCTGGAGGATACGGGTATTCGCGTGTCTATTCCGTCGCAGCGCCTGGATTCGTTTGGCGTGGATATGGCCGAGTCGGTCGCCGGCGAAAAGAAGGGCGGACTGACGTTCGCGCCCGAGGCCGGCAGCCAGCGCATGCGCGACATCATTAACAAGAACGTGACCGAGGAGGACCTGGACCGTGCGGCCAAGGCGGCCTTCGAGGCCGGTTGGAACCGCATGAAGCTCTACTTTATGATAGGCCTTCCCGGCGAGCGCGATGAGGACATCGTGGCCATCGCCAATCTGGCCGATCACGTGCTGGAGCTCGGTCGTTCCGTGGTGCCCAAGGCTCGTCGCGGCTCGATTTCGGTGTCGATCTCGGTTTCGGTCTTTATCCCCAAGGCTGCCACGCCGTTCCAGTGGTGCCCGCAGCTCGACTACGACGACGTCAAGCGTCGCCAGAAGCTGCTTATCACGAGCGTTCGCAACCGTGCCGTCCGCGTGCATTACCACGATGCCGAGACCTCGCTCATCGAGGCCGCGCTTTCCCGCGCCGGTCGTGACATGACGCCCGTCATCATCGATGCTTGGCGCTCGGGCTCTCGCTTTGACGCCTGGGTAGAGCATTTCTCGCTCGATAACTGGAAGGAAGCTGCTGCCAAAAACGGCATCGACCTCAATGAGCTCGTGCACCTGCCCTACGAGTTGGACTGGCGCCTGCCGTGGGAGCACGTGAGCCCCGGCTGCACGCGCGGCTTCCTCGAGCGCGAGTACCGTCGCTCGCTCGAGGGCGTCACGACTCCCGACTGTACCCGCACGTCGTGCACCGGCTGCGGGATCTGCCCCACGCTCCACGCCAAGAATGTATTGATGGGTGATCGCGCATGAGTGAGCGCCTGACCGACAACCCCTCGCTCTTTAGACTTCGTGTTCGCTATGGCAAGCGCGATCGCCTTAAGTACCTGGGCCATCTCGAAGTAATCCATACCATTGAGCGCATCGTGCGCCGTGCGGGACTTCCCTATGCCGTCACGCAGGGCTTCTCTCCGCACATGCGCGTGGGCTTCTCTTCGGCGCTGCCGGTGGGTACGTCGTCGACCTGCGAGTGGTATGACCTGTTTATGACCGAGTTCGTGGCGCTCGACGAGGCGTTTGGGCGCCTGGCTGCGGCGTCTCCGGCCGATCTGGCGCCCATCGAGGCGGCGTACATCGACGTGCGCACGCCGGCGTTGACGGCGCAGCTCACGCGCCTGTCGTATCGCATCGACCTGCACTTGGATCCCGAGGCGCCCGTAAGCGCCGACGAGGTGCGTCGTGCGATCGACACGCTGCGCGCGGGCCACGGCATCGACTACGCGCGCGGCAAAAAGAGCAAGCGCTTGGATTTGGATCACACGCTCGTGGGCTATGAGCTCACGGCGGGGGAGCGCCCGGACCATTTGGTGCTCATGCTCGACACCCATGCCGACAACGAGGGCTCCATGCGTCCGGAAATTTTGCTTTCTGCTGCTGATGTTTTGTTGCAGGGCTTGACCCCGGGCGTGGATGCACCTATTGTTTCCACCGGTATGCAAGACCTCGTGACCATCTGCTCCTACGATGTCGAGCGTCAGAATCAAGCATGCGAGGACGACGAGGGCCGACTCGTCAGCCCCATACCTGTGCGAACTTGTGGATTTGCTCCACATACTCGTTGACGGGGGTATTTTCGCCTGCTACTATATTCGGCTGTTGCACTAACTGATGCATGAAGGGCAAGTAAACATGTACGCAATCGTTAACACGGGCGGCAAGCAGTACAAGGTCGCCACCGACGATGTCATCACCGTCGAGAAGATCGAGGGCAATGAGGGCGACAAGGTCACCCTGCCGGTTATCTTCCTCAACGATGGTAAGAAGATCGTCACCGATCCCGACAAGCTGGCCAAGGCCAAGGTTACCGCTCAGATCGTTGAGCAGTTCAAGGGCGAGAAGCAGCTGGTCTTCAAGTTCCACAAGCGCAAGCGCTATCGTCGTCTGAAGGGTCACCGTCAGCAGCTCACCAAGCTGAAGATCGTGAAGGTTCAGGCTACCTCCCGCGCCAAGAAGGCTGTCAAGGCAGAGGCTGAGGCTGTTGCCGAGGCTCCCGTCGCCGAGTAGATTACACTCGTAACGAAAGAGTAGGTATACACAATGGCACACAAAAAAGGACTCGGTTCCTCCCGTAATGGCCGTGACTCCCGCGGTCAGCGCCTTGGCACGAAGCGCTATGCCGGCCAGACGGTAACCACGGGCACGATTCTCGTCCGTCAGCACGGCACGCACATCCACCCGGGTGAGAACGTTGGCCGTGGTAAGGACGACACGCTGTTCGCGCTGGTCGACGGTACCGTTGAGTTCCACAAGGGTATCAAGCACAGGGTCAGCGTACGCCCGCTCGCGAACGCGTAATTCACCCTTCATAGAGCACATATGTGGGAGGCACTTGAGTTTTAGGATTCAAGGGTCTCCCTCTTTTTTGTAGGAGGCGATTCTGTTGTCACAGTTCACCGATATCAGCCGCATTAACGTGTGCGGCGGCGACGGCGGAGCCGGATGCATGTCGTTTAGGCGCGAGGCATTTGTCCCCAAGGGCGGCCCCGATGGCGGCGACGGCGGTCGTGGCGGCAATGTCGTCATCCAGGCCGATGCTCAGCTGTCTTCGCTGATCGATTACCGCTTTAAGCATCACTTTCGCGCCGAGCGCGGCACGCACGGGCAGGGTGCCCGTCGTAACGGCAAGAGCGGCGAGGACCTGATTCTCAAGGTCCCTATGGGTACCGTGGTGCGCGAGCTCGATCCCGAGACGCAGACCCCGATGTTTGAGATTGCCGACCTGGTGCACGACGGCGAGCGCGTCGTCGTGGCGCCCGGCGGTGCCGGCGGTCTGGGCAACACGCACTTTGTGACGTCGGTGCGTCGCGCTCCGGCCTTTGCCCAGTTGGGCGAACCGGCCGAGGAGCACTGGATCGAGCTCGAGATGAAGCTTATGGCCGATGCCGCGCTCGTGGGCTTTCCCTCCGTGGGTAAGTCATCGCTCATCGCGCGCATGAGTGCCGCCCGTCCCAAGATTGCTGACTACCCGTTTACCACGCTCGTGCCGAACCTCGGCATGGTGCGTGCCGGTGAATATTCTTACGTCGTTGCCGACGTCCCCGGTCTTATCGAAGGCGCGAGCGAGGGTAAGGGCCTGGGTCACCAGTTCCTGCGCCACATTGAGCGTACGGCCCTGATCATGCACGTCGTCGACATGACGGGTGGTTTTGAGGATCGCGACCCGGTCGAGGATTACCACATCATCAACCGCGAGCTCGAGCAGTATGGCGCCGAGCTTTCGGAGCGTCCGCAGATCGTCGTTGCCAACAAGTGCGATGCGCCGGGCACGGCCGACAAGATTGCCGACCTCAAGCGCGCAGCGCTCGACGACGGACATATGTTCTTTGCCGTGTCCGCCGTGACGGGCGCCGGCCTCAACACGCTGATGCTTGCCGTGGGCGAGCAGGTGGCTAAGCTGCGCGCCGAGTTGGCTGTCTCGGATGAGCCGGTCGTTCTGCGCGACGATGAGTGGGAGCGCCGTCGCCTGCAGCGTGAGAAGCGTTTCCGCATTGTTCAGGAAGAGCCCGGTGCCTTCCGCGTGGTCGGTCGTGCCATCGAGCGCATGGTCATCCAGACCGACTGGGAAAACGAGGAAGCCGTCATTTACCTGCAGCATAAGTTTGCGCGCATGGGTGTCGACGACGCGCTCGAGAAGGCCGGTTGCCGCGCGGGCGATGAGGTCCGCATTTGCCAGCGCGCCTTTGACTTTGAGGGCGCCGAGGACTTCTCGGAGTACGAGGAGCTCGATGATGCTGGCGAGGACGTTGCCGTTGAAGCCATTGACGTGGCCGATGCTGCGGATGAGGGAGTCGAGGTTGTCGATGCGGCGGATGCCGCGGGCGATGCCGAGACCTCGGAGGGCGAGTAAGCCATGTCGCTGCGCGGTGGAATCGGTCTGCCCGAGCTTCCTCTAGAGGACGGGCAGGAGTTTAGGCTCGGCATTATGGGTGGCACCTTTGATCCCATCCATTACGGGCACCTGGTGACCGCCGAGCAGGCGCGCGAGTCGCTCGACTTGGACGCTGTGCTCTTTATGCCGGCGGGCTCTCCTGCCTTTAAGCTTGACAAGCCGGTGACGCCTGCCGAGGACCGTTATGCCATGACGGTCCTCGCCACCGCCGCGAACCCGGCCTTTTTGGCGAGCCGGTTCGAGATCGACCGTCCGGGTGTAACCTATACGGCCGATACGCTTCATGCCCTTCGCGACTTTTACCCGTCGCAGGTAAAGCTCTACTTTATTACGGGCGCCGACGCGATTATCGATATTGTGACTTGGCATGATGCCGAACGAATCGCTGAGCTTGCTACCTTTATTGCGGCGACGCGACCGGGCTTTGATATCGATACGGCGCGTGCCCGAATCAAAGAGTCGGGGCTGCCGTTCGACGTGCGCTATATTCAGATTCCGGCGCTGGCGATCAGCTCGACGAACATTCGCAAGCGTGTTGCCCGCGGTATGAGCGTGCGCTATCTTACGAGCGAGTCCGTGCTCGGCTACATTCGCAAACGCAGGCTATATGCCGATTTGGGCCAAGAAGATTTTGAGTGATGGGGGTCTACGTTGTCGGTAGAGGATCAGTTTGAGGGCGATGAGCGCGCGCTGCTCAAGCGCATTCAAGAGCTGCTCGATGTTCGCATGAAGGATAAGCGCAAGCGCTATGTGCATTCGCTGGGTGTTGCCGAGACCGCACTTCATCTGGCCGAGGTCTACGGCGTTGACCGCTTTGATGCCGCTGCTGCCGGTCTGATCCACGACTGGGACAAAGTGCTCTCCGACGACGAGCTGGTTACGCGCGCTCTGCATTACGGCATTAAGATTGCCGGCTCTCCTTCCGCCGCGACGCCGCTTTTGCATGGCCCTGTTGCCGCCTATGAACTTCCGCAGCTTTTTCCCGAACTGTCGCCGGCCGTTTTCCAGGCTGTCGACCGTCATACCGTGGGTGCCTGTGACATGACGCCGCTCGATATGGTGGTCTTTGTGGCCGATGCCATCGAGCCCAACCGCCACGGCGACTATGCGCATGCCCTGCGCGAGATGGTGGGGGAGTCGACGCTCGATGAGTTGTTCTTCTCCTGTTTTGCGCAGGGTCTGGTCTATGTGATCCAGTCCGGGCGCTATCTTTATCCCACGGCTATTACGATTTACAACCATTACGCCCAGCTGCGCTAGCTCGGGCTGTCTAGAAAGAGGTATTCCATGGCCGACGAGACCATGACCGGCGAGCAGATTCTTGAAGGTGTGGAGCACAAGAGTTTCGTTGCCACGTCCGACCGCACTGCCGCCTCGCTGTCCGCGAGCGGTGTCGCTGCCGAGGATGTCGCCCGCGCCGCCGCGCAGGCCGCCTACGACAAGAAGGGCGAGGACGTTCAGGTGCTCGACCTGACCGAGCTTTCCGACGTATGCGACTACTTTGTGCTTGCCACCGGTACCAACAACCGCCAGGTCGATTCTATCGTCGACGAGATCGAGGAGAAGGTCGCCGAGGCTTGCGGCGAGCACCCGTTCTCCATCGAGGGTCGCGAGCAGAAGACTTGGATGCTCATGGACTACGGTTCGGTTGTCGTCCACGTCTTCACTCCCGAAGCCCGCGACTTCTACTGCCTCGAGAAACTCTGGGGCGACGCCCCCCAGCTCCCCCTCAATCTCCTCTAGTAGCTCATTTGAGACGGGGTTTAGCTACCCTCACGCATATCGCCGGGCAGTTGCGGTTTTCCGCACCTGCCCGGCTTTCTTTTTGCCCAAAGGCTGTTAATCGTTGAAGCGGGATTGGCGGCCGAAGGAAAGGGCGGTGTCGCCGAATTTGTCTCGGACGGCGTCGATGGCGAC
The DNA here is from genome assembly GCA_019419525.1 of Collinsella sp. Taxonomy (GTDB): domain Bacteria; phylum Actinomycetota; class Coriobacteriia; order Coriobacteriales; family Coriobacteriaceae; genus Collinsella. Next base: position 80,984 of record DXZU01000001.1, read on the forward strand.
GGAGAGGTCGCGGCGGTCGCTGGATTGGGCTCCGCGGTCATCGATCTCGCAGAACAGGTCGGTCTGGATGCCGCCCCGATGGTCAAAGTCGCTCATGCCGATGCCTGCTAAGCGAACGTGCATTCCTTCCTGCCAGATGTTGTCGAGCAGATCGAGTGCAACCGCCACGAAGATGTTCTCATCGTCGGTCGGATGAGGCAGCCGGCGCTGTGCCGTACGCCCGCTGCCATACGAATACTTAAGCTTGAGCGTTACCGTGGCACCCGTCAGCCCCTGACGGCGCAGACGGCGTCCCACTGACTCTCCCAACAGCGCAATCGCCGCCTCAATATCCCCACGCTCAGTCAAATCTTTAGCAAAGGTGCGTTCATTGCTGACCGACTTGACCTCGCGCTCTTCATCGAGGCTCGTGACTTCGGAGATTTCGAGTCCCAGCGCACGCTGGCGCATGTGCTCGCCGTTGACGCCAAAAATAGAGGCCAAGGTGGATTCCGGTGCACGTGATAGCTCGCCGAGGGTGTAGATGCGCATGCGGCGCAGTCGCTCCTCGGCCGAGCGCCCGATGCCACTCATGGCAGATACCGGCAGCGCGGCCAAAAAGCGCTGCTCGGTTCCGGGGCGCACGATGGTCAGCCCAAACGGCTTATCCCGCTCGCTTGCGATTTTTGCGACCGTCTTGTTGCAGCCCACGCCAATGGAGCAGGTCACTCCCAGCCCTGCCACGCGGTCGCTTATACGCCGCGCAACCAGCGGCGGGTCTTCGGGCGCAAAGCGACCCGGTGTGATATCGATAAAGGCTTCGTCGATGGATACGCGCTCGACGCGCGGGGTCTCGTCGGCGAGAATCGCCATGACCTGCGCGCTGACCTCGCGATAGCGATCAAAATGCCCGTGTGTCCAAATGGCTTGTGGGCACAAGCGCCGCGCCTCGGCCGAGGCCATGGCAGAGTGCACGCCAAAACGACGCGCCTCATACGAACACGTGGACACGACGCCACGCGAATCGGCGTCTCCGCCCACGATGAGCGGCTTTCCGCGCCATTCGGGATGATCGAGCATCTCCACGCTCGCAAAAAACGCATCGAGGTCCATGAGGCCCACCGCCGGACCCGTCCAGGGAGGCGGCGTGACGCCCGCAGCATCCTCATAACCGTATGTATGTTCGCGTCTTTCCATGTCATGAGTATACCGCGCAGCTCATGTGGGGTGCGTGTATGTGCTTGCAAATCCCGAATTCTTGTCTAAGATATGGATTTGCCCTCGACTACACCGAAGAAGTTGGTCTCACGGACTTCACCTGCCCGCGTCGATGGCGTATTATGTTCAACTGTTTGTTTGTAGTTGCAGCCTAAAGCTGCTTGGTTGGAGGAGTTTCCTTTGGCAGTCAAGATTCGCCTTGCTCGTCACGGCGCTAAGAAGCGTCCGTACTACCGTGTCGTCGTCGCCGATTCCCGCGCCCCGCGTGACGGTCGTATCATCGAGGAGGTTGGCCGCTACAACCCGATGACCGCCCCCAAGACCATCAACCTCGACCTCGAGAAGATCGCCGACTGGCAGTCCAAGGGCGCTCAGCTCACCGACGCCGTCGCCGCTTTGGTCAAGGCCGCCAACGAGGGCGAGAAGACCGAGACCGTCGTCAAGAAGTCCAAGAAGCAGCTCGCCAAAGAGGCCGAGGCCGCTAAGGCTGCCGCTGAGGCCGCTGAGGGCGCCGAGGAGTAAATCGTGCCTGAGGTTGACGCTGCACAGCTCGAGGGTGAGGCAATGCTCTCAGATCGCATCGCCGATCTCGTCGAATATCTCGTTGTTCAGATCGTCGACGACCCGGATTCCGTGAGCCTTGAGGTCATCGATGGTGACGACGCCTCCACGATTGAGGTTTCGGTCGCCGAGGATGACGTCGCTAAGGTCATCGGCCGTCGTGGCCGTACCATCAAGGCCATTCGCACGCTCGCCCGTGCACTGGCCGCTCGCCTCGACACTGCTGTCGAGGTAGAGGTTCTGGGCTAGGACCTTGAGGTCCCAGTACAAAAACATCGCCCGTGTGGTCAAGCCGCACGGAAGGAAGGGGGAGGTCCTCGCGCAGCCGCTGCGGGGGCTTCCTTCTGTATTAGAGCCGGGTATGCGCGTCGCCCTGACGCCGCCGGCGCTCAAGCGCGACCGCTTTTGCACGGTCGTGTCCGTCACCGATACGGGCGATGGCGATCTGGTCTCGTTTGAGGGCATTGACGACTTGACGGCCGCTGAGGGCATCACGGGATGCTACGTGCTGGCAAATCGTGACGATTTTGAGCTCGATTCACTCGACGCCGCCTATTCCGACCTGATGGGTCGCGAGGTGGTCGACGAGCGCTTCGGTTCACTCGGTACGATCGTCGAGATCATGTCGACGCCCGCTAACGATGTTTGGGTTGTCGAGGGCGATCGGTACGGCGAGGTACTGATTCCCGTGATCGAGCAGGTTGTGCTCGGTCTTCCCGACACAGGAACAATTTCCGTCCATGTTATGGACGGCCTGATCGATATGGACAAGTAGGGAGGACAACATGCTGATCGAGACCCTTTCGGTCTTTCCCGAGATGTTTGAGCCCGTCATGTCCACGTCGATTTTGGGCCGCGCCCGCAAGGCCGGCCTTTTTGATTTTAAGGCGTATAACCTGCGCGACTGGACGCACGACCGCCATCGTACCGTCGATGACGAGCCGTACGGCGGCGGGCAGGGCATGCTCATGAAGGTCGAGCCTATCGCAGAGGCCATCGAGGCCATTAGCGCAGAGGGTCCCAAGCCCACGGTTGTGTTCTTCACCCCCTGTGGCGAGCCCTTTACACAGCATGTGGCCGAGCGCCTGCTCAAAAGCGAGCGCTTGCTGTTTGTGTGCAGCCGTTACGAGGGTGTCGACGAGCGTGCCTATGCGTATGCCGACGAGCGCCTGTCGATCGGCGATTACGTGCTCACGGGCGGCGAGCTTCCCGCTATGGTCGTTGCCGATGCTGTCGTACGCCTGATTCCCGGCGCCCTTGGTGACGAGATGAGCAACGTCGACGAGTCGTTCTCGACCGCCGAGGACGGAGGCCTGCTCGAGTATGCGCAGTACACTCGCCCTGCTGAATTCAACGGCGAGGGCGTGCCGCCGGTGCTCGTGAGCGGTGACCATGCCAAGGTCGATGCCTGGCGCCGTAAGAATGCCATCGAGCGCACCTGCCGCTGGCGTCCCGACCTGATCGAGACGGCGCGGCTTACGCCCCAGGAGCGCGCATACGCGCAAGATTTGCTTTCCGGAAGGGGTGAATAGAATGGTGGATGATAAAGGGCGTCAACGGGTTCACCTCGAACATGATTTTGGCGAAAGGTCCGTTTTCACTTTACGTGGTGCTCTGGAGTGGATTTTAGTCATTCTTATCGCGCTCGCCGCCACCTTCTTGATCCGCACCTTTGTGGTCGAGCCCTTTGTGGTACCCACCGGCTCCATGGAGGACACGATCGAGATTGGCGACCAGATCCTGGCACAAAAGGTGAGCCTCGAGCTCGGTCAGCCCGTCAAACAGGGTGATATCGTGGTGTTCCATAATCCCGATGCCACGTCCGAGCATGACGTGCTGGTAAAGCGCGTCATCGCCACGGCCGGTCAGACGGTCGACCTTCAGGACGGCAAGGTCGTCGTCGACGGCCAGGCGCTCGATGAGGACTATACGACCGGCATGAGCTGGCCGCTTTCGGTCCAGGCGCCCGCCGCCCAGGTGAGCTATCCCTACACCGTCCCCGACGGCTGCGTGTGGGTGATGGGCGACAACCGCGAGAACTCAGCCGACTCACGCTACTTTGGTCCCGTTGATCGCTCTGATTTGATCGCCGTGGCGCTCGTGCGTTACTGGCCGCTTAACCGTCTGGGCGCTATCGACTAAAAACCGCTATAGTACAGTACCTAACCGTGTAATCGTTTCGACGAGGGGATATTAGAGGCATGAACGCTTCATCGCTTTCCTTCCAAGACATCATCCTGCGCCTCCAGCAGTACTGGGGCGAGCAGGGCTGCGTTATTATGCAGCCCTATGACTCCGAGGTCGGTGCCGGTACCTTCCACACCGCGACCACACTGCGCTCGCTCGGTCCCGCCGAGTGGCGCACCTGCTATGCTCAGCCTTGCCGCCGTCCCGCCGACGGCCGCTACGGCGAGAACCCTAACCGCATGCAGCACTACTATCAGTTCCAGGTGCTCATCAAGCCGTCGCCGGTCAACGCCCAGGAGCTCTACCTGGGTTCGCTGGCCGCCATTGGCCTGGACCCCAACGACCATGACGTCCGCTTTGTCGAGGACGACTGGGAGAGCCCGACCTTGGGCGCCTGGGGCCTTGGCTGGGAGGTCTGGCTTAACGGTATGGAGGTCACGCAGTTTACATACTTCCAGCAGGTGGGCGGTATCGAGGTCGACCCCGTGCCCGTCGAGATCACCTATGGCCTGGAGCGTATCGCCATGTACGCCCAGGGCGTCAACTCCGTTTACGACCTAGTGTGGAGCTACCTGCCCGACGGTACGCCCATGACTTACGGCGACGTGTTCCTCGAGAACGAGCGCGAGTTCAGTGCCTATAACTTTGAGGTTGCCAACGTCGAGATGATGCGTCAGAAGTTTGACGACTACGAGGCCGAGTGCCATTCCTGCCTGGAGCGCAAGCTGCCGCTGCCCGCATACGACTGCGTCATGAAGTGCAGCCACGCTTTCAATCTGCTCGATGCCCGCGGCGCCCTGTCCGCGGTCGAGCGTGCCAACTACATCCTGCGCGTCCGCGCCGTCGCCAAGGCGTGCTGCGAGGCCTACATGGCCGAGGTCGCCGGAGTGAACGAGAATGCCGACCAGGAAGGCGAGGTGGCGTAAGCCATGGCAGACGCTAAGGATTTCCTGTTTGAGATCGGTACGGAGGAAATGCCCTCCGCGCCGCTGAACAATGCCGTCAAGCAGCTTGGCACCATGATCGCCAAGGGTTTAGACGATGCTGGCCTGGCCCACGGCGAGGTCCGTGTGATTTCGAGCCCGCGTCGCCTGGCTGCGCTCGTGGCCAATGTCGCCACTGCGACCGACGAGGTCCACGAGGTTAAGCGCGGCCCCGCGGCCAACATCGCGTTCGACGCTGACGGTAACGCCACTAAGGCCGCCCAGGGCTTTGCCCGCAAGTGTGGTGTGGCTGCCGAGGATCTGGTCTGTCGCGAGGACACCGACGGCCGCGAGTACGTCTTTGCCGAGAAGAATATTCCTTCCGCACCGGCTACGCCGATTCTGACCGCTCTGTGCGAGAAGACCATCGCCGGCCTGCAGTGGCCCAACTACCGCTCTCAGCGCTGGGGTCACGAGCACGCCACCTTCGTGCGCCCGGTCCGTTGGATCTGCTGCCTTCTGGGCGAGGACGTTGTGCCCGTGTCGTTTGCCGACGTGACGAGCGGCAATACCACGCGCGGCCATCGCGTGCTTGGCCCCGGTGACCACGTTGTCGCTAGCCCCGCCGCCTACGAGCAGGTGCTCGAGGACGCCGGCGTGCTTTCTGCCGAGCGCCGTCGCGAGGCCATCCTTGCCGGTATCTCCGAGGTCGAGGCCGTTCGCCCCGGCTGCCATGTCGATACGCCCAAGAAGGTCTTCGAGGAGGTTATCAACCTCTGCGAGTGGCCGACGGTGCTCGTCGGTACCTTCGATGAGGAGTTCCTCAAGGTCCCGCACGAGATCATCTGCGAGTCCATGCTCACCAACCAGCGCTACTTCCCGATCTATGACGGCGAGGGCAAGCTGACGCGTGAGTTCGTGGTCGTCTCCAACAGCAAGCCCGAGAATGCCGAGCGCGTGATCGACGGCAACGAGCGCGTCGTGCGCGCCCGTCTGGACGACGCCAAGTTCTTCTACGAGGAGGACCTGAAGATCTCCCTCGACGAGTTCCGTGAGCGTCTGGCCAAGGTTGCCTTCCAGGAGAAGCTCGGTAGCGTGCTCGCCAAGTCCGAGCGCATCGAGCAGCTCGCGCTCGCTATCGCCCGCGAGGCTCACCTGGGCGCCCATCTTGCCGCCGACGCTGCTCGCGCCGCACACCTGTGCAAGGCAGACCTGGTGTCCAACGCCGTCGTCGAGTTCACGAGCCAGCAGGGCGTGATGGGCGGTTATTACGCGACCGCGATGGGGGAGAACGACGAGGTCGCCCATGCTATTCGCGATCACTATCGTCCCCGTTTTGCCGGTGACGAGCTGCCCGAGGGCACAGCTGGCTGCATCGTGGCCTGCGCCGACAAGCTCGATACCATCGCCGGTATCTTTGCCATCGGCGAGCCCCCGACCGGCTCCTCCGACCCCTACGCGCTGCGTCGTGCCGCTATCGGCATTATCAACATCCTGCGCGACCGTCTGCCGATCGACCCCACGTCGCTCATCGACTTTGCCCTCGAACTCTACAGTGAGCAGGGCATTGAGTTCGACGCCGCCGAGGTCGCCCAGCAGGCTCGTGACTTCTTCCATGGCCGCCTGGTGAGCATGGCCCGCGACGAAAAGATTCCGGCTGATACCGTCGCCGCCGTCTCCGCGGTGCACATCATCGCCCCGTCCGTCTTCTTCGCCCGCTGCGCCGCCCTCGACGAGGCCCGCAAGAACGACGCTGAGACGTTCGACAACCTGGCGACCGCCTATGCCCGCGCCGCGCATATCTCCAAGCCCGAGCTGGGTGCGGAGTATGACCGCAGCCTGATGGGCGAGGTCGAGCTCGCGCTCGCCGACGCCTCCGAGGCTGCTCAGACCGCCGTCGATGCCGCCCTTGCTGCCGAGGACTACCCGGCCGCATTTGCCGCGCTTGCCGCTCTGCGTGCCCCCATCGACCGCTTCTTCGATGAGGTCATGGTCATGGACAAGGACGAGCAGCTTCGCGATAATCGCCTTAAGCTGCTCAACCGCTTCGAGGCCGTTTTCTCCGGCATTGCCAACATCGGTGAGCTTGCCCGCAAAAAGTAAGCCAGCCTGCGCATAAGCGCAAAAGGAGCCCCGCATGGATTGCCCGGTCACCGCTCGTCCCACCGTTATCGTTATCTCCGACTCGCTCGGCGATACCGCTTGTGAGGTGGTGCTTGCGGCGTCCGGGCAATTTGATGAAGGGGCTTTTCGCGTTTTGCGCCTGTCCAAGGTGACCTCCGTGGAGCAGGTCAAGTCATTTGTGGGGCCGCGCGTCGATGCCGACCATCGCGATGTCGCCGTGTTCCATACCATTGTCGATCCGGCGCTTCGCGCCCGCGTGCTCGATTACCTGGGTATGCTGCATATCCGTTCGGTCGACCTGATCGGCCCGACGCTTGCCGTGCTGTCGTCGCTCATCGGTGTGCCGCCCAAGTGCGTTGCGGGCGTGATTCACAAGACCGATGACCGCTATTTCCATCGTATCGAGGCCATGGAGTATTTCGTTGAGCACGATGACGGGCGCGGTTGCGACGATCTGTCGGGTGCCGATATCGTGCTGCTGGGTGTGTCGCGTACATCCAAGACGCCGCTGTCGATGTATTTAGCCTATCAGGGCTACAAGGTCGCCAATGTCCCACTGGCGCATGGCATGGAGCCGCCGAAGTCGATTTACGAGGTTGACCCGATGCGGTTGTTTGGTCTGATCTCGACCGTCGATGTGATTTCCGAAATTCGCGATAGTCGCTTGGGCGATGACTACGCCCGTGCCGTTGCCGGCTCCTATGCCGAGCCCGAGAGTGTGCGCAGCGAGCTTGAGGAAGCCCGTGCCCTCATGAAGCGCCTAGGCTGCTTTGTGGTGCGTACCGATGGCAAGGCCATCGAGGAAAGCGCTGCCGAGATCATTAGCCACTTGGAGGAAATCCAAGATGCCCGTGCCCGCCGCGCCGCCCGCCGAGCCCAGCAAAGCTAGCTTATTGGGGTAGCTAAAAATGCCCGTCTCTAAAAGACTACCTAAAAATAATGCACGATATTGGTAAAGCGATTTAGCAATAAACTAGCATCTGACCTGCAAGCATCTTGCATTGGTATCTTCATAAGGTAACCAACTTTACCTACCGTTTACCGCCATATTTACCACGTTTACCAACCCCCGCGCCCTCTGCGCAAGCCCGCCCAAAACCCGCCGTATAGTACCCTCACGGCTCGCATTCGGCGGGTCGATTCGTTACCACGGTCGTGCGCGTAAGAGCATGGAAGGGGAAGTATCGTGAGCGATTGCAAGAGGGTTTACCGTTTTGGAACCGACGCCCAGGGCACCTGTGTCACTGAGGGCGACAAGTCCATGAACTTCGTGCTTGGCGGCAAGGGCGCAAACCTTGCCGAGATGAGCCGCATCGGCCTGCCGGTTCCCGGTGGCTTTACCATTACCTGCCAGACTTGCGTCGAGTACTCCGGTGCCGGCAATGTGTGGCCCGAGGGCGCACTCGATGAGATCGTTGCCGCCGAGGCGGACCTCGAGGCCCGTTGCGGTAAGAAACTCGGCGATGCCTCCGATCCGCTGCTCGTGTCGGTTCGCTCGGGCGCTCCGTTCTCCATGCCCGGCATGATGGACACGGTCCTCAACCTGGGCCTCAACGACGATTCCGTCCAGGGCCTTATCGCGCAGACGCAGAACCCGCGCTTTGCCTGGGACAGCTACCGTCGCTTTATCCAGATGTTCTCCAACGTCGTCATGGGCGTCGACGCCGACCTATTCGAGAACGCCCTGACCCAGGCCCGCCTGGTCGCCGGCGTTCGTGTCGATTCCGAGCTTTCGGCCGAGGATCTGCAGGAGCTCGTCGAGACCTTTAAGGGCATCTTCTCCGAGAACGTCGAGGCGACCCTGTATCCCGAGCTCGAGGTCGCCGACGGTAAGCCCGTCTTCCCGCACGATCCGGAGCTCCAGCTGCGCCTTGCCATCCAGGCCGTCTTTGGCAGCTGGATGAACGAGCGCGCCTGCATCTACCGCAAGCAGCACGGCATTTCCGACGAGCTCGGCACCGCCGTCAACGTCCAGGCCATGGCCTTTGGCAACAAGGGCGAGACCTCTGCGACCGGCGTCGCCTTTACGCGCAACCCGGCCGACGGCACCAAGGAGTTCTATGGCGACTTTTTGGTGAATGCCCAGGGCGAGGACGTCGTCGCCGGCATCCGAAACACCGAGCCCATCGCCGACCTCAAGACCACCTCGGGCCTCGAGTCCGCAGGCGAGGAGCTCGAGCGCGTGTTCCTGACGCTCGAGGATCATTACCGTGATATGTGCGATATCGAGTTCACCATCGAGCAGGGCAAGCTCTGGATGCTCCAGACCCGCGTGGGCAAGCGCACCGCCACTGCCGCCCTGCGCATTGCTATCGAAATGGTCGAGGAGGGCCTGATCACCCGCGAGGAGGCCGTGAGCCGCATCGATCCCGCGCAGCTCGACCAGCTCCTGCACCCGCAGTTCGACGCCACCAAGAAGTACGAGGCCCTGGCCAGCGGCCTTAACGCCAGCCCTGGTGCCGCCGTGGGCGAGGTCGTGTTTTCGAGTGATGACGCCGTCGCGCGCGCCAACGAGGGCCACAAGGTCATTCTGGTCCGCTGGGAGACCAACCCCGATGACCTGAAGGGCATGGTCGCCGCCGAGGGCATCCTGACCAGCCATGGCGGCAAGACGAGCCATGCCGCCGTTATCGCCCGCGGCATGGGTACGCCCTGCGTTTGCGGCGTTGAGCGCTTCCACATTGACGCGGCAGAGAAGGTCGTGCGCATCGAGGGCAGCGACCGCGTGCTGCGCGAGGGCGATGTCATCTCCATCGACGGCACCCAGGGTATCGTCGTTGACGGCGCGGTCGACCTGGTCTCTGCAGAGCTCACCGGCGACCTGGACACCATCCTGTCCTGGGCCGACGAGATTCGTCTGGACGAGACCGGTGGCCACGCCAACCACGTGCGCGTCAACGCCGACAACCCCGAGGATGCCGAGCTCGCTCTTGAGTTTGGCGCCGAGGCCATCGGTCTGTGCCGCACCGAGCACATGTTCCTGGGCGATCGCAAGAACATCATCCAGAGCTTTATCCTGTCTGACGATGAGGCCGTGAAGCAGCAGGCCCTGGCCGACCTGCTCAAGGTTCAGACCGAGGACTTCCTGGCGATGTTCAAGACCATGTCCGGTCGCGATGTGGTCGTCCGCCTGCTCGATCCGCCGCTTCATGAGTTCTTGGATAATCCTCGAGAGCTCGAGGTCGCCATCACCAAGAAGGAAGCCGCTGGCGCCAGCGAGGAAGAGCTTGCCGTCCTGCGCGCCCGCCTGCGTCGCATTGACGGCATGGTCGAGTCCAACCTGATGCTCGGCCTGCGCGGCGTGCGCCTGTCCGTCGTCTTTGGCGATCTGCCGCTCATGCAGGTCCGCGCTGTGGCCACGGCTGCTGCCCGCCTTATCAAGGATGGCGTCGACCCGCGCCCCGAGATCATGGTTCCGCTCGTTTCCATCACGGCTGAGCATGTCCAGACCCGCGAGGTTATCGAGCGCGTGATCGCCGAGGTTTCCGCCGAGGAGGGCGTCGAGCTCAATATTCCCGTGGGCACGATGCTCGAGCTGCCGCGTGCCTGCATGGTCGCTGACGAGATCGCCCATCATGCCGACTTCTTCTGCTTTGGCACCAACGACCTCACCCAGACGACCTTTGGCTTCTCGCGCGATGACGCCGAGGCCAAGTTCATCCCGCTGTACATGCATAAAAAGATCCTGAAAGACAACCCCTTCGAGACCATCGACGCGGCGGTGCTGGAGCTCGTGCGCTTGGCCGTCGAGAAGGGCCGCGCCACCAATCCCGACATGCACTTTGGCGTGTGCGGCGAGCACGGCGGCGACCCCAAGTCCATCAAGGGCCTGTTTAACGTGGCCGACGTGGACTACGTGTCCTGCTCGCCCTACCGCGTGCCCCTCGCACGCCTGGCTGCCGCTCAGGCCAAGCTCGAGGCCAAGCGTTCCGCCTAACGTTTTGGGTGTAGACGCCTAGTGTAGCCCCCCTTCATGCCGCCCGTCTCATTCGTGAGGCGGGCGGTTATCATGTGCGGGTTTAGTCTTTTTGTCTGCGTAAAAAATTGTTCTTGCAGCAGAAACCCGCGCGTGTATACTCGAATACGTTTGTTCAACTACGTGCCGGCCAGGGTGGTACGGCACCTCTAGAAGAGTAAGGAATTGCACATGGATTACATCCGCGCAATCGAGCGTCAGCAGATCCGCGAGGACATTCCTCAGGTTCGCGTCGCCGACAACGTCAAGGTTCACTACCGCATTAAGGAAGGCGACCGCGAGCGTATCCAGGTCTTCCAGGGCGACGTCATCCGCATGGCCGGCGCCGGTGCCCGCGAGACCTTCACCGTCCGCAAGATGTCCTTCGGTGTCGGTGTTGAGCGTACCTTCCCGCTTCACAGCCCCAAGATCGCCAAGCTCGAGGTCGTTCGTCATGGTCGCGTCCGTCGCGCCAAGCTGTACTACCTCCGCGACAAGGTGGGCAAGGCTGCTCGCATCCCCGAGAAGCGCTAAGAAGATCGCAGCGTCTGTCCACTCGTTTGGACACAAGGGTCACCTTCGGGTGGCCCTTCTTTTTATCTGATTTGCATGCAAGGAGGGCCTGGTATGGCCAACATGACGAGCTCGGTTTCGGCATCGCAGGTTGCCGGTGAGTTGGCGAGCGCTACGTTTGAGGAGATTCCCGCCCTCGTGGAGCATTATCGCGAGGACCCGCGCCAGCAGGTGATCAAGGCTTGTGAACGCGCCCTCAAACGCCATTCCAAAGAGGTTGCCGAGCGCGAGCGCGTCAATGACATGTACGAGCTTATGCATGAGCTTGGTGGCGATGGCGTGGTCGTGGGCGTCGACGAGGTGGGTCGCGGATCGGTTGCCGGTCCCTTGACGGTGTGCGCCGTGTGCCTTCCCATGAAGCCGCGCGTCTGGGGCATCAACGATTCCAAAAAGCTCACGCCGGCGCGCCGCGAGCTGCTCTCGGTGAAGATTGCCGAGGTGGCGACGGCGATCGGTTTTTGCCATATCGCGCCTAAGGATATCGATGAGATGGGCATGGCGCGTGCCATTCGTGCCGCCGTCGCGGGCGCCGTGGCCGATACGGGACTTGAACCCGACTGTGTCCTCATGGATGGCAACCCCTTGGGCGCCGTTCCCAACGAGCGCGATGTGGTGAAGGGCGATGCCAAAATCGCCTGCATCGCCGCGGCGTCCATCATGGCGAAGGTCACGCGTGACGAGATGATGGTCGAGTACGACGCCGAGTATCCCGAGTACCATCTGGCCGAGTCGAAGGGCTATGCAAGCCCCGAGCACATCGAGGCCATTCGCAAACATGGACTTTGTCCGCTGCACCGCGTGAGCTTTTGCGGAAACTTTCTGCAGACTGAGCGCCTTTTCTAGGTCAATTGTGGAGAAAGGGACCTCTGGGGTTTTATAAACCTGCTGGTAGCGGGCCGTATGCAACAGCATTGCTGCGTACGGCCCGTTTTTTGACGGCATTTGGTCAGCTTTTGGTTTGCTTCCGGTACTTACCCGCATGAAAGGTGCCCTCATCATCGGGGCAATGCAGCGTGCGGGAAAGGAGACCCCATGAGTGCCGCAAGCAAAAAGAGCAAGACGCAGCAGCTCAAGGAGCGTTGGGAAAACGACGAGCTCGACTGCGGGGCGATGACGCCCGAGTTTATCAAGGGGCTCAGTCCCCGCGAGCTGGGTATGCTGGGCGAGCTGATCACCATCGACTACTTTAACGAGCGCGGCTACTCCTTGCTGGAGCAGGGTTATCGTTGCACCGAGGGCGAGGCCGATCTGGTGCTGCTCGATGAGCTCGACGATGTCGTGGTGATGGCCGAGGTCAAGACGAGGCGCGTTGCACTGGATTGCAGCACGCGGGTCTTTCCCGAGGAGGCCGTGGACGCCCAAAAGCAACGCCGCTACCGCCGCATCGCAAGTTGCTATCTTATGGAGCATTATCCGCTCAAGGCGATTCGCTTCGATGCCGTGGGTGTCACCATTCGTGGCGGGCATATCGCCGAGATCGAGCATCAGTACAACGCTTTCGATTGGCAGGTGTCGTGATGGCGTTCGAGACGTTTGCCGTTCACGCGGCCTGCATCCGCGGCGTCGAGGCGATTCACGTCACGGTCGAGGTCTCGCTTGCCGGTGGCGTTCCGGGCATTCAGATACTCGGCATCCCGAGTATGGAGGTGATGGAGTCACGCGGTCGTATTCGCTGCGCGATGCGCTCCGCCGGGTTCGAGATCCCACGCTCGGGCATTACGGTCAATCTGGCGCCCGGCGATATTCGCAAGACCGGTAGCGGCTTTGATCTGCCCATCGCCATCGCGGTATTGGCGGCCGATGGTCAGATTCCCCGCGACAACCTCGGTCGTTGTCTTATCGCTGGTGAGCTTGGCTTGGACGGTACGGTCCTTCCTGTCAAGGGCGAGGTGGCGTTTCAGCTATTGGCTCGCGACATGGGGCTGTCTTTCATCGCCGGTAGGTCCGACCAGCATGTGCCACTCGCGGGCGTGGATTGCGGCTTTATCGATCATTTGTCTCAGCTTGCCCATGGCATGGGCGAGGCGGCTCGGCACTATCTGGATTCCGAGGTCGTCGAGGCGACCTTTGAGCCTGAGCTCGACTATGCCGACGTGCTGGGGCAGGAGGTTGCCAAACGCGGCATGGCGCTTGCGGCGGCAGGAGAACTCGGCTTGCTCATGATTGGGTCCCCGGGATCGGGCAAGACGATGCTTGCGCGCCGTATGACCGGCATCCTGCCCGAGCTTTCCGTTGAGGATCAGCAGGAGGCGCTGTGCATCCATTCGGTCTTGGGCGAGAACATCGATGGCTTATTGGCAGGTCATCGGCCGTTTCGAAGCCCCCATCACAGTATTTCAACGGCGGGCCTCATTGGCGGAGGACGCCCGGTGCATCCGGGTGAGATCAGCCTGGCTCATGGCGGCGTGCTCTTTTTGGACGAGCTTGCCGAGTTTCCCACGGGTGTGCTGCAGACGCTGCGTCAGCCCATCGAACGCGGCTATGTGAGGATCGTACGCGTCGACGGGGCTTTTACCTTCCCGTCGCGCTTTCAGCTGCTGGCTGCGAGCAATCCCTGCCCCTGCGGCTTTTTGGGCGATCGCGAGGTGCCGTGTCGCTGCTCGGCGGCGATGGTTGAGCGCTATCGGTCTAAACTGCGCGGTCCTTTGGCCGACCGTATCGACATGATGATCGATGTGACCCGTCCCGACCCCCAAGTGATTATCGAGGGTGCGGAGGGTATGTCGTCGGCCGAGTTGCGTGACTACGTTGTGCGCGGTCGCGCTTTTCGCGTCTGGCGCGAATCCCGTATGGACGATGCGGATGCCGAGGCCGAGGATGACGAGACGCGGTCCATTGACGGCGTCGTTTCGACCTTTGAGCTCGATGATGCGGCGGAGAAGTGTGTGCTCGGCCTGTCGAAGCGCACGCATCTCACGGGCCGCGGCATCGTACGCTTGGTGCGTATCGCGCGTACCATCGCCGACGTCGCCGAGAGCGAGCAGGTGACGCAGGACCACGTGCTCGAGGCGGCGATGTACCAGGGAAGGAGGGACCAGTGATGGCCGAGGGGACCTTCGAGCTGCATCCAGGTGACGCGTTGTATCCCGAGACTGTTTTGGAGCTTTCTGATGTTCCCCAGACGCTCTATGTGCGCGGCAACCCCGAGATGCTTTCGACGCCTGCGCTCTCCATCATCGGCGCGCGCAAGGCCTCGCCGTATGGTCTTGCCGTGGCAGAGCTTGCGGCAAAGGTGGCGGTCGAGGCGGGCGTGACGGTTGTTTCGGGCGGCGCGGTCGGTTGTGACCAGGCCTCGGGTTGGGCTGCGGTCAACGCCGGCGGCAAACACGTCGTGGTGCTGGGGACGGGTGCCGACGTGGTCTACCCGCGTTCGAGTGCGGGGCTTATTACGCGCACGCTCGATACGGGTGGCGCGGTCGTGTCGATATCCCCGTGGGGCATGGGTCCGCGCAAGTTTGCCTTTCCACGCCGCAATCGCGTGATCGCGGCACTGTCACAAGCCCTCTTTGTATCCGAGGCAGGTATGCCTTCCGGGACGTTTTCTACAGCCGAGGCTGCTATGGATTTGGGGCGTGAACTTCTTGCCGTGCCGGGGTCGATCCTATCGCCCGAGTCGCGTGGCACGAATTACCTCATTGCGAACGGGGCCTGCTGCATCATCGACGAGGAATCTATCGAGATAGCTATCTCACGCATCTACGGCACCCTGCGCTACTCACGCCCCGATGCGCCCGGCATTGCCGACCTGGATCCAACACAGCAGGCCGTGATGCATGCGCTCATCGCCTCTCCGCTCAAGGTCGACGACATCGCGGCGCTTGTCTCGCTCGATGCCGTCGGAGTGCTCAAGCTCTTGGGCTCGCTTGAGCTCGAGGGCCTTATCGAGCGCATGATGGATGGAAGGTGTGCGCCCTCCAAGTTTGCCCTTCACGCCCAGACACCCTTCGGTCACAATGGAAAACGTGTCAATTAGAAAGGTGTTTGCAGATGCTGTTTGATCAGGTGACGGTTATCGGTGGCGGTCTGGCGGGATCGGAGTGCGCGATCCAGCTGGCAGACCGCGGGTTTGCCGTAAAGCTGTGCGAGATGCGCCCCCAGGTGAGCTCCCCGGCCCACCATACCGATCACCTGGCAGAGCTCGTCTGCTCCAATTCGTTTAAGTCGACCCGTCCGGATTCTGCGGCTGGTTTGCTGAAGGCCGAGCTTGAGCGCATGGGCTCTGTCCTGCTCGATTGCGCCCATCGTGCGGCCGTTCCCGCCGGCGGGGCCCTGGCGGTCGACCGTGTCAAGTTTTCCGAGCTTGTCGAGGCCGAGGTTGCCGCCCGTCCCAATATCGAGATCATTCATGGCGAGGTCACGCAGATTCCCGAGGGCCATGTGGTCATTGCCGCTGGCCCCTTGTGCTCGCCGGCACTGAGCGAAGAGGTCATGAAGCTCGTCGGTGGCGACGCCCTTGCGTTCTTCGATGCCGCGGCGCCGATCGTCGATGCCTCCACGCTCGATATGGACGTGCTGTTCTCGCAGTCGCGCTACGAGGAACAGGGGAGCGGCGACTATCTCAACGCTCCACTCAATAAGGAGGAGTACGAGGCCTTTATCGAGGCGCTTACCACGGCCGACCGCGTGGTGCTCAAGGACTTTGAGGGCGGCGATCTGTTCCAGGCATGCCAGCCTGCCGAGGAGGTTGCGCGCACCGGCAAGGACGCCATTCGCTTTGGCGCCATGAAGCCCGTCGGCCTCACCGACCCGCGTACCGGACGTCGCCCCTGGGCGGCGATTCAACTGCGTGCCGAGAACAAGGAGAAGACCGCCTATAACCTGGTGGGCTTCCAGACCAACCTGACCTTTGGCGAGCAGAAGCGCGTCTTCCATATGGTGCCGGGTCTGGAGAACGCCGAGTTCTTCCGCTACGGTGTCATGCACCGCAATACCTTTGTCGACGCCCCGCACGTGCTCGATGGCACCTTTGCCGTACCCGGTACCGGCGTGCGCCTGGCCGGTCAGATCACCGGCACCGAGGGCTATATGGAGGCCGTGGCGACCGGTCTGCTCGCGGCGCTCAACACCTATGCCGAGGCTATCGGTGCCGCGGGCGTCGAGCTGCCGCGCGTGGGCGCCCTGGGCGCGCTCGTGGGCTATGCGACCGATCCGGCAACGGTGGGCTATCAGCCCATGCACGTCAACTTTGGCTTGGTGCCGCCGCTCGAGGACGGCATGCGCCGCAGTAAGCGCGACCGCTATCAGGCCTATGCGGACCGTGCGCTCGAGGCCCTTGATGCCTATCTGGCCACTCGACCCGATCTGTTTGGAGGCGACCGGTCATAGCCTTTGACCTGTACGACACCGTCGACTCGTTTATCGCCTACATCGCACGTGTCGAGGGTCTTTCTCCCAACACGGTGACGGCCTATGGCTCGCGGTTGGAGCGCTTTGCTGCCTGGTGCGAGCGCGAGGGCGTCGACGCTCGCGCCGCCGACGTGCGGACCGTTCGCTCCTATTTGGCCGAGTTGTCACGTGACCAGGTGGCGGCTCGAACCCTTGCGGCGCATCTGTCTGCCATTCGCTCGTTCTATCGGTGGATGGCTGCCGACGGGATTGTCGAGGGCGATGCGGTCTCGGCGATCGCATCGCCCAAGCTGCCGCGTGACCTGCCGGGCGTCCTTACGACCCAGCAGGTCGAGGCACTGCTCAAGACGCCCGATACCTCAACTCCCGCGGGACTGCGCGATGCGGCGATGCTCGAGCTGCTCTATGCCTCGGGTGCTCGTATCTCTGAGCTCGCAGCACTCAATGTGGAGTCCATCGCTTGGTCCGAACGCACGCTGCGCCTGTGGGGCAAGGGGAGCAAGGAACGTATCGTCCCTCTGTATCGTCGTGCGCTCGAGGCGACGCGTCTCTATATAGAGGAGGGCAGGCCGGAGTTGCTCGCTCGGGCAAAGCGCCGTGACCCCGCTACCGGGCCGCATCCGCTGCTTATATCGGCGCGCGGCAATCGCATGAGCGCTGCCATGCTCAGGAGGCGGTTCCATACGCTGGCGACGCTCGCCGGCATTCCGGCCGACATCGCCCCGCATGCGATGCGCCATACCTTTGCGACCGACTTGCTCGAGGGCGGTGCGGACCTGCGCTCGGTTCAAGAGCTGCTGGGTCATGCGAGCCTGTCCACGACGCAGATCTACACACATCTCACGCCCGATCGGCTTAAGCGGGCCGTGGCTCAAGCCCATCCCCGCGGCGAATAGTGGCTGGGACGTCCTGCGCCGCACTCAGGTGTGTGATTTTGATTGCGGGTTGGCAGGAAGATGCATTCCTGCTATCATTCATCGGGTTGCTTCACGGCAACAGGTTTTTATCACGCACGCGCGGCTACTTCATACCGTGGTGCCCGGGCTTTGGTAGCACATGTCCGGGTTGGTTTTGGAGGATGACCCCGCGCGGAGGCAAACCACAGGAGGTTTAACATGGCTACCAAGATTAATATCCGCACCCTGCTCGAGGCCGGCTGCCACTTCGGTCACCAGACCCGTCGCTGGAACCCCAAGATGAAGCCGTTCATCTTCGGTGAGCGCAACGGCATCTACATCCTCGACCTCAAGCAGACCATCCTCGACGCCGACCAGGCCTACACCTTCGTCAAGAACGTCGCCAAGGGTGGCAACGTGCTGTTCGTCGGCACCAAGAAGCAGGCTCAGGAGGCTGTCAAGAACGCTGCTGAGCGCGCCAACATGCCCTACATCAATCAGCGTTGGCTCGGCGGCATGCTGACCAACTTCGTCACCATCCGCTCCCGCATCAACCGCATGGAGGAGCTCGAGGCCATGGTCGAGGACGGCCGCATGGCAGTGCTCCCCAAGAAGGAGCAGGCTGTGCTCGGCAAGGAGCTCACCAAGCTCCAGACCAACCTCGGTGGCGCCCGCGACATGAAGGGCCTGCCCCAGGCTCTCTTCGTCATCGACACCAAGCGCGAGGAGAACGCCATCAAGGAGGCCCAGCGCCTGAACATCCCCGTCGTCGCTCTGATCGACACCAACTCCGATCCCGACGAGGTCGAGTACGGCATCCCCTGCAACGATGACGCTATCTCCGCTGTCACCCTTATGTGCGAGCTCATGGCTGACGCCTGCCTCGCTGGCTCCGGCAAGGAGCAGGTCTCCGAGGCCGAGATGGCCGCTGAGCCCAAGGCCGAGTAAATCAGTCTTAGTTAATTCTTTTTCATCTCTTTGAAAGGAACCACAATGGCCCAGATTACCGCCGCTATGGTCAAGCAGCTCCGCGAGATGACCGACTCCCCGATGATGGAGTGCAAGAAGGCTCTCGTCGAGGCTGACGGCGACATGGACACCGCTGTCGACGTTCTGCGTAAGAACGGCCTTGCCAAGGCTGCCAAGAAGGCTGGCCGTGAGACCAACGAGGGCGCTGTCGCCGCGTTCGTCTCCGAGGATGGCAAGACCGGCGCTCTGCTCGAGCTCTCCTGCGAGACCGACTTCGTTGGCTCCAACGCCAAGTTCACCGGCTTTGCTTCCAAGGTCGCTGAGGTTGTCGCCACCACCGAACCTGCTGACGTCGACGCTCTGCTCGAGAAGCCGATGGGCGAGGAGACCGTTTCCTCCGAGCTCACCGAGATGATTCACATCATGGGCGAGAACATGAAGATCTCCCGCTTCGCTGCCCGCAAGGCCGAGAACGGCGCGCTCGCTTCTTACATCCACATGGGTGGTAAGATCGGCGTCCTCGTCGAGTTCGCCTTCGAGAAGGCCGAGACTGCTCAGGCTGAGTCCTTCAAGACCTTCGCTCACGACGTTGCCCTTCAGGTTGCCGCTGTCGCCCCGATCTGCGCTACCCGCGATCAGGTTCCGGCCGAGACCGTCGAGCACGAGAAGCAGATCTACATGGCTCAGGCTGCCGAGTCCGGCAAGCCCGAGGCTATCCAGGAGAAGATGGCTGTCGGCCGTCTGGAGAAGTTCTACAAGCAGTCCGTGCTCACCGAGCAGGAGTTCATCAAGGACAGCTCCCTCACCATCAAGAAGTACGCTGAGCAGGTCTCCAAGGAGCTTGGCGACACCATTACCGTCGTTGCCTTCGACCGTCTGGTCCGTGGCGAGTAAATAAGCTCTTGTAGCTGGTAATGAGCAGGCTGTGGGTTTTACTCACAGCCTGCTTTTTCATGGCTCCCCGTTAAGCCTTTGTTATCATATTGAGAGTCTAATTAAAGGAGGATCGCTTTGTCCGACATCCGATATAAACGCGTGCTTCTTAAGCTTTCCGGCGAAGCACTGATGGGCGACGGCCAATATGGCATCGACCCCAAGGTTACCGACCATCTTGCCAAGCAGGTCAAGGAGCTGCTCGCCGTTGGCCATGAGGT
Source organism: Collinsella sp. (assembly GCA_019419525.1). Classification (GTDB taxonomy): domain Bacteria; phylum Actinomycetota; class Coriobacteriia; order Coriobacteriales; family Coriobacteriaceae; genus Collinsella. Next base: position 100,869 of record DXZU01000001.1, read on the forward strand.
CGGCGTCGTTGTCGGCGGCGGCAATATTTTCCGCGGCATGGCCGGCGCTGCCGGTGGCATGGAGCGTGCTCAGGCCGACTACATGGGCATGCTTGCAACCGTTATGAACGCGCTCGCCCTGCAGGATGCCTTCGAGCATAACGACGTTCCCTGCCGCGTGATGAGCGCTATCCAGATGAACGAGATCTGCGAGCCCTATATTCGTCGCCGCGCTATCAACCATCTGTCCAAGGGCAACGTCGTCATCTTCGCTGCCGGTTCGGGCAATCCGTACTTTACGACCGACACCGCCGCGGCTCTTCGTGCGTGCGAGATCGGCGCCGAGATTCTGATTAAAGCCACCAAGGTCGACGGCATCTACGACAAGGATCCCGTCAAGTGCGCCGATGCCGTCCGTTTTGACAAGATTACCTATCACGAGGTTCTCGTCCGCGGCCTGCAGGTTATGGATTCCACGGCTACGGCACTGTGCCAGGATAACCGTATGCCGATTTTGGTCCTCAACATCGATGGCGAGGACACCGTCAAGCGCGCGCTTTCGGGTGAGCCCGTCGGCACGCTCGTCTATCAGGAGGATTAAGCATGGCAGAGAACATCACCGCCCATATGGACAAGTCGCTCGAGTCCCTCAAGCATAACTTCTCCAAGGTCCGTACCGGTCGCGCCAACGCCAACATTCTGTCCGACATCACCGTTGATTATTACGGTGTCCCCACGCCGGTCACGCAGGTTGCCGCCGTCAAGACCCCCGAGGCTCATATGCTGCTCATCGAGCCGTGGGACAAGGCGCTCATCAACGCTATCGTCAAGGCCATCGGCGCTTCCGATCTGGGCATTACCCCCAACTCTGATGGCGCCGTCGTTCGTCTGCCGTTCCCGGCGCCCACTGAGGAGCGCCGTCGCGAACTCGTCAAGGAGTGCCGCGAGTACGCCGAGCAGGCCAAGGTGTCTATCCGTAACATCCGTCGCGACTTCAACAATAAGCTCGAGCGCGATGAGGAGCTCACCGAGGACGATGTCCGTCGCGAGCAGGCCAAGGTCCAGAAGCACACCGATGAGTATGTCGCCAAGGTCGAGGAGCTTCTGAAGGAAAAAGAAGCCGAGGTCATGGAGATCTAAGGTGCAATACGACGAGCATAAACTGGTCGAGTACTTTGCCGACGCCCCTGCGGGCGTCGGTTTTTCCGACCTTGACCTCAATAACATTCCGCACCATATCTCGTGCATCATGGACGGCAACGGTCGTTGGGCCACGTCGCGCGGTCTTGCACGCACCGAGGGTCATAAGGCAGGTATCCTCTCGCTGCGCGAGATCATTACCGCCTGCGTGCGCCTGGGCGTCGACGTGCTTTCTGCCTATGCGTTTTCTACCGAAAACTGGAACCGTCCGCAGCATGAGGTCAACGTCTTGATGCATCTGTTTGCCAAGACGTTTATCGACGAGCTGCCTCTTCTGAAGCGCGAAAACGTGCGCGTTGTCTTTTTGGGCGACATTTCCGCGCTGCCCAAGAAGACCCGCGACGTTTTTGAACGCGGTCTTGCCGAGTGCGCCGATCACACCGGTATGACGCTGGCGCTTGCCGTCAACTACGGCGCGCGTGCCGAGATTACCCGCGCTGTCCGTCAGATTGCACTCGACGCTGCCGCCGGTAAGATCGATCCTGCCGCAATTGATGACGACATGGTGGCTTCCCACCTCTATACTGCCGGCCTTCCCGATCCTGAGCTTGTGATTCGCACCTCTGGTGAGCTGCGCCTTTCGAACTATCTGCTGTGGCAGGTGGCTTATTCCGAGTTCTACGTCACCGATACCTATTGGCCCGACTTTGATCGTTGGGGCCTTGTCGACGCCATTTTGGCCTATCAGGGCCGTGACCGTAGGTTTGGTGGACTGAGCAAGACCGAGGAGGCTTAATCGTGTCCGATCGTCCCAAGGCATCTGCTCCCAAGACGCCTGCGCGCAAAGCTGCCACTGCGGGAGCGCCTGCAGCGAAGAGCGGCACCGGTTCGTGGCTGGCGGGCTTTATTACCCGTGCCGCCGCCGGTATCGTCTACGCCGTTGTCTTTATCCTGTGCCTGGTTTTGGGTATCGTGCCCACGGCCATCTTTGTTTCTGTCATGAGCGGTCTGTGCTGCTATGAGTTTTTCCGTATGACAAGGCTCGATGGCAAGATGGCTAACGAGCGCATGGGTATCGCTGCCGCCGTACTCTTTCCGCTGTCGGCGTTGGGCGATTCGATGTTGCTGAATGCCCTGCTTTTTGCCCTGATGCTCGCTGTGGGCATTTGGTATGTCTGGTCGCCGCGTACCCGCATCTCTGATGTGGCAGTGACGCTCATGGGTCCCATCTACACTGGCTTTATGCTGTCGGCTATCGTGCTGCTGCGCGATGCCGTGCCCGGTTTTGCCGGTGCCCTGCTTTCAGTGGGCGTTTGCGCGTCCCTTTGGGTCTCCGATTCGTTTGCCTACATCGTGGGCAGCCGTATCGGCAAGCACAAGATGGTTCCCAAGATTTCTCCCAAAAAGAGCTGGGAGGGGTTTGTCGGCGGCATCCTGGGCTCGGTTTTGATTTGGCTCATCCTGTGGGCGACGCACTTCTACAAGCTCAGCCTGCCCTATGCGCTGCTGTGCGGCGTGGTTGTGTCCATTCTGGGCGTTATCGGCGACCTTATCGAGTCGCGCATCAAGCGCGGTGTGGGCGTCAAGGATTCCGGCAACCTTATCCCGGGCCACGGCGGCATGCTCGATCGTAGCGATTCGCTTATCTTCGGCTGCATCACCGCGCAGCTGCTTTTGATGATCGGAGGCGTGCTGTAATGGCGTATCAGACCACCTACGGCCCCGATGGACGCCTCCGTGTTGCCATCCTGGGTTGTACGGGCTCTATCGGCACCCAGGCGCTCGATGTGTGCCGCCAGCATGCCGATCGCCTGCAGGTGACGGCGCTGTCCGTTAACTCCAGTACCTCCGAGCTCGTTGCCGCTGCCCGCGAGTTCTCGGTTCCGGCGGTTGCCGTGGCCGATGTCGATCATGGCGATGACGCCGTGCTGCAGGAGTTGCCCGAGGGAACGAAGCTCGGCGTTGGCGCGCAGACGGTTTGCGAGCTCGCGCGTCGCGACGATGTCGACTGCGTGCTTGTCGCTATTGTGGGCGCCGCCGGTCTCGAGGCGAGCCATGCGGCCTTGACCTCGAATAAGCGCCTTGCCCTTGCCAACAAGGAGTCCCTCGTCGTCGGTGGCGACTTGCTTATGCCGTTGGCGCAACCGGGCCAGCTTATTCCAGTCGACTCTGAGCACTCCGCCATTTACCAGTGCTATCTGGGGGAGAACCCGCGCGAGGCTCATTGTATTTGGCTCACCTGCTCGGGCGGTCCGTTCTTTGGCTGCACGCGCGACGAGCTCGATCGCGTGACGCGTGCCGATGCCCTCGCACATCCCACGTGGGCCATGGGCGCCAAGATCACCATCGACTCCGCCACCCTCATGAACAAGGGCCTGGAGCGCATTGAGGCCATGCATCTGTTTAACTGCGACCTCGATTTCATTAACGTGGTCGTGCAGCGTCAGTCCAAGATTCACTCTATGGTCGAGTTTGCCGACGGCTCCGTGATGGCGCATCTCGGTGCTTCCGACATGCGTATTCCCATCCAGTTCGCGTTCTCGTATCCCGAGCGTTGGGATACCCCGGCGCCTCGTATCGATTTCCGCGAGCTGGGGCAGCTCACGTTTGATGCTGCCGACATGGATACCTTCCGCTGTCTGGCACTGGCCGAGCGTGCCGGCAAGACGGGTGGCACCATGCCGTGCGTGCTCAATGCCGCCAACGAGGTCGCCGTCGATGCCTTCCTGCACGATGGCTGCAGCTTTACCGATATCGATCGCATTGTGGAATCCTGCATGGATGCCCACGATATGCAGGCGGTCGATTCGTTTGAGCAGCTTCGCGACATCGATGCGTGGGCGCGTGAAAAGGCTGCGCAGGTACTCGCCGCAACCCGTTCCTAACCCATAAGGATTGCTTTTTCGTTTTATGGATACTGTTCTGAGCGTTCTCTCATCGGTCTTTTGGGGCCTGCTGATGCTTTCCGTCCTCGTGTTTTTGCACGAGGGCGGCCACTTTTTGGCGGCGCGTGCCTGCGGCGTCCGTGTGACCGAGTTCTTTTTGGGCCTGCCGTGCCGCTTTGACATCCATTACACGTCGCGTCGCATTGGAACCAAGTTTGGCGTGACCCCGCTGCTGCTGGGTGGCTACGCTGCCATCTGCGGTATGGATCCGACCGATGTCTCCTGCGCCGATCGCGTGCTCGCGGCTATCTACCGTCATGGTCGCGTGACCGTGGCCGACCTTGCTGTCGAGCTCGAGCTTTCCGAGGAGGATGTGCTCGAGGCTTGTGCTCTGTTGCTGGGCTGGGGCTCCATCGCTCCCTGGTATGAGGAAGGGGAGAAACCCTCGCCGAGCTACTATCCCACCAAGTATCAGACGCTGCCGCGAGACGCGGCGGGTTACACCACCTTTGACGGCCGCCGGTTCGATCGAGAGCATGCGACTGCCGAGGGCGATGTGTGGGAGCTGCCGTGCGGCGAGGCTGATTTCTTGGCGCAAGAGCGCTCGCACACTTATCTTGGCCAGGGCTTTCTCAAGCGCGCCTTTATGCTGCTCGCGGGCATTCTCGTCAATATCCTGACGGGTTTTTTGCTGCTTATGAGCATCTATTCCATTGCGGGCGTCACCGTGCCGATCGATACCAACGTGATCGGTCAGGTTGACGAGGGGTCTATTGCCGCCAAGGCGGGTATCGAGGCTGGTGATGCGATCCTTTCGGTTGACGGTGTATCGTGCTCCACATGGATGAACGTTTACGATGCCATCGGCAAGGCCGCCGGTAAGGACGATATCGCCATCGAGTACGAGCGTGACGGCAAGCAGCATTCGACCACGGTTGCGCTCAAAGAGGACGAGCGCCTAGGTGTGTATGCCTCTACGCAGGTAGTCCGTTTGGACCCCATCACCTCGGCGCGTCTGTCATTCTCCTATGTTGTGCAGACCGCGGAGGGCGTGATGCGCCTGCTCCAGCCGCAGCATACGATGGAGATTCTCGATCAGTCTTCTTCGATCGTGGGTATTAGCGTTATGTCCTCACAGGCTGCTGCTGCCGGTCCTGCCACATTCCTTTCGTTTGCCGCCCTCATTTCGTTCTCGCTTGGCTTTATGAACCTGCTGCCCATCCCACCACTCGATGGCGGCAAGCTGGTCATCGAGATCATTCAAAAGATTGCGGGCCGCGAGCTACCTCTCAAGGTCCAGACGATTGTGAGCTATGTGGGCATCGCGCTCTTTGCGCTGCTGTTTGTCTATATGCTTCGTTCCGACATCCTTCGATTTATTCTGTAGGGGAGTGTTTGGATTGTCTTTATCCCATCCTTTGCCTCGCGAGTTGACGCGCCCCGTGCATGTGGGCGGTGTGCAGATCGGTGGCGGCGCGCCGGTGGTGGTCCAATCCATGACCTGCACCGATACCGCTGATGCCCAGGCAACGCTTGCGCAAGTGTGCGCGTTGGCGCAGGCTGGCTGCGATATCGTGCGTGTGAGCGTGCCCACCGAGGCCGCGCTTGAGGGTTTCCGCACCATCTGTGCCGAGTCTCCGGTGCCAATCGTTGCCGATATCCACTTTAACCACAAGCTGGCCATTGGCGCTGTGGAGGCCGGTGCCGCCAAGCTCCGCATCAATCCCGGTAATATCGGCGATTGGGCCAAGGTCGATGCTGTCATCGATGCCGCGGGTGCTGCGGGCTGCGCAATTCGCATCGGTGTCAACGCTGGTTCGCTTGAGCAGGATATCGCCGAGCGCGACGACCTCACGCAGCCCGAAAAGCTCGTGATGTCGAGCGAGCGCTTCGTCAAGCACTTTGAGGACCGCGGCTTTACGAACATTGTGCTTTCGGCCAAGGCCCATAGCGTGCAAACGACGCTCGATACCTATCGAGCCCTGTCGCGTGAGATTCCCCACGTTCCGCTTCACCTGGGCGTGACGGAGGCGGGGACCAAGCTCCAGGGCACCATCAAGAGCTCTGTAGGCTTGGGTATCTTGCTTTCCGAAGGCATTGGCGACACCATGCGTGTGTCGCTCACAGCCGATCCGGTTGAGGAGCCGCCGGTTGCCTGGGGTATTCTGCAGTCGTTGGGCCTGCGTCGCCGTGGCCCCGAGATTGTCTCGTGCCCCACGTGCGCCCGCTGCCAGGTTAACCTTATTCCCATTGCCGAGGAAGTAACCGAGCGGCTTAAGAACTATACCGCGCCGCTTTCGATTGCCGTTATGGGATGTGCCGTTAATGGCCCCGGCGAGGCTTCTGATGCCGACCTGGGCGTTGCTTGCGGACGTGGTCAGGCCTTGCTCTTTTCGCATGGCCAGATCATTGGTAAAGTAGCTGAGGACCAAATTGTCGACGCGCTTATGGCAGAGGTCGACAAGCTTATTGAGGAGAAATAAATGACCCGAGCAATGTATATGTCTAAGCTCTATGCGCCGACGCTTAAAGAGGATCCGGCGGACGCTGAGCTCGCCAGTCACCGCCTGCTGCTCCGTGCCGGCATGATCCGCAAGGAGGCCGCCGGCCTGTATTCCTACCTGCCGCTTGCCTGGCGCTCGATCCGTAAGATCGAGAACATCGTGCGCGACGAGATGGACGCTGCCGGCGCCCAGGAGCTTATGATGCCTATCATGGTCGACGCCGAGTTGTGGCGCGAGTCCGGCCGCATCGACGCTTATGGCAAGGAGCTTGTGCGCTTTGACGACCGTCATGGTCGCGAGTTCGTCCTGGGCCCCACGCACGAGGAGACCGTCACGGCCCTGGTGCGCAACGAGCTACGCTCCTATAAGCAGCTGCCCGTCAACCTGTATCACATTCAGGACAAGTTCCGCGACGAGTTCCGTCCCCGCTTTGGCCTGATGCGCGGCCGCGAGTTCATCATGAAGGACGCCTACAGCTTCTCCGCCACGCAGGAGAGCCTGCAGGAGGAGTACGACAAGATGAAGCAGGCGTACGCCAATATCTGCGAGCGCTGCTACATCAAGGCTCTGCCCGTCGTCGCCGATTCTGGCGAGATCGGTGGCGATACCTCCGTCGAGTACATGGCTTTGGCTGACGCCGGCGAGGCTTCGCTCGTCTACTGCGACGATTGCGGCTTCGCTGCCGATGACGAGGCTGCAAGCACCAAGGTCGTCGTGACCGAGGGTCCTGGTGACGGTACGCTCACCAAGGTTGAGACTCCGGGCATGGGCACCATTGAGGCTGTTGCTAAGTTCTTTGGGTTCCCCGAGAACGGCACGCGCAAGTCGCTGGCACTCATCGACGCCGAGGGCAAGCCGGTCGTGGCCATTGTTCCGGGCGATCACGAGCTCAACGATTGCAAGGCCGAGCACGTCTTTGGCAAGGGCTATCGCATGATGACCGACGAGGAGCTTCAGGCGAACGGTCTGCACAAGGGCTTTATCGGACCGGTTAACCTGCCCGATGGCATTCGTCTGGTCTGCGACGAGAGCCTGCGCGAGTCCAAACAGTGGGCCTGCGGTGCCAACGAGGTCGATTATCACTTTACCGGTGCCTGCCCCGAGCGCGACTTTACCGTCGATGAGTGGGCCGATCTGGTCACCGTTGTCGCCGGCGACCCCTGCCCGCACTGCGGCAAGCCGCTCTCCGCTGCCCGCGGCATCGAGGTCTCTCAGGTCTTCCAGCTGGGCACCAAGTACTCCGAGGCCATGGGTGCCACCTTTATGGATGAGGACGGCAAGGAGAAGCCGCTCATCATGGGTTGCTACGGCGTGGGCGTGTCCCGCTCGCTTGCTGCCGTCGTGGAGCAGCACAACGACGAGCACGGTATCGTCTGGCCGGTCTCCGTTGCCCCGTACGAGGTCGCGGTGATTCCGCTTGATCCCAAGAAGGAAGAGTGCGCTACCGTCTGCGAGCAGATTGTTGATGGCCTGTGTGCCGAGGGTATCGAGGTCGTCGTCGACGATCGCGATGAGCGTCCGGGCTTTAAGTTTGCCGATAACGACCTCATGGGCTTCCCGTATCAGGTGGTTCTGGGCAAGCGCGGCCTTAAGAATGGCACCGTTGAGCTCAAGGACCGTGCTACGGGCGAGCGCGAGGACGTGGCGATCGACGAGGTCGTTGCCAAGGTTGCCGAGCTTGTTAAGGCAGCCCGCCGTTAATCGACGATTTCGCTTGTAGTTCGATATGTGGGACGGCCCCGCATTTCTCCAATCGGGGAGATGCGGGGCCGTCCTATTATCTTGTAGCATCCTCGATATCTAAAAGGAAAACCCCACAGCCCATGCGAGCTGCGGGGTTTTCCATTATGCCTCCGATGCGAAATAAATCGCTCAGATATTACTGATAATCGACGACGTCGATCCAGTTCTTCAGGAACTCATCGTTCACGTTGCGCTTACGAGCGAGCTCGGAAGCGGCGACGATGCTCGTCCACTGACGCACGACCTGCATGGGCATGTCGGCACGGTCGCAGTAGAGCTCCAGGTAGGCCTCGGCCTGGTCCTTGCTGTTGAGGGCAAAGAGCAGGTAGGTGGTGGCAACGTCGGCAGCAGGGGAGCCCTGGGTGGCGTGTGCCCAGTCGCACACATAGAGCTGGCCGTCGTCGCCGACGATGACGTTGGAGGGGTTGAAGTCGCCGTGGCAGACCTTGAACTCCTTGGTCATGCCGTCCAGACGCTCCTGAAGGTTGTAGCGCGTGGTGGCATTGAGCTGATCAAGGCTGTCGATCATGCGGGCGAACTTGTCGCGCTGACGGTTGAGCAGCGGGGAGGTGTAGCCGTGGATCTCGATCTGGAGGTCGACGAACATCTCGAGGTACTCACCAAAGCGCTGGGGCTCGGCAGTCATCTTCTCGGCAAGGGTGGTGCCCGGAACCTTCTCGGTCACGAGCGCCCAGCCGTTGGCGTTCTCGAGCTGGGAAACCTCGAGAGCCTTGGGGCTGCGGATGCCGCACTCATTGATGCGGGCAAGATTCAAAGCCTCGTTGAACACGTCGGAGACAGGCTTGGTCTCGTTAAAGACCTTGACGATCTTGTCGCCCAGGTCGTAAACGACCTTGTTGCCACGGCGGACGAGCTCGGTCTTGGAATCGGGTAGCAGCATGGTTGCATCCTTTCAACGATGCGATAGAAGCGACGGCGGGGGTGTGTGAAACACCCGTGCACCCCCGCCGCAAAAAACCGTGCTAAAAACTAGCAGACGGCGTAGTCCTGGGGCTCGCGGCCGTAGTAGGCGTCCAGGTAGAGCTCCTTGATCTCGCTCATGAGCGGGTAGCGCGGGTTAGCGCCGGTGCACTGGTCGTTGAATGCCTGCTCGGTCATCTCGTCGAGGGTGTCGAGGAAGTACTGCTCGTCAACACCGTAGTCGGCGATGGTCTTCTTGACACCGATGAAGTCCTTGAGCTCCTCGAGCTTCGTGATGAAGTTCTCGAAGACCTCCTTGTCGTCCTTGCCCTCGATGCCGCAGTACTTGGCCATCTCGGCGTAGTTGTGCAGCGCGTTGGGGTAAGGATACTGGGAGAAGGTACCCATCTTGACGGGAGCCTCGGCGGCGTTGTAGCGCATGACGCGGGTCAGGATGACGGCGTTAGCGATGCCGTGGGGCAGGTGATGGAAAGCGCCGAGCTTGTGAGCCATGGAGTGGTTGAGGCCCAGGAAGGCGTTGGCGAAGGCCATACCGGCCATGCAGGAGGCGTTGTGCATCTCCTCGCGGGCGTGCGGGTCCTTGGCGCCGTTCGTGAAGCTGGAGGGCAGGTTCTCAAAGACGAGCTTGGCAGCGCGCTCGGAGAGGCCCTTGGTGTAGTCGGAAGCCATGATGGAGACGTAGGACTCGATGGCGTGGGTCATGACGTCGATGCCGGAGGCAGCGGTCAGGCCGCGCGGGGCGGTCATGCAGTTGTCGGCGTCGACGATAGCCATGTTGGGGAGCAGCGCGTAGTCGGCGAGCGGCCACTTGATGCCGGTCTCCTTGTCGGTGATGATGGCGAACGGCGTGCACTCGGAGCCGGTACCCGAAGAGGTCGGGACGGCGACGAAGTAGGCCTTCTTGCCCATCTCGGGGAAGGTGAAGATACGCTTGCGGATGTCCATGAAGTCCATGGCCATGTCCTCAAACTTGCACTCGGGGTGCTCGTACATCATCCACATGATCTTGCCGGCGTCCATAGCGGAGCCACCGCCGACGGCGATGATGACGTCCGGCTCAAAGAGAGCCATCTGCTTGGCGCCGCGACGTGCACACTGCAGCGACGGATCGGGCTCGACGTCGTAGAAGCAGTCGTGGGCGATGCCCATCTCGTCGAGCTTGGCCTCGATGGCGCGGGTGTTGCCATTCTTGAAGAGGAACTGGTCGGTGACGATGAAGGCGCGCTTCTTGCCCATGACGTTGCCCAGCTCGTCGAGGGCGACGGGCGTGGAACCCTTCTTGAAGTAGACCTTCTCGGGAGCGCGGAACCACAGCATGTTCTCACGGCGCTCGGCCACAGTCTTAACGTTGATCAAGTGCTTCACCCCAACGTTCTCGGAGACGGAGTTGCCGCCCCAGGAGCCGCAGCCCAGGGTCAGAGACGGCTTCATGCCAAAGTTGTACAGGTCACCGATGCCGCCGTGCGAGGACGGGGTGTTGATGACGATACGGCAGGCCTTCATGACGTGCTCGAACAGGCTGATCTTCTCGGCCTGGGCGGGGTGCACGTACAGAGAGGCGGTGTGGCCCGGGCCACCGGCGAGCACCAGGTGCTCGGCCTTGTCGACGGCCTCCTGGAAGTCCTTGGCGTGGTACATGGCCAGGACCGGGGAGAGCTTCTCGTGGGAGAACTCCTCCTTGGCGGGGTCGGTGGAGGTGACCTCGGCGATCAGGATCTTGGTCTTGGCGGGAACCTCGATGCCGGCGAGCTCGGCGATCTTGGCGGCAGCCATGCCGGGGATGCGGTGATCGAGGGCGCCGTTCTTGAACATGGCGGCACGCAGGGCCTCCATCTCGGCACCCTGCTTGACGAAGTAGCAGCCGCGCTTCTGGAACTCGGCCTTGACCTGGTCATAGATGGTGTCGATGACGGTCACGGACTGCTCGGAAGCGCAGATCATGCCGTTGTCGAAGGTCTTGGAGTGGATGATGGAGTTGACGGCGAGCAGTACGTCGGCGGTGTCGTCGATGACGACCGGGGTGTTACCGGCGCCAACGCCCAGGGCGGGCTTGCCCGAGGAGTAAGCGGCCTTGACCATGCCCGGGCCACCGGTGGCGAGGATGATGTCGACGTCGCGCATGACCATGTTGGTCAGCTCGATGGAGGGGACATCGACCCAGCCGATGATGCCCTCGGGGGCGCCGGCCTTGACGGCGGCGTCAAGCACGAGCTTGGCGGCGGCGATGGTGCACTTGGCGGCAGCCGGGTGCGGGGAGATGATGATGGCATTGCGGGTCTTCAGGCTGATCAGCGTCTTGAAGATCGCGGTTGAGGTGGGGTTGGTCGTCGGGATGACGGCGCCCACGATGCCGATGGGCTCGGCGATCTTGGTGATGCCGTAAGCCTCGTCGCGCTCCAGAACGCCACAGGTCTTGGTGTTCTTGTAAGCGTTGTAGATGTACTCTGCGGCGTAGTGGTTCTTGATGACCTTGTCCTCAAGAACGCCGCGGCCGGTCTCCTCGATGGCCATCTTCGCCAACGGGATACGAGCCTTGTTGGCGGCCATGGCGGCCTCATAGAAGATCTTGTCGACCTGCTCCTGCGTGTACGTAGCAAAAAGCGCCTGGGCCTCTCGCATCTGAGCGAGCTTAGCCTCAAGCGCCTCTACGTTGTCCACAATTGCGGGAGTAGTGTTTTCCGGTGACTTTTTCACCATTTGTGTCTCCTTGCGATCGGAGATTTACCCTACGCCTTGCATGATAGCAAGAAATAATTCGGTGAACGGTCAGATTCCTCTAAAAGGCACACTAAAACGCTTCAATAAAATGAAGCGTTTTAACTAGAACTATCTGCCTGCTGCATCTCCCCGCTTATCCCCGCTTACCGCTTATTGGGGACAGACTTACATGAGTGCTTTCACTCATTTGGGACAGACATCGTTTTGCCATTTTGCCGTTCTGGGCCTGTTATTGCCGCTTATTGGATATAAATAGGTTGCAGGCTCAGCATTTCGCGTTGCTTCTCTCCTTTTAGGTGTTGCCTGAACAGTTTTGAAAGGAGAGATTATGCCCCGATGCGCCCGCCCCGTTTCGATCACCGGCTATTACCACGTCTTTGACCGCGGCAACTCCAAACAGATTATTTTTGAAGATGACTCCGACCGTTATCGTTTCTTATCGGATATCTCGGACAGGTTTGCGCGCCATGAAGTGGCGGTGTTGGCTTGGTGCCTTATGGACAATCACTTCCATTTGATGGTTGATGACCCATTTGACAACCTTTCAAAGGCAATGCAGTGCGCGCTGACGGCATATGCTAAGTATTTCAATGGAAAAACGGGGAGAACGGGACATCTGTTTGACAATCGCTATTCGCGGGTCGCGGTTGAGTCGGACACGCAGGCGGTGCAGCTGCTCGACTATATTCATCTCAATCCCGTGAAGGGTGCGCTTGACTCGCTCGATGCGTACCGCTGGTCAAGCTATAAGGCGTATCAGCTGGGCTATGATCCCTTTGACATCTGTGATGCGGCCCCTATGCTCGATATTGTCGGTGGCTCCCGTTGCTATTGCGAGCATCTCGAGGAAGTTGCCGGGCGCATCTGGTCAATGGAGGTTCTTCCACGCCGGCGGATCCCCGATGAGGAGGCCCTTTCCGTTGCGCGCGAAGTTCTGCCGAGCATAGATCCTGCACTGCTCAAAGCCCTGCCACGCCCCGAACGCGATGCGTGTCTGCTGAGGCTTAGGCGGGCGCATCTCACGGTTAAGCAAATTGCCCGTATCACCGGCATCGGCGCTACAAGCGTGACCAAGGCAACTGCAGGCTGGAAGGATGCTGCGTGAGGCAGGGGCCGGAGCCAGTCAGTGCGTCGCATGCGTGCTTCATGTCTGTCCCCAATGCGTGAAAGCACTCATGTAAGTCTGTCCCCAATGAGTGCAAAAAGGAACCCTCCGTAGGGGAGGGCTCCTTTGGTAAGTTCTATGTGAACGCGAGGTCTTTGACCCGGAGAGTCCGAGGTACTTGTTGGTAAGACCTTATTTACGAGCGCGCAACCTTGCCGGACTTGAGGCAGGTGGAGCAAACGTTCATCTTGCGACGGTGACCATCGACGACGACGTAGACGCGCTGGATGTTGGGGCGGAACTTACGGTTGGTGACGCGGTGAGAGTGGCTGATGGAGCGACCGGCAACGGGGTGCTTACCGCAAACTTCGCAAACTTTGGACATAACTGACCCTCCTTGGGCGACAAACGAACATGTCGCGTTAACAAACAAGCCTGAACTATAGCACAGAAGCAGCTCCCTGTGCGTAATCTACACAGAGATATTCCTCTTTTGGCGATAGTGCTCACGCCACGGCCCTGGACGTAGATCCGATTTGCGTGCAGCAGAGGGGATTATGCCAGCTCGTGCGTGCGTTTTCAAGCTCGTCCCACAAATATATATAGGTTTATGGAGCATTGGGCTCCGTTTACGGATTGCTCTGTATTTATGCTCGCAATTAAGCTCGAGGTTGGCTACACTATCCCTTGACCATTAAAGGGGTACGAGATACCCACATGGAATTACATTGCTGCCAAAGAGCAGCCCTTCCTGTGGGTGTCTGGTCCGCTTTAAGCGGTCGGGCATCTATTTTTTGACTGTGTCAGCAGTCAAGACATGTGAGGAAGGAGATCGATGGGCACGACTTCCCCCAAGGCGGTCATCATGGACGAGACCGCCGTCAATCGAGCGATGACCCGCATCGCGCACGAGATTCTCGAGCGCAACGAGGGCTGTGAAGACCTCGCTCTGGTCGGCATCGTCACGCGCGGCGACCTTCTGGCAAAGAAGCTCGCCGAGGAGATCAAGGAGATCGAGGGCGTCGACGTTCCGCTCGGCAGCCTCGACATCAGCTTCTACCGCGATGACTACGCGACCAATTTCGCTCCCGCGATCCACGCTACCAACATTCCCTTCAGCGTCGACGGCAAGCGCGTCGTGCTGGTGGACGACATCCTGTATACGGGCCGTACCATCCGCGCCGCTCTCGACGCCGTCATGGACCTGGGCCGTCCGAGCCGCATTGAGCTGGCAGTCCTCGTTGACCGCGGCCACCGCGAGCTCCCCATCTCGCCGGACTTTGTCGGCAAGAACGTTCCCTCGTCGCATGAGGAGAACGTGCACCTATATATGAAGGAAGTCGACGGCCACACCGCTGTCGAGATTAATGACGTCGCGCCGGGTTCCCACGTGGGCTCCGCGCCGCTGGGAGGTGAGTAGTACCGTGGCGTTCAACCATAAGCACCTGATCGACATTACCGAGTACTCCGAAGAGGATATCAAGCTCATCCTCGAGACCGCCAAGGCGTTCTCCGAGGTCAACGAGCGTGCCATCAAGAAGGTCCCCACGCTCAAGGGCAAGACCATCGTCAACATGTTCAACGAGCCCTCGACGCGCACCCGCAGCTCTTTCGAGCTCGCCGAGAAGCGTCTTTCGGCCGACAGTCTTAACTTTGGCGGCTCCTCGACCTCCACGGTCAAGGGCGAGAGCCTCGTCGACACCGTTGAGACCCTCAACGCTTATAAGATCGACTGCATTGTCGTGCGCGACAAGCACGCCGGCGCTCCCTACATCGTCACGCAGAACTCGCCCGCAAGCGTCATCTGCGCCGGTGACGGCAAGCACAACCATCCTACGCAGGCCCTGCTCGACCTGTACACCATCTGGGAGCACAAGGGTGACTTCCACGGTCTGAAGGTCGCCGTCGTCGGCGATATCGCCCACTCCCGCGTTTGCGGCTCGCTGATCCCCGCCCTTAAGATCATGGGCTGTGAGACCTACGCCGTCGCCCCCGGCACGCTGCTGCCGCCGTCGCCCGAGGTCCTGGGCTGCGACCACGTGACGAGCGACCTCGATTCCGTCCTGCCCGAGCTGGACGTCGTCTACATGCTGCGCGTGCAACAGGAGCGCCTCGAGGGTGCCCCGTTCCCGACCATTCGCGAGTACCACAAGCTCTTCGGCCTGACCAAGGACCGCGAGAAGCTCATGAAGCCCGACGCGATCATCTGCCACCCGGGCCCCATCAACCGCGGCGTCGAGTTCGACTCCTATATGGCCGACCACCCGCAACGCTCCGTCATCCTGGAGCAGGTCTACGCCGGTATCTGCGTGCGTATGGCTATCCTGTATCTGCTGCTTGGAGGTGCCGATAATGGCCTTGCTTCTTAAGAATGCCCACGTCGTCGACCCGTCCGTCGAGCTTGACGGTGTCGTTGACGTCCTGATTGACGGCGACAAGATCGCCGAGGTCGGCGAGAATCTCGCCGTCGAGGGGGCCGAGGTCCGCGACCTTTCCGGCAAGTACCTCGTCCCCGGCCTGGTGGACATGCACGTTCACCTTCGCGAGCCCGGCTACGAGGTCAAAGAGGACATCGAGAGCGGCACCCGCGCAGCTGCCAAGGGCGGCTTTACCGGCGTGTGCGCCATGCCCAACACCGATCCCGTCACCGATAACGGCACTGTCGTTGAGTTCGTCAAGTCCCGCGCTGCCGAGGTCGGCCACTGCCGCGTCTATCCGTCGGGCGCCATGACCCGCGGTCTTAAGGGCGAGGCCATGTCCGAGATGGGCGATATGGTCGCCCACGGCGCCGTCGCCTTCACCGATGACGGTCGCGGCGTGCAGGGCGCGGGCATGCTCCGTCGCTGCATGGACTACGGCAAGATGTTCGGCAAGGTCTTCATGAGCCACTGCCAGGACGAGGACCTGGTCGGCCATGGCCAGATCAACGAGGGCAAGGTCTCGACCCGTCTGGCCCTCGAGGGTTGGCCGGCTGCCGGCGAGGAGCTCCAGATCGCCCGCGACATCGAGATCGCCAAGCTGACCGGCGCCAAGCTGCACATCCAGCACATCTCCACCGCCCATGGTCTGGAGATCGTGCGTGCCGGTAAGGCCGCTGGCGTTCAGGTTACCTGCGAGGCCACCCCGCACCACATGTTCCTGACCGAGAACGACCTGGACGAGACCTACAACACCTCGCTCAAGGTCAATCCGCCGCTGCGCACCGACGAGGACGCCGAAGCCATTCGTCAGGGCGTCATCGACGGTACCGTCGACGTGATCGTTACCGATCACGCTCCGCACACCCCGTGGGAGAAGGCCCGCGAGTTCGAGCTCGCACCCTTTGGCATGATCGGCCTCGAGACCTCGCTGTCGCTCGTGCTCACCGAGCTGGTCAACACGGGCAAGATGAGCATGGGCCGCATGGTCGAGCTCATGGCCATCAAACCGCGTGAGATCCTGGGTCTCGACCAGGTTCAGGTCAAGGCGGGATCCGTTGCCGACCTGACCGTGTTCGACCCCTCCGCAACCTGGACGGTTGGCGAGGACGGTTACGAGTCGCGCGCCGAGAACTCCGGTTTTGCCGGCCGCACGCTCACCGGTCGTGCCACCGATGTATTTGTCGGCGGTAAAAAGACGCTTGCCGACGGCTGCATCTGCTAGCATAGCCTTATCGCTTTTGTGCGCGGCGCCCTTGCGGTGCCGCGCTTTCTATTCGTTTGGACCATGCAACCGCATGGGGGATTGGAGCGTTTATGCCCACACCTTCCACTGCACGCATGCACGACTTCGAGGTCGTCTCGAACCGGGAGATTGCCGACGGCGTCTTCTCGCTCGTCATCTCGGCCCCCAAGCTTGCAAGTGCGCTCAAGCCCGGTCAGTTTGTGAACATCGCCGTACCCGGTGATGCGTCCTCGCTGCTTCGCGTGCCCCTGAGCTACTACCGCGCCGACGCCGAGGCCGGCACCGTCGAGCTGTGGTACGCCGTCGTGGGCGACGATACCCGTCGTTTGTCCCAGATGGGCCCCGGCTCCACCTCTAACCTGTTGGGCCCTGGCGGCCGCGGCTGGCTTGTTCCCGAGGGCACCAGGAAGGCGCTGCTCGTGGCGGGCGGCATCGGTGTTCCGCCCGTGCTGTGCCTTGCCGGCAAGCTTGCCGAGCAGGGTGTGGCCGTCGACGTGTGCCTGGGTTTTGGCACCGCTTCCAAGGCCGTGGGCATCGATGAGTTCCGCGCGCTGGGCGCCACGGTCAACGTTTGCACCGACGACGGCTCGCTCGGCACGCACGGTTTTTGCACCGATCCTGCCGCCGAGCTGCTCGGCGAGGGCGGCTACGACTACGTCGCCAGCTGCGGTCCCGCCGTCATGATGAAGAAGGTCGCCGCTGCTGCCGCCGAGGCCGGTGCGTACTGCGAGGTGTCCCTCGAGCGCATGATGAGCTGTGGCTTTGGCGCCTGCAACACCTGCAATGTCGAGACGGTCGACGGTATGAAGGGTGCTTGCATGTGCGGCCCCGTGTTCGATGCTTCCAAGGTGGTGGTCTTCTAGTGGGTACCGTGAACATGGCCGTCGATTTCGGCGGCGTCAAGATGCAGAACCCCATCAACACCGCAGCCGGTACTTTTGGTTACGGTTGGCAGTTCCAGAACTTCTTTGATGTTTCCCAGCTGGGCGCCATCACCACCAAGGGTTGCGCAGCCGAGCCCTGGCCCGGCAACCCCGCGCCCCGCATGGCCGAGATCCCGGGCGGCATGATCAACTCCGTGGGCCTTCAGAACCCCGGCGTGGCCGCCTTTGCCCGTGAGTCAGGCCCGTGGCTCGAACAGCTGTCCAAGGACGGTTGCCAGGTCATCTGTCAGGTTGCCGGCCACTCCGTTGACGAGTTTGTGCGCGCGCTCGAGATGTATGTCGAGCTATGCCCCTGGGCTGCCGGCTACGAGATCAACGTGAGCTGCCCCAACATCGCCGCCGGCGGTGCCGCCATGGGCTCTACGCCCGAGGGCGCCTCTTCCGTTATGGCTGCCTGCCGCAAGGTGACCGATAAGCCGCTGTTCGTGAAGATGGCGCCGGTCAACGTCGCCGAGATCGCCAAGGCCCTCGAAGCCGCCGGCGCCGACGGCCTTTCGGTCATTAACTCCATCCAGGGCATGGCCATCGACGTCCATACCCGCAAGTCCCGCGTGGCAAAGCCCAAGGGCGGCCTTTCGGGCCCGCTGTGCCACCACATCGCCGTGCGCATGGTCTGGGAGGTCGCCCAGGCCGTCGATATCCCCATCAACGGTGTCGGCGGTGTCATGACCGGCGAGGATGCGGCCGAGTTTATCCTGGCCGGTGCCACCTGCGTGTCGGTTGGCATGGCCAACTTCGTCGATCCGTGCGCTTCGCTCAAGATCGCGCACGAGCTCGAGGCCTGGGCCGAGTCCCAGGGCGTAAAGGACATCAACGAACTGGTAGGTGCGTTCGAATGCTAGAGACCGATGCCCGCGACCGCGTAATCGTCGCCCTCGACTGCGATCGTGAGCGTGCGCTCGAGCTCGCCCACGAGCTTTCGGGCCATGCCGCTTGGCTCAAGGTTGGTATGACGCTCTATTACGCCGAGGGTCCCCAGATCGTCAAGACCTTTAAGGACCTAGGCTTTAAGGTCTTTCTTGACCTTAAGTTCCATGATATTCCGCATCAGGTTCGCGGTGCCGCCCGCTCGGCCTCGCTTGCCGGTGCCGACCTGCTCTCGGTTCACGGCTTGGGTTCGGGCGCAATGCTTGCTGCCTGCCGCGAGGGTGCCGAGGAGGCGCGCGACGACCGCGCCAAGCTCGTCGCCATCACCGTGCTCACGAGCATGAATCAGGATGCCTTGAGCGAGATCGGCGTCGAGTCGCCCGTGGCCGAGGAGGCCGCCCGCCTGGCAAAGCTCGCTCAGGCCAACGGCATCGACGGCATCGTGTGCTCGCCGATGGAGGCTCACGACATGCGTGAGCTGTTGGGTCCCGATGCCCTGATCGTGACTCCGGGTGTGCGTCCGGTTGGTGCCGCCCTTGGTGACCAGTCCCGCGTGGCGACGCCTTCCCAGGCTATCGAGCGTGGCGCAAGCCACATTGTGGTGGGCCGTCCCATCACCGGTGCCGACGATCCGGTTGCCGCCTTTGACGCCATCGTCGCCGAGCTGGTCGAAAACGTCGCGTAAAAGATTCCCCTAAGTCACCACTTTTGGGTCTCATTAGCACAAAATAGCCCCTGTGCCTGCGTAAACTTTCCCATCCTTTGTGTGGAATCGCAGGTCAGGGGCTTAACTTTGGGCGCAGTATATTGCACTTTTTGCGGGTATCGTCTAACCTATGGAGCCGCGATTGGGCATTTTGTACGTTCTACGTGCTAAAATGCCAATTATTGAATCAGATATAACCCAACTATTTGGAGGTACGAATGGCACTCCCTCAGCTTACCGATGAGCAGCGTAAGCAGGCTCTTGAGAAGGCTGCTGCCGCACGTCACGCCCGCGCTGAGCTTCGCGAGCAGATCAAGAAGGGCGAGAAGTCCCTCGAGTCCGTGCTCAACTCCGATGACCCCATCGCTTCCCGCATGAAGGTTTCCACCCTCATCGAGTCTCTCCCTGGTTATGGTAAGGCCAAGGCCGCCAAGATCATGGAGGAGCTCGGCATCTCCGCTACCCGTCGCGTTCAGGGCCTTGGCGTCCGTCAGCGCGAGCAGCTCCTCGAGCAGCTGACCAAATAAGTGAGCGCTCAGGATTCCAAGCTCTTTGTGATTTCTGGACCGTCAGGCGCGGGCAAGGGCACGCTCGTCACTCGTGTGCGCGAGCGTCGCTCTAACCTGGGCCTGACGGTTTCGGCTACCACGCGAGCCCCACGCAAAGGCGAGGTCGATGGCGTCAATTACTTTTTCCTGACGCGTGAGGAGTTCGACCGCCGCGTGGCAAACGGTGAGTTTGTTGAGTGGGCCGAGGTCCACGGTAACTGCTACGGCACGTTGGTGAGCGAGGTTCAGTCCAAGCTCGCCTCTGGTTCGTCTCTCATCTTGGAGATCGATGTCCAGGGTGCCCTGCAGGTGAAGGAGCGTTTCCCCGAGGCCGTGCTGATCTTTATCAAGCCGCCTTCGCTTGAGGTACTCCGCGAGCGTCTAGTCGGTCGCGGTACCGAGACGCCCGAGACGATTGAGCTGCGTATGGCAAACGCCGCCGATGAGCTTGCCCTTGCCGACCGCTACGACGACGTCGTGGTAAATGACGATCTCGACCGCGCGACCGATGAGCTCGTTCGCGTTCTCGATATGCATGAAAGGATCTGAGGTCCGTGTCCGTTGTAAAGCCTTGCATTGACGATCTTCTGGAGAAGACCGATCACAACCGCTTCCTGCTCGCTTCGCTTGCCTCCAAGCGCGCCTGCGACATCAATAGCATGCTGCGTGGCCAGCACAACCGCGTGCTTGCCGTCCAGGATGTCGATGACATCACCATCGGGCTTTCCGGTGCCGATACCATTTCGATGGCTATGGATGAGATTATCGACGGCGACATCTCTTACGACGAGGCCCGTTATGAGAAGGCGCTCGGCCACAAGGTTGCTGAAGCCTAAATGGCGGCTCGCGTCTGCCTGGTCCACTATCACGAGGTTGGACTTAAGGGTAAGAACCGCGCACATTTTGAGCATATCCTCATGGATAACATCAAGGCGGCCTTGGCCGCCTTTTCCGTGAATGCCGTGTCTCGAATTTCCGGTTATATCCTCGTGACCTTTAACGAGCATCAGGCCGACGAGGCGGCTCGTGTCATTCGCACCGTTCCCGGCGTTGCTCGCGTGTCTTTGGCGTATCACACCAATCGCGACCCTCAGGAGTACTGTGCCGCCGCCGTGAAGGCGCTGCGTGAGTTTGGCCCCTTCGATTCGTTTAAGGTGCACGCCAAGCGCTCCAATACCGACTATGAGCTCACCTCGATTGATATCAATCGACAGGTTGGCGAGGTGCTGTGCGAGGCGTTCCCCGATAAAAAGGTTCAAATGCACGATCCCGACGCGATGGTTCACGTGCTGGTTGTTCAGGGTAGCGTTTATGTGTACGCGCGCTCCGAGCGCGGTGTGGGCGGTCTGCCGGTGGGCTCTGCCGGTAAGGTCGTGACCCTGCTGTCATCGGGTATCGACTCGCCGGTGGCGACCTGGATGCTCGCGCGACGCGGAGCCGTGTGCGTGCCGGTGCATTTTTCCGGTCGTCCGCAGACGCCAGATACCAGCGAGTATCTAGTGCAGGACATCATTCGCGCCCTTGAGCCGGGTGTCCAGATCGGCCGTCTGTATGTTGTGCCGTTTGGCGACTGCCAGCGCGAGATTTCGGTGACCTGTCCCAGCAACCTGCGCGTGATCATGTATCGCCGCATTATGTATTCGGTTGCCGAGCGCATTGCACACATCGAGGGCGCCAAGGCTATCGTGACGGGCGAATCGCTTGGGCAGGTTGCCTCCCAAACGCTTGAGAACATCATGGCCGTCAACGAGGCCGTGAAGATCCCCGTGTTCCGCCCTCTCATCGGTTCGGACAAGCAGGAGATCATCGCGCGCGCCGAGGAGATTGGTACGTTCGATATCTCGACTGAGGCCGCTCCCGACTGCTGCACGCTGTTTATGCCGCGCCGTCCCGAGACGCACGCTAAACTCGATGCCGTGCATGAGGCCTGGGAGTTGTTCGATCACGAGGAGATGATCGAGCGCCTGCTCAAGCAGACCGAGTACATCGACTTTGAGAGCAACACGTATAAGGCCCCTAAGACCTTAAAACGCAAACATTCGGAGCTTGCTCCGCGTGAGATTTACCAAGATCACGAGTAAATATGTGCATAGACCGACGATGCGTCTGCATCGTCGGTCTTTTGCTATCTGGGCATTTTGCGACTAAGTGTTCATTTGCTGACGTGTGCCTGAATAAATGGACAGATTTGTGCAAGATTTTGGTCGGCTTTTGGTTTGACCGCGAAAACCGGTTTTGGAGCGTGGCTGTTGCAGGGCTCTTTTCCTGACACGATGTTGTTGGGAGGTTTTGCTATGGCGCAGCGCGAACAACACGAACGGGTCAAAAAGATGGACCGCTGGGCGGGCAAGCTGCTCGGTCATAAGGCAGTGGTGGTGGCGATGCTGGGCGTCATTGCGATGGCGAGCGGTTTGGCGATGGCGAACCTTGGCGGCGGTGCCGGCGGCGTGTCGTTTGAGCGCACTGATGGTTCGGGCTCGTTAGTGGAGCCGGGATCCGGCGATGCCTCGAGCGGAAAGACATCCGAAGGCTCTTCGCCTAAGGCGTCTGCCGCGGCAGAGGTCTATGTCGATGTTGATGGCGCCGTTGTGTCGCCCGGTGTATATCGCCTCAAGGATGGCGCGCGGGTGGCTCAGGCGATTGATGCCGCCGGCGGGCTGGCGCCCGAGGCAGACGTTACGGGGCTCAATCGGGCATCTAAAGTCGTCGATGGACAGAAGATTCACGTTCCAACGGTAGGGGAGCAGCAGGCGTCCATTGCGGAAGCCGATGTTGATGGTGGGGCTTCCGCATCGTCGGGCGTGAGTGGCGCTACAGGCCTAGTAAACATCAATACGGCAAGTGCGGCGGAGCTGCAGACGCTCTCGGGCATCGGGCCTTCTATGGCCCAGTCGATTATCGATGAGCGGACAAAGAACGGTGCTTTTGCCTCGGTTGACGATCTGATGCGTGTGTCGGGAATCGGCGAGAAGAAGCTTGCCAAAATCAAAGATTGCATCTGCGTATGAGTGCGACAGAGCGCGAGCATGTGATGCCTCCGCGGCCCTTGATGCCGTGGACGATGGCCCTGTGTGCCGGCATGTGCGTGAGCTGCGCTTTGGTGCTTAACGTGGCCGCTGATGCGCTGCTGAGGGAGCGGGTGCCGGCGGTCGGGCCGCTATGGGCCATTCCCATTGCGGCGGCGGTCTTCGTTGTGCTGGCTCAATCTTGTGCGCGGCTTGCCCCTTTGAAGCGGTGGCTGTATGCCGCGTCCGTCGGTCTCGTGGCGGGAGCGGTCGTCTCGGCGTGGTGGGCTGTGGGCACGCTAGGCGCCTCGAAGGCGCTCGACGGTCGAGCGGCAAGCAGCCTCGAGTTTGTCGTGCAGGGTGATCCATCCATAAACGACGACGTGTATTCCTATACCTGCGAGGCACGCGCGGACGGTAAGAACTTGGCAGCGGTTCGCCTATCGTGTGACCGCGAGCTCAAGGTCGGGGCGCACGTGCGTGTTATCGGTCGCGTTTCACGTTTTGAGAACGATGCGTTTGGACGATCGCGCGCGCTCCGAGGCGAGGTACGCAAGATAAAAGCCGTTCGGATTGTGTCGATCGATGAGGGTTCTCCGGGGCCGCTGCTTCGGCTGCGAAATGGGCTGCTTGCGTCCATCGCGCCTGCGACCGACCCGGCGCGTGCGCTCATAGCCGGTGTCGTCTGCGGTCGTTCGGCCGAGCTACGCGCCCAGCCGGCGGGCGACTGGTTTTCGGTAACGGGAACGGCGCATCTTATCGCCGTCTCGGGCAGCCATTTGGCTATCGTGGGGTTTGTAATCGAGGGTGTATTGCAAAAGACTCGGTGCTCACGTGGTCTTCAGCGGGCGATATTGGCGATAACGCTTGTGGGCTACGCTGCCTTTACGGGCGCGTCTCCCTCGGCCGTGCGCGCGTGCTGCATGGTGTTCGCGACGCTTGTCGTAAACGGCGTGGGGCGTCGCCGGCACGGCGCATCGGCACTCTTCGTAACCATGTCCATCTTTGTGCTACTGCGACCGACGGTGCTGTTCGAGATGGGCTTTCAGCTTTCATGTGTCAGCGTCTTTGCCATTCTGTGCTTTTGCCCCTATGCGACCTACGCTTTGGGTGAGCTGGGTGTGCCATCGGGCGTTGCCAGCATGCTTTCCGTCACGCTGTGCTCGCAACTGGCGACTCTTCCCATTACCATTCCCGCCTTCGGTACGTTCTCGCTCATTGCTCCGTTGGCAAATGCGGTCATCGGCCCGGTGGTGAGCGTACTGCTTGCTGTGTCCATCGTGCTGGTTCCCTTTTCGCTCGTGGGACCGTTGCGGACTTGGGCGCTCGTGGTGCCCATGATTGTCGCTCGCTGCGCCCTGTTCTTTGAGCAGCTCTTTGCTGCCGTTCCGGGCGCATCCGTGAGTGTGTCGCCCGATAGCGTGTGGATTTACCTGGTGCCGTGTTTGCTGGCGGTTCTGCTGGTCTGGTGGCCGCGTCCCCGTGCACGTCCTATGGCGGTGGGGCTTGCATGCCTGGTGCTCTTGGCTGCTATTCCGTACGTCTACTGGGATCGATTCGCTCCGCCTTCGGTGACGGTGCTCGATGTGGGCCAAGCCGATGCGATTCTTATCCGCCAGGGCGGCGTAGTAGCGCTCGTCGACTGCGGGCTCGACGAGCGCGTGGTAGCGGCGTTGGTTCGCAATAACGTGCACCATATCGATGCCGTCTTTGTGACGCATTGGGATGAGGACCACTGGGGTGGTCTGCCTGCCGTGCTCGAACAGTTTTCGGTCGGAACGATTGCCGTGGCGGCGGATGCGCTGGAGGATGCTCCTGCCGAGGTATTGAACCGACCTGGCGTGGAGTATCGGCAGGTGCGCCGTGGGGATACGGTCGACATCGGTTCATTTTGCGGCCGCGTGATGTGGCCATTCAAGTCCGTGGATGGCGAGGGAAATGAGGACTCGCTTGTCCTGCTGCTCTCTTATGTTCAGGAAGGCAAGGGCCTGCGTATGCTCCTCACCGGTGATGCCGAGCTCGATCAAGAACGGGAATTCGTGCAGGAGGTGGGGGATATCGATGTACTTAAACTTGGGCATCACGGCTCTAAGGTTTCAGTCGATGGTGAGTTGCTGGACGTCCTGAAGCCCGAGCTTTCCCTTGCGAGTGCGGGTGAGGGGAATCGATACGGCCATCCGTCCGATGCCTGCATCGATGCCGTTAAGGAAGCGGGTGGTGTGTTCGCGTGCACTATCGAACACGGCGACATTACCGTCACGCCGTCTGCGAATGGCTTTGCGATGCGATGCCAGCGACCGTGATGACATCGTTGGCGCGCGGCTGGCCCCTGGGCTAAAATGGCACGGTACGAATTCGAGAGCCTGCGGGAGGGGAGCGCAATGTCCGAAACCGGTCTGCTGCCGGCATATCTGATCGTCGGTACCGACGGCGTCAAGCGCGATCACGCCGTCTCGCGTATGAAGGCGCGTCTGGAAAAGTCGGGTATGGTCGAGTTCAACCTCGACGAGCGCGATATGACCAAAGACCCCGATATCGAGTCGATTATCGGATCGCTCAACACCTTTCCCATGGGCAGCGAGTTTCGCCTGGTAATCCTTGACGGCTGCTCAAAACTCGCCAAAGCGATCTCCGAGCCGCTTGTCGACTATCTGGCGAGTCCCAGCCCCACGACGGTTTGTCTCATCATCGCCGACTCGCTTGCCAAGAACACGCGCCTGTATAAGGCGATCGCCAAGATCGACAAGAAGGCGGTGATCGATTGCTCCGGTACCAAGCGCTGGGAGCTACCGCGCCGCGTGCAGCAGATGGCGACGCGGCACGGCAAGTCGATCTCGACGGCGGCCGCCGAGGAGCTCGTCTCGCGTTCGGGTGAGAACACCCGCATGCTCGATAACGACTTGGCTAAGCTTGCCCAGATGGTCGAGGCGCCCCAGATTGAGCTTGCCGACGTTGAGCGCTGGATTGTACGTACGGCCGAGGTTCAGCCCTGGGACTTTCTCAATGCGGTCTCGGCCCGTGACATGCGCCGCTCGCTCGAACTCTTCAATCTACTGCCCGCCAAGAGCTACGTGTGGACCTACACGCTGTTGTGCGGGCGCATCCGTGAGCTGATCGTTGCCAAGGCGCTCGATGCGCGCGGACAGGGTCGTGAGCTGGCCGCAACGCTCAGGCTCCAGTCTTGGCAGGTCAAGAATCACCTGACCTGGGCGCGCCGCTTTTCGATGGCAGAGCTCGTCGCAGCGCTCGAGGGCGCGGTCGATGTGGAGCTCGCGCTCAAGGGTTCGGCCGATTCTCAGACCGCGCTTTTGCTCTGGATTACGAACATCTTGAGAAAATCGTGATGATACCTGCCTATTTGACAAATTCGTTCTATCCCTTTGAGGGGGAGCGTGCTATAGTAGGCGCTTGCATGACCTCACCGTGTCTCAGAGGTGTCATACATTTTTTGCAAGGAACTCGAAAGGAACTCCAGAAGTGGCAAACATCAAGTCTCAGAAGAAGCGTATCCGCACCAATGAGGCAGCTCGCATGCGTAACAAGGCTGTCAAGTCCGAGCTCAAGACGCTGACCAAGCACGTCCAGTCCGCCGTTGCCGAGGGCGACGCCGAGAAGGCCCAGGCTGCCCTCAAGACCGTCACCAAGCGTCTCGACATGGCTGCCGCCAAGCATGTTATCCACAAGAACCAGGCTTCCAACCGCAAGTCCGGTCTTGCCAAGCTCGTGAACAGCATCAACGCCTAAGTTGTAAATATCACACCACACAGATTACGCGCATAAATGGAGCCTGTTTTATGGAACAGGCTCCATTTTTTGTACCGCTTGGGTAAGATAGTCCGCATGAATACTTCAATTGACATTTCCCACATCCGCAACTTCTCAATCGTTGCGCACATCGACCATGGCAAGTCCACGATCAGCGATCGCATCCTCGAGCTCACCCATACCGTCGACGAACGCGACATGGAGTCGCAGCTGCTCGACACCATGGATATCGAGCGCGAGCGCGGCATCACGATCAAGTCCAATGCCGTTCGCGTGTCCTATGACGCCGACGATGGCGAGACGTATCAGTTCAATCTGATCGATACGCCGGGCCACGTGGACTTTACCTATGAGGTTTCGCGCTCGCTGGCAGCCTGTGAGGGCGCGGTGCTCGTTGTCGACGCCACGCAGGGCGTTGAGGCGCAGACCGTCTCTAACGCGACGCTCGCCATGAACGCCAATCTGGACATTGTGCCGGCCATCAACAAGATCGACCTGCCCTCGGCTCATCCCGACGAGGTTAAGACCGAGATCGAGGATGACCTGGCGATCCCTGCCGATGATGCCGTGTGTGTCTCGGGCAAGACCGGCGAGGGCATCCACGATCTGCTGGAGTCCATTGTCTTTTTGATCTCTCCGCCCAAGGGCGATGCGAACGCGCCGCTCAAGGCACTCATTCTGGATTCATACTTCGACGAGTATCGTGGCGTCGTCGCCACGGTCCGCATCTTTGACGGCTCCATCAAAAAGGGCGATACCTTGCGCATGATGCAGGCAAAGGGCGACTTTTTGGTCGATGGCGTGGGCGTCAAGCGTCCCGCCGAGACCCCGGTCGACGCGCTCACGGTCGGCGAGGTCGGATACGTGGTCACGGGCCTGAAGGACCCCGAGGCCGTTCGCGTGGGCGATACCCTCACGTGGGCGTCGAATCCCTGCCCCGAGCCGCTTCCCGGCTACCGCGAGGCCAAGCCCATGGTTTATACGGGCCTGTTCCCGATCGATAACAAGGACTACGAGAACCTGCGTGACGCGCTCGATAAGCTACACGTCAACGACCCGTCGTTGGTGTGGGAGCCCGAGACCTCGGTGGCGCTCGGCTTTGGCTTCCGCGTGGGCTTCCTGGGCCTGCTGCATATGGAGGTCGTTAAGGAACGCCTGGAGCGCGAGTTCAATCTGGACCTCATTGCCACGAGTCCTTCGGTCGACTATCACGTGTACAAGACCGATGGCGAGATGATCGATGTCCGCAGCCCGCAGGACCTGCCCGAGGCCACACGTATCGAGCGTATCGAGGAACCCTACCTCAAGGCCAAGATCATCTGTCCGCCCGAGTATACGGGTGCCGTCATGCAGCTCGCCATCGAGCACCGCGGCGTGACGACCGACATGATCCATCTCACGAGCAAATCGGTCGAGATGCGCTTCGATATGCCGCTTGCCGAGCTCATTTTGGACTTCTTTGACCAGCTCAAGAGCCGTACCAAGGGCTATGCCTCGCTCGACTACGAGTTCAACGAGTACCGTCCCTCCGAGCTTGTGAAGCTCGATATCTTGCTTTCGGGTGATGAGGTGGACGCGCTGTCGTTTATCGTCCATAAGGACAAGGCCTATGGCCTGGCCCGTGGTCTGTGCGACAAACTTAAGGAGATCATCCCGCGTCAGCTGTTCGAGGTGCCCATCCAGGGTGCTATCGGTAACAAGATCATCGCCCGTTCCACTGTCAAAGCGCGTCGCAAGGACGTTCTTGCCAAGTGCTACGGCGGCGATATCTCGCGTAAGCGCAAGCTGCTCGAGAAGCAGAAAGAGGGCAAGAAGCGCATGAAGGCCATCGGATCGGTCGAGGTCCCGCAGGAGGCCTTTATGGCGATCCTCAAGGTGGACGAGTAGGTCTATGGCGCTTTCCGAATACAGCAAGCGGCTGCTGGGCGCCTATGCCGAGCAGCCGTTCCTTATGGCTCCCATGGCGGGCGTGACTGACCCCGCCTACCGCATCATGTGTCGCCGCCGCGGTGCCAACCTTGCCTACAGCGAGATGGTGAGCGTGGCGGGCCTTGCCTATGCCAGCAACAAAACGTGGCGCCTGGTGCTGCCGGCCGACGAGGAGCAGCAGATTTGCGTGCAGCTCTTTGGCTCCAAGCCCGATCAGTTTGCGAGTGCCGTCGCCGCCGTCGAGGAGCGTGTGGGCGATCGCCTGTCGCTCATCGATATCAACATGGCCTGTCCTGCCCGAAAGGTTGTCACCAAGGGCGAGGGCTCTGCCCTTATGCGCACGCCCGATTTGGCCGAGAAGATCGTCGAGGCGGCGGTGGGCGCGGCGCATGTGCCCGTGACCGTAAAGATCCGCAAGGGCTTTTATGCCGAGGACCGTAATGCCGCGACGTTTGCCCAGATGCTCGAAGGCGCCGGTGCCGCCGCGGTGGCGGTGCATGGCCGCTGCGCCACGCAGCTCTATACGGGCCAGGCCGATTGGTCGGTCGTCGATGAGGTTGCCGACGCCGTTGAGATTCCCGTGATCGGTTCGGGCGACGTGTTTACCGCCGAGGATGCCGCGGAGCATCTGCGCAACTCGGGCGCCAGCGCGGTGTTTATCGCGCGCGGTATCTACGGGAACCCGTGGGTGTTTGGCGATGCTCGCGCCCTTGCGCTCGATGGCACGCCGGTTCCTTCTCGCTCCTCGGTCGAGCGCCTGGAGGCTCTGCGTGAGCACCTGACGTTGACGCACGAGCTTCTGCCGCTTATGTCGCGCGCCCGTACGTACGCGAGCTGGTATCTAAAGGGCATGCCCCATGCCGCCGCCTGGCGCGCTCAGGTGGTGCGCTGCTCCACGTACGAGGAGTTTATGGCACTGGTCGATGATATCGAGCGCGATGTGGTGGCCTGCGAGGCTGCCCTTGCCGCCGGCGAATCGGTGCCCCCTCATCCGCTGGAGGCTTAAGGGTGGCCGTTACCGCGCTGTACGTGCACGTGCCGTTTTGCGCCCAAAAGTGCCGGTACTGCGACTTTGACTCGCGCAGTTTTTCTCCGTGCGACCTGAGTGCTGCGCTCGATGTCTATTTTGAGCAGTTGTTCGCGCGCCTCGATGCTTTTGGCAAGGCTGGGGCCCTTGACCATATCCGCACCGTCTATGTTGGCGGCGGTACGCCGTCGCTGGCGGGGGAGCGCCTGGTGGAGCTGGCGCGGCGTATTCGTGCGTGGTGCGCCCCCGTTGAGTTTACCTGCGAGGCCAATCCCGAGTCGCTGACCGCCGAGCTTGCCACTGCGCTTGCCAAGGTTGGTGTCACACGCGTCTCTCTGGGCGTGCAAACGCTCGATAACACCGAACTTACCGCCATCGGCCGTATTCACGATGCCGATCGGGCGTTTGCCGCCATCGCGACGGTCAAGAACTCTGGGCTTGACGTGTCGTGCGACCTTATGTGCGGACTTCCCGGGCAGACCGCAGCGAGTTGGAAGCGCACGCTCGATGGCGTGCTGGCGGCGGCTCCGCATCATGTGTCGGTCTACCCGCTCACGCTTGAGGAGGGGACTCCCCTTTATCGCATGGCGTGCCGCGACGAGTCGGTCGAGCCCGACGAGGATTTTCAAGCTTTGTGCATGGATGTGGCGCGTGAGCGTCTGGGTGCGGCCGGCTATCACCCGTATGAGGTGGCAAGCTATGCGCTCGACGGACATGAGTGCGCCCATAACATTGCCTACTGGACCGGCCAGGGCTATTTGGGCCTGGGTCGTTCCGCCGCGGGCATGCTCGACGCCGAGGATTTCGACCGTCTTGCAGGTTTGTTCCCCGGCGTGTCTTCTCGAGGCGATTCGTACCGCGTGCGTCTGGTGCAACGTGACGATGACGCGACGGCGTTTGAGGCCGAATATCTGTCGCAGCGTGAGGCTGCGGCTGAAGACCTGATGCTGTCTTGTCGCATGACGGGCGGTGTTGCGTCCGACCTGTTGGTTCGTGCAGCTTGCGTCATCCCGGCCGATGAGCTGGCAGCTGCCTGCGATCGCGCGCTCGAATTGGGTCTTGCCACTTGGGTGCCCGAGACGCTCGGGGTCCATGAGGGACCTTTCACTTCGGCAGATGTCGTCGCGGGCTATGTTCGAGCTCGTCTGGCGCCGACGCACTTGGGCTGGCTCGATGGAAATGTTCTGTTCGAGCTGTTTTGGGATCTAGCTTAGGCCGCTCGTGTAGAATTACCGGAATATATACGCTGCTGTGAGCAGGAGGTTGCCGCGCATGGCGACGATGAACGAAAAAGATTACTACGAGATTCTGGGTGTCTCCAAGGACGCCACCTCGCGTGATATTCAAAAGGCCTTTCAGCAAAAGGCCCGCAAGCTCCATCCGGACGTCAACAAAGAGCCGGATGCCGAGGAAAAGTTTAAAGAGGTTTCCGAGGCCTACGCCGTGCTTTCGGATGAGCAAAAACGTGCGCGCTACGACGCCATGCGCTCGGGCAATCCCTTTGCCGGTGCTCCTACGGCTTCGCCCTATGGTGGCGGCTACGCCGGCAACACAGGCTATGGCAATCCCTTTGAGGGCGGTTTTCCCTTTGGCGGCGCTTGGGGCCAGCAGCGTCGTGGGCAGGCTGCTTACAATCCCGAGAACGGCGCCAATGTGGTCGTCGATATCAAACTCGACGCCAAGGAGGCCAAGGGCGGTGCCCGCAAGACCGTCCGCTATACGCGCTTCGATACCTGTGGTCACTGCGGTGGTTCGGGCTCTGTTTCGTCCGAGCATGCACATACCTGTCCGAGCTGCGGCGGTCGCGGTCACATCGATGTCGACCTGTCCTTTCTGTTTGGTGCCGGCACGTTCCAGTCGGTCTGCCCTGAGTGCGGTGGCTCCGGTAAGGTCGTCGCCGACCCCTGTCCCGATTGCGGCGGCAGCGGGCGGACCCGTGTGACCTCCGAGCAGACGATTGAGTTTCCCGCCGGCACGCACGATGGCGACGAGGTCCGTATTGGCGGCATGGGTCACGCCGGCACCAACGGCGCCTCTGGCGGTGATCTGGTCGGTCGCGCCCATGTTGAGGCCGAGCGCCTGGAAGGCAAGGCCCGTACCGGTTTTTACCTGATGGGCATCGTGGCGCCGTTTTTGGTGCTCTCGGCCATCTCGGGCGTGTTCTCGGCCTTTGCCGTGATGTGCTTTATTCCGTTTGCCATGGGCCTGTTCATGGTGCTCTCGGACGGCGTGCTGCACCGCAGCCTGCTGTGGTGGAAGCGCGGCGCGATGCAGTTTGCCAACGGTTTTGCCAACGGATTTATGTTTGCGCTCGTGTCGGTTTGGTTTGCGAGCTGCTCGCAACGTGCCATGCTTTCACCCTACGCAATGCAATAACATCAAACCCTCTGTTTGCGGCCGGCCCAGCTTGGGTATAGGACGCACTGTGACAATAATGAAAGTCGGAAGGATTCGGTCGTGTCGGAAAATAGGGATTACTACGAGGTGCTTGGCGTCGACAAGGATGCCGACGCGCGGACGATTAAGCGCGCGTTTCTAAAGAAGGCCCGTACCGTACACCCGGACGTTTCGGACGACCCCGAGGCCGAGGCCAAGTTCAAAGAGCTCAACGAGGCATATTCCGTTCTTTCCGATGAGCAGAAGCGTGCTAACTACGACCGTTACGGCATTGCCGACGGCCCTGGTGGTTCGGGCTACGTCGACATTAACGATATCTTTGGCGGCATGGGCATGGACGACCTCTTCTCGTCGTTCTTTGGCGGCGGTGCCGGCGGTGGCGCCCGAAATCGCCGTGAGCGTCGTCGCGGCCGCGACATGGCCATCTCCCTTTCGGTGACGCTCGAGGAGGCGGCACTCGGGTGCAAAAAGACGATCAGCTATGACCGCCTTGCTCCCTGTGAGGATTGCAATGGCACCGGTAGGGCCGAGGGCGCGCAGGAAAAGCAGTGCAGCCGCTGCCACGGCACGGGCTATGTCACGACGGTCCAGCGTTCGTTCCTGGGCCAGGTTCAGTCCTCTTCGCCTTGTCCCGACTGCCACGGCGAGGGCACGGTCATCGATCATCCCTGCGAGACCTGCGACGGTCAGGGCCGCACGCCTTCGCATGAAAAGATCGACATCGATATCCCCGCCGGCGTTTCGACCGGTCGCCAGCTGCGCGTGAGCGGCTTTGGCGAGGCTGGCCTTCGCGGCGAGCCCTCGGGCGACCTGATCGTCAACGTGCGCGTCGCCGACCACGAGCGTTTTAAGCGCAACGGTGACGACCTGTACCTCGTGAGCGATATTTCGATTGCGCAGGCAGCGCTCGGCTGCGAGATCGAGGTCGAGGGCATTATGCCCGATGAGGTCGTCAAGGTGACGGTCCCTGCTGGTACACAGTACGGCGACACCGTGAGCGTCAATAATTACGGCATGCCGCGCATTGGCGGTGGCGGTTCGCGTGGTCGCCTGATCGTGCAACTGCGCGTGGTCGTTCCCACCAATCTTTCCAATAAGCAACACGAGCTGCTCCGTGCTTTTGCCGATGAGATGGGCGATGACGTCGCTTCCGGTAAGAAGTCGGTGACCGACCGTATCAAGAGTGCCCTCGACGATATCCTCGATTAAGGAGCCCGCGTGCTCGCACCCCATATTTCCGTCGTCAACCTCGGCTGCCGCGTCAACCGGGTTGAGTCTGACCGTATCACTGCCGATCTTATGCGCCTGGGCTTTGCTATTGTGGATCCCCAGGATGCCGATCTGATCGTCATTAACACCTGTGCCGTTACGGGCGAGGCCGAGGCCAAGACCCGTAAGGCCGTCCGTCATGCGCTGGCCCATCCTAACGACCCTTACGTGGTCGTAACCGGCTGCGTCGTCAACCTGCATCCCGAGGAGTTGCTGGAGCTCTCCGATCGCGTGATCGCCGAGCCGTCCAAGATTGACGTCGCCGAGCGCGTCTGCGAGGTACTGGGTGTCGAATCCGATAGCGTTCCCGCCTGCAGCGATGGCGAGGTGGTCGATGCGCTCGGTCGCTCTCGCCTGGGCGTGAAGATTCAGGACGGCTGCAACCATCGCTGCACCTATTGCATTGTGTGGAAGGCACGCGGCCCCGAGCGCTCCGTGCCCGTCGAGTCCGTGCTTGAGCGAGTTCGCGAGGCCCAGGAGGCCGGCGTGCCCGAGGTGGTGCTGACCGGTGTGAACCTGGGTGCCTACGATGGCAAGAGCGCGACCGACGAGCATGTCGAAATCGATGAGCTGCTCGAGGCCATCATGGAGCGCACGACTATTGCGCATGTGCGCATTTCCTCGGTCGAACCCATGGATATCTCTGAGCGCCTGCTTAAGGTTATGGCGCGCTATCCGCAGCGTATCGCCCCGTTTTTGCACCTGCCCGTGCAGTCCGGCTGTACGGCGACGCTGCATCGCATGGGTCGTCCCTATAGTGCGGAGGCCTTTGAGGACACGGTGCGTATGATTCGCGCCAACTTGCCCCAGGCGTCTCTTTCGTGCGATGTCATCGTCGGTTTTCCTGGTGAGACGGACGAGGAGTTCGAGGAGTCGCTGGCGCTGTGCCGCCGTGTGGGTTTCTCGCGTATGCACGTGTTCCGCTATAGCAAGCGTCCCGGTACCCTTGCTGCCGACATGCCCGACCAGGTGCCGCCCGAGGTTATGGCCGAGCGCAGCCGTCGTATGCGAGACACGGCGCAGGAGCTCGCTATTGCCGATGCTCGTCGTCGCGTGGGCACTGTCGAGCGTGCCGTGCTCGAGTATGGTGACAGCCTGACGCTCGGTTCGTTCCATCATGCCCGTCTTGACGATACCTGTGGACTTACAACCCCGTGCCTGCTCGATGTTGCTATCATCGGAGTCGATGATTCCGGCTTGGTCCATGCGCGCAG
The DNA here is from genome assembly GCA_019419525.1 of Collinsella sp. Lineage (GTDB taxonomy): Bacteria > Actinomycetota > Coriobacteriia > Coriobacteriales > Coriobacteriaceae > Collinsella. The sequence goes on from DXZU01000001.1 coordinate 135,219, forward strand.
GGAGGTCCATGGAAGCCTCGAAGATTAGACTTACCGTTCCCGAGGGAATTGATCCCTCGTGCGTTTTGGGCGCCGGCGACGGCGTCCTTCGTGCACTCGAGAGCTTGGTTCGCGCCCATGTGGTCGCCCGTGGCGATAGCATCTCCGTGAGCGGCGACCCGGACGAGGTCGAACTCGTGGCGCGCTTTTTCGAGCACGCTTTTCGCGAGGCGGCCGCCGGGCGCACGCTGTCTGCCGACGATGTCTCTCGCTGCCTGGCCGTCTTGCGCGACGGTGAGCACGAGGCTACGTCGCTTCGCGATGACGTGCTGCTTTCGTATCGCGGCCGCGTCATTCGCCCCAAGACGCTCGGGCAAAAGCGCTATGTGGATGCCATCCGCTCGCATACCATCACGTTTGGCTTGGGTCCTGCCGGTACCGGTAAGACCTATCTGGCCATGGCGCTCGCCGTTGCCGCGCTCAAGCGTCACGAGGTGGGCCGTCTGATCTTGACGCGTCCGGTTGTCGAGGCGGGGGAGAATCTGGGCTTTTTGCCTGGCACCCTCGAGGAAAAGATCGATCCCTACATGCGTCCGCTTTACGACGCCCTTTTTGACATGATGGATCGCGAGCGCACCGATGAGCTTATGGAGCGCGGCGTGATCGAGATCGCCCCGCTTGCCTACATGCGCGGCCGCACGCTGAGTGATGCCTTCGTGGTGCTCGACGAGGCGCAAAATACCACGCCCGAGCAGATGAAGATGTTCCTGACGCGCCTGGGCTTCAACTCCAAGTTCGTGATTACCGGCGACCTGAGCCAGCGTGACCTGGTGGGTCGTCGTGGTGGCTTGGCGGATGTCGAGAAGATTTTGGGCCGTGTCGATGATGTCGCATTTTCGCACCTCGAGCGTGCCGACGTGGTGCGCCATGCCTTGGTGGGACGTATCGTCGAGGCATACGATACTTATGATGATGTGCGCGAGAAGCGCGTACGTGACCGAAAGGAGTCCCGTTGAGTGTATTGATCAGCAACGATGCCGAGCTCGATACGCTGCTCGACGCGCAGGAGGTGGAGCACATCTGCGAGGTTGTGCTTGCCGCCGAGGGCGTTGAGCGTGAAGTCGAGATTTCCCTTTCGTATGTCGACGAGGACGAGATGCACGAGCTCAACCACGAGTGGCGCGGTATCGACCGCACCACCGATGTGCTCTCGTTTGAGTGCGACTCGGCCTTTGACGATGACATTCCCGCCGATGAGACGCTCGAGCTCGGCGATATTATCTTGGCCCCGCAGGTTATTGCCCGTCAGGCCCCCGGTTTTGGCAATAGCCCCGCTGACGAGTGCCGTCTGATGCTCGTACACGGAATGCTGCACCTGCTGGGCTATGACCACATCGAGGACGACGAGGCCGAGGTCATGGAGGCCCGCGAGGACGCCATCCTGCGCGATCTGTCGCTCGAGCGCGGCGAGGACCCTAAGCTAGTCCACGTCGGCCCCATCACCAACCACGCCCACGACTAGGAGCCGTCTATGATTCCCGGATCGAACAAGGACCATCCGTCCTTCTTTAAGTCGTTTTCCTACGCCATGGAGGGCTTCGTCACCGTCGTCAAGACCGAGCGCAACATCAAGGTCATGCTCGTTGCGGGCGTGTGCACCGTCATTGCCGGCTGTATCGTGGGCCTCGACATTGCCGAGTGGGCCACGATTATCATCTGTTGTGGCTTGGTGATTCACGGCGAGCTGTGCAACACCGCTATGGAGGCCATCGTCGACCTGGCGACCCAGGAGCTCCATCCGCTGGCCAAGCGTGCGAAGGACATCGCCGCCGCCTCTGTATACATTCTTTCCATCACCGCCGCGATTGTGGGCGTGCTGGTATTTGCCCGCGCGCTCGGCTTTATTTAGAAAGGGATTCCCATGTCCGACAATATGCAGCCTACCGATGAAGTTTTGGATGACGAGGTCCTGGATGCGGTGGATACCGAGGAGCTCGAGGATGTCGAGGAGTTCGACCCGTTTGAGGGCATGAGCGACGAGGAGCTCGACGCCCTGTGCGACGAGGATGAGAACCTCGCGGGCTTTGGTGACGTGGAACCCGGTTTCCGCAGCGGCTTTGTGGCCCTGGTCGGACGCCCCAACGCCGGCAAGTCCACGCTGCTTAATGCCTGCTATGGCAAAAAGGTCGCCATCACCTCGCCGGTGGCTCAGACGACCCGTCGCCGCATGCGCGCCGTCGTCAACCGTCCCGGCTACCAGCTGGTCTTTGTCGATACCCCGGGTATTCATAAGCCCAAGGACGGTCTGGGATCCGAGCTCAACAAGAGCGCGTTGTTCGAGCTGAACGATGTCGATGTCGTCGCGTTTTTGATTGATGCCACCAAGCCGATCGGCAGGGGAGACGCTTGGGTTGCCGAGCGCGTAAGATGCGCCCGTTGCAAGAAGGTCCTGGTGCTCACCAAGGCCGATGAGGCCGATCCCGCCCAGGTTATGGAACAGCTCAAGGCCGCCCACGAGCTCATGGAGTATGACGACGAGATCGTGACGTCGTCGGTCAAGAACTTCAACGTCGACGCCTTTATAGAGACCGTTGCGCACTTTTTGCCCGAGGGTCCGCGTTGGTTCCCCGAGGACATGGGTACCGACGCTTCCGATGAGACGCTCGTTGCCGAGTTTGTGCGCGAGAAGGTCTTGCGCCGCACCCGTGATGAGATTCCGCACTCCGTTGGCGTGATCTGCGATGCGCTCGAGCAGACCAAGAAGGTGCTGCGCGTGCACGCCACCATTTACGTCGAGCGCGAGGGCCAAAAGGGCATCATCATCGGTAAGGGCGGCGAGATGATCAAGCATATCGGTATCGACGCCCGTCGCGATCTTGAGCGCATCTTTGGCACGCAGGTCTTTTTGGAGCTGGACGTGAAGGTCAAGGCCGGCTGGCGTGATGACGAGGCCCAGATTCGCCGCTTTGGCTACAACGCCGAGGACTAAGGACGCGCGGTGCGTATGGCAGGCTCCCGGACATATCGCACGAAAGTGCTCGTGCTCGATAAGACTAAGCTCAAAGAGACCGACCTGATCTTGACGATGCTTGACGAGCGGGGGCGGCAGGTTCGTGCCGTGGCAAAGGGCGCCCGCAAACCCGGCGGACGCCTGGCTGCGCGCTGCGAGCTGTTCTGTACGGTCGATATGCTGCTTGCACATGGACGGTCACTCGACGTGGTTTCCCAGGCCGAGCTTATGGAGGCGCCGCTCGGCGCTGCGCCCGATTACGAGACGACTTGCGCCGCAAGCGCGATCGCCGAGGTCGCACGCGTGTGCTCGTTCGAGGACGCCGAGGACCCGTTTACCTTTGCCATTACGCAACGGGCGCTTACCCTGGTCGGCAGCGGGCTCGACGCTGCGTATATGGATTTACTTGTGGCGGCATATGTCTTTAAGCTGCTGTCGCACGTTGGCTATCGACCAGATTTTTCGGCCTGCGTGCTGTGCGGAGACCCCATGCTGTCGTATTTTTCACCACAGGCGGGCGGGCTCATGTGCGGATCGTGCGCGTCGAGCGTTCCGGGTGCCGAGCTGGTATCGACTGGTGAGGTCGCATGGCTTCGCGCCCTCATGTCCATGACCTTCGATGCGCTCATGGCCGAGCGAATCGACCCGCATACGGCGGCATTCTTGCTCGGGCTTTCGCATGTTTGGGCTGCGACGCACACCGATCAGCGCCTCCGTGCGATGGAATTCATGTTGGGTCGGTGATGATGCGCAGGGGCGGGCTGCTTGTGGTAACATATCGGCCTGTTGGTACCTCGACCTTGGTTGCTCGCTCCACCGGCGGCTTCCCAGTCCGAGGCGAATCGAGTCGCCCGATAGCGACGCAAAACGAAAGGTGAAACAATGACTGTTTCCAAAGAGCGCAAGGCTGAGCTGACTGCCCAGTTCGGTAACACTCCGGTCGACACCGGCAACCCCAAGGTTCAGGTCGCCATCCTGTCCGAGCGCATCAAGGAGCTGACCGAGCACATGAAGTCCCACCAGAAGGACTTCCACACCCGTCGTGGCCTGCTCATGCTCGTCGGCCGTCGTCGTCGTCTTCTCTCCTACATCAAGAAGAACGACATCGTCGAGTACCGTGAGCTCATCAAGGCTCTGGGCATCCGCGACAACATCCAGTAGGATTTGTACATGCTAAGAGCGTCCTGCGCAGCGGGGCGCTCTTTTTGTGTAAGGGCGCGAACAATCACGCTCTGAAGCGTGGCGGGGGCAGGGGGCCCGCGTCACATGAGAAGCCCGCAGGCAAGGGGTCTGCGGGGTAAAGGAGAACAATGACACTCGTATCCAAGACCTTTGAGCTGTACGGCAAGACCTACACCTTTGAGTCGGGCGAGCTTGCCAAGCAGGCCACCGGCGCCTGCCTGGTCAAGCAAGGTGACACCACGATGCTCGACACCGTGGTCGTCTCCAAGGAGCGTAAGAACTACGACTTCTTCCCGCTGACCGTCGACTTCAACGAGAAGATGTACGCCGCCGGCCGCATCCCGGGTGGCTACCTCAAGCGTGAGGGCCGTCCCAGCGAGAAGGCCACGCTCACCGCGCGCATGATCGACCGTCCGATTCGCCCGAGCTTCCCGGACGGCTTCCGTAACGAGGTGCACATCGTCGCTACCTCACTCGTCGCTGACCAGGTCAACCCCTTCGACGTCATCAACGTCATGGGCGCCTCCTTGGCCATGACGCTCGGCGGCGTGCCCTTCGAGGGCCCGCTTGCCTGCGTGCGCATCGGCCGCAACGTGGAGACCGGCGAGTTTATCGTCAACCCCACCTATGAGGAGCGCGAGAACTCCGATCTGGACCTGGAGCTGGGCGGCTCTGCCGACTTCATCTCGATGGTCGAGGCCGGCGCCGAGGAGATCTCCGAGGACGACATGCTCGCCGCTATGAAGTTTGGCCAGGAGGCCCTTGCTGCCTTCTGCCAGGCTCAGGACGAGTTCGTCGCCGAGTGGGAGCAGGTCAACGGCGCCATCGTCAAGAAGGAGTACCCGCTCGACCAGCCCGTCGAGGAGGTCCAGGAGCGCATCTTCGCCCACTACGACGAGATGGCAGCCGCCCTTCGCGACGCCGACAAGCTCTCCCGTATCGGTAAGGTCGAGGCTCTGAAGGAGTCCATCCGCGCCGAGTTCACCGAGGAGGAGCAGGCCGCTTGGGAGCGCGAGATCCCCGTGGCGCTCAAGAAGCTCGAGAAGAAGGCCATGCGCACCATGGTCGTCGAGACCGGTGAGCGCGTCGACGGCCGTGCCGCCGACGAGATCCGTCCCATCATGGTGAAGGACAACTACCTGCCGCTCGTTCACGGCTCCGGCCTGTTCCAGCGTGGCCAGACGCAGGTGCTTTCCGTCCTGTCGCTCGGCATGCTCAACGAGGGCCAGCGTCTGGATACCATCGAGCCCACCGAGGGCAAGCGCTACATGCACCACTACAACTTCCCGCCGTTCTGCACCGGCGAGACCGGCCGCATGGGCAGCCCCAAGCGCCGCGAGATCGGTCACGGCAACCTGGCCGAGCGCGCCCTGCTTCCGGTGCTTCCCGACGAGAACGAGTTCCCCTACGCCATCCGCGTCGTCTCCGAGGTCATGGAGTCCAACGGCTCCTCTTCGATGGCTTCGACCTGCGGCTCTACGCTCGCCCTTATGGACGGCGGCGTGCCCATTAAGCGCCCAGTCTCCGGTATCGCCATGGGCCTGATCCAGGAGGAGGGCAAGACCGTGGTCCTGTCCGACATCCAGGGTCTCGAGGACTTCCTGGGCGACATGGACTTTAAGGTCACCGGCACCACCGAGGGCATTACCGCCCTGCAGATGGACAACAAGGCGACCGGCCTCACCTTCGACATCCTGGCCCGCGCCCTGCAGCAGGCCAAGGAGGGTCGCGCCTTCATCCTGCAGAAGATGCTCGATGTGATCCCCGAGCCGCGTCACACCACGCGCAGCACCGCTCCGCGTATCGTCTCCATCCAGGTTCCGACCGACAAGATCCGCGACGTCATCGGTTCCGGCGGTAAGGTCATTCGCGGCATCCAGGACGAGACCGGCGCTTCGGTTGACATCCAGGAGGACGGCACCGTCTTCGTCGGCGGCACCGGCGAGTCCGTGGACCAGGCTGTCGAGCGCATCAAGCTCATCATCAAGGTTCCCGAGCCGGGCGAGGAGTACACCGGTCGCGTGGTCTCCATCCAGCCCTTCGGCGCCTTCGTCAACCTGCTGCCCGGTAAGGACGGCCTGCTGCACATCTCCCGCGTCGCCAAGGGCCGCGTGGAGAAGGTCGAGGACGTCCTCAACGTGGGCGACGAGGTCAAGGTCGTCGTCATCGAGGTCGACGATCGCGGCAAGATCTCGCTCGATCGTCTTGACAAGCCCGAGGCCCCGGCTCGCGCCGAGGGTGCCTCCGAGGGCGACGGCGAGCACTTCCAGCGTCGTGAGCGTCCGCGTCGCGAGCGCTCCGAGCGCAGCGACCGTCCGCGTCGTCCCGGTGACAACGGAGGCCGCAAGCCCCGCCGTCACCACGACGCCGAGTAACAGCTCCACATAAGCAGTTCAACAAGGGCGACTCCGCAATGGGGTCGCCCTTTTGCTTGCGCCCGGGAGGGACGCATATGAAGTTTCCTGCTCTACAGTCCTGCGCAAGACGGAAAGCACATTAAGTGCTTTCCTTTGCGTGCGGAACTCGCGATAAACTTCATATACGGCCCTCCCGGGCGCAAGCAAAAGGGCTGGTTAATGCCGCTTGCTATTTAGTTAGACGGTCTATTCAGTAGTCAGATTTCAGATCTGTAGATAGCCGCAGCAGCATCTTCCAGATAAAACCGACCAAAATAATCCTGTCTTGTTTTGGCAGGTTTCCCGTGGGGCGGGCACTGATGAAGTTTATCGCGAGTTCCGCACGAACAGGAGGCCACTTAATGTGGCCTCCGTCGTGAGCAGGACTGTAGAGCAGGAAACTTCATCAGTGCCCGCCCCACGGGAAACCGGCGGGATAGACCGGTTCAGATGGGGCTTTGATGCATGGGTGGTCTGTTGGTGGGCAAATGGGTATCATACTGTGGTTACTGCATCGACTCTGTGATGCATGTTTGTACGTTCCCGGCGGTCGGTTTGCCAGAAGCGCCCCGTCGGTTGTTCCAGACCCGTTTTCGAAGAAAGGAAACAACACTCACCTATGGCAGCTAAAAAATCATCTCCCTTGAAGATCATTCCGCTCGGCGGCCTTGACGGCATCGGCAAGAACATGACGGTCTTCGAGTGCGGCGACGACATGGTGCTCGTCGATGCCGGTCTCATGTTCCCGGATGACTCCCAGCCCGGTATCGACCTGGTTCTTCCCGACTACACCTATGTTCTGGAGAACGAGGAGAAGCTCCGCGGTATCGTCGTCACCCACGGCCACGAGGACCACACCGGTTCGCTTCCGTACCTGCTGCAGGACCTCAACAACAAGGTGCCCATCTTTTCGAGCAAGCTGACGCTTGGCTTTATCGAGGGCAAGCTTTCTGAGTTCCGCATCCGCGCGCCCAAGTTCCGTGAGGTCAAGGGCGGCAGCCATGTCAACCTTGGCGGTATCTCGCTCGACTTCTTCTCGATGACGCACTCCATCCCCGGCGCTCTGGGCGTGTTCATTCGCACCAATCAGGGCACCGTTATGCACACCGGCGACTTTAAGCTCGACCAGACCCCCATCGACGGCGTCACGCCCGACTATGCCGCTATCAGCCGCTTTGCCAAGCAGGGCATCGACCTGTTGCTGTCCGACTCCACCAATGCCACGGTTCCCGGCTTTACCAAGTCCGAGGCCGAGGTCGGTCCCAACTTGCTGCACGCCATCAAGAACGCCCCGGGTCGCGTGTTCGTCGCTTCGTTCTCGAGCCACATCCATCGTTTGCAGCAGATCTGCGATGCCGCCCGCAAGTGCGGCCGTAAGGTCGTTGTGACCGGTCGCTCCATGCTCACCAACACCCGCGTCGCGCGCGAGCTGGGCTACCTCAACATCGACGATGCCGATATCATCGATGCCTTCGATATCGATAACCTGCCCGACGACAAGATCGTCGTCATGTGCACCGGTTCGCAGGGCGAGCCGCTGTCGGCCCTGTCCCGCATGGCCAATGGCGAGCACAAGACGCTCTCTATCCACGAGGGCGATACCGTCATCCTCTCGGCAACTCCTGTTCCCGGCAACGAGAAAGCCGTCCAGCAGGTCGTCAACAGCCTGGCCAAGCTCGGCTGCGACGTGTGGGATAAGAACCGCGCTCTTGTCCACGTCTCGGGCCACGGCAGCCAGGAGGAGCTTAAGCTCCTGATGGCCATGGCCAAGCCCACGTACTTTATGCCGGTTCACGGTGAGGCCGTGCATCTGCGCGCCCATGCCCAGCTGGCCCGCAAGATGGGCATCAAGGACGATCATATCTTTATCCTCGATAACGGCGACACGCTCGAGATGCGCGGTGGCATCGTCAAGCGTGGTACGCCCGTCGAGTCCGGCGTCGTCTACGTCGACGGCCTGCGTATCGGCGATACCGACCCCATCGTCCTGCGCGATCGTCAGAAGCTCGCCAATGACGGTATGGTTACCGCTGTTGCCATCGTCTCGCTCAAGCACAAGAAGATCGAGGCCATCGAGTTTTCGGGCCGCGGCGTCTCGTTTGCCATCGACGACCAGTTCTCCGAGGATGCCTCCGCGTCCATCATGAAGACGATCGAGAAGGGCAAGTTCAGCTTTACGAGCAGCGGTTCCGATGCTATTCGTAAGGCCGTGCGCGATTCGCTCTCTAACTTTATCTGGAGCCGTACGCGCACCCGTCCGATGATCATCCCGGTCGTCATGGAGGTTTAGTTTGGCGCGTGGATCTGCACAAAACGCCAAAGGCAATAAGGCCAATAACCAACCGGCATCTGCTAAGGGTGCCGGTTCCCATCTGCGCGCCAATAAGGGCCACGAGGCGGACTTCGACGATTTTGAGCCCTTGGTCGAGCCCTCGGCCAACCGCGATATCGCCGGCGTGGTCATCGCCGTTTTGGCGATTGCGTCCTTCATTGCCGTGATTTCGCCGGCGACTGCACCCGTTACGGCTGCGGTTGCCGGTTTCTACCACCTGGGCTTTGGTCTGGGCGCCTACGTGCTGCCGATCGTCATTTTGTTGTTTGCCGCCACGCTCTTTTTAGGCGAGGACTCGCCGCTCAACGTGCGCTCGGTCGCGGGCGGAGCCGTGGTCTTTATCGCCGTTATCTCCATTCTTTCGCTGGTGGTGCCGGGTACGAGCGACTCGTGTGACCTTATGTTCACTCCGCAAAATCTGTCCGCCTCGGGTGGCTACATCGGTGCGTTTATTGCGAGTGCGCTGCAGAATGCCCTGGGTAAGCCTATCGCGATGGTGGTCCTGTTGGGTCTGGCCGTCGTTGGTTTTGTCATCATCGGCTTTTCGGTGGGCGGCGTTTTGCGCTCTGCTCGCGACCGTGCGGCCGATTTTGCCGAGCGCCGTCGTGCCGACGTCAACGCGAGCCCGTGGGGTGACGACGAAGCCCTGTCGGTGCCCGGCGTTGCCCGTCCGCACCTGAGCATTCTTCGTCAAAAGGGCTCCGATGCTGCCGTGACCACGGTCATGGGCAACGATGTGGACCCGGTTTTGGACGATGACGACGAGGACGAGGATCCGTTTGTCGACGTATCCGATGCCGTGGAGGCCGAGCGTGCTAAGACGACGCTGCTGCCGCGCCGTCATGTCAAGAAGGGCAAGGCCACACCCAAGTTGAATACAAGCGAGCCCGACCCGTCTTGGTCCGATAGCGAGATTGAGCTCACTGAGGGCGATGACGAGGACGACGAGGCTCCGATTGAGACCGCAAAGACAACTTTGCTTCCGCGTCGCCATGCAAAGCGCGACCAGGTAACCGGTCAGCTTTCGATGGAAGACGACCCCGATAAGATTGACGAGTCCGAGCCGCCGTTTGTCGTGAATCCTGTCTCGGCAGCACCTCAGATTCCCGACTTCTTGAAGCATCCCAAGGTTGCCGATGCGCCTGCCTCGAGTGCTGTCGGATCGGCTGCGGCTAGCGATGGGGGAGCGGACGGCGGCGCCGCAGATAACGAGGGCGAAGAAGAGGATGGCCTCAAGCTTCCGCCACTCGAAATCCTGCATGCCAACCCGCAGTCGGCTTCCTCCGCGTCTTCTGACAAGGAGCTGGAACAGACTGCCGAGTCTCTTCAGTCCACCTTGCTGGAGTTTGGTCGTAGTGCCCGCGTGGTCGGCTGGATCGCCGGCCCCACGGTGACGACCTTTAAGCTGCAACCTGGCGAGGGCGAGCGCGTGAGCAAGATTTCGAGCCTCGAGGACGATATCGCGCTTTCGCTCGCTGCCCAGTCGGTGCGTATCTTTGCCCCGATCCCCGGCACCTCGCTCGTGGGCATCGAGATTCCCAACCGCAAGCGCCAGAACGTCAACCTGGGCGACGTGCTGCCCTATGTGAAGGGCGGTCCGCTCGAGCTGGCCATCGGCCGCGATGCCGAGGGCACGCCGGTTGTCGCCGACCTCGCCAAGATGCCCCACCTGCTTATTGCCGGTACGACCGGTTCTGGTAAGTCGGTGATGATCAATTCCATCATCACGACCTTGCTCATGCGCGCCCTTCCCGAGGACGTTCGCCTGATCATGGTCGACCCCAAGCGCGTCGAGCTTGCGGGCTATAACGGTCTGCCGCATCTTTACGTGCCTGTAGTGACCGAGCCCAAGCAGGCCGCGAGCGCCCTGCAATGGGCCGTGTCCGAGATGGAGCGTCGCCTGAAGGTCTTCGAGCGCCTTAACGTTCGTAAGATTTCGACCTATAACGAAAAGCAGGCCGCCGGCGAGTTTGAGCATTACGACAACCCGCCGCAAAAGATGCCCTACTTGGTCATCATCATTGACGAGCTCTCGGACCTGATGATGGTCGCCGGTAAGGATGTCGAGGCCTCGATCGTGCGTATTGCTCAGCTGGGCCGTGCCGCCGGTATTCATCTTATCGTGGCCACGCAGCGCCCCAGTTCCAATGTGGTGACGGGCCTTATCAAGGCTAACATCACCAACCGCATCGCCTTTAACGTCGCCACGGGTATCGACTCGCGCGTCATCATTGATCAGATGGGCGCCGAAAAGCTCACTGGTTTGGGCGACATGCTGTTCTCAAAGGTCGACTGGGGCAAGCCTCGCCGTATCCAGGGCTGCTTTGTCTCGGATGACGAAATCAACGAGATTGTCGAGTTCGTCAAGTCGCAGAGCGAGCCCGACTACCACGAGGAGATCCTGTCTGCCGTGGCGCCCGCTTCCATGTCCATGGTGGGTGGCGGCGGCATTGTCCGCACCGGAGTAGCTGAGCCGCAAGACGATGATCCGCTCATTTGGGAAGCCGCCCATATTGTGGTGGAATCGCAGCTGGGCTCCACATCTGGCCTGCAACGTCGTCTGAAGGTTGGCTATGCGCGCGCCGGGCGTATTATGGACATGCTGGAAGAAAAGGGTGTCGTCGGTCCGCCCGACGGTTCCAAGCCGCGCGAGGTCCTGCTGGACGAGGAGGGGCTTGCCGCGCTGGAATCTGTCGACGCCGAGATGGCACGTGAAGATCGTGAGTTTGGAGGATTCTGATGGCTGCACGCTTTGGTGACATGCTGCTCGAGCAGCGTCGCCGAATGGGCCTTTCCATTCAGCAAGTCGCCAACACCATCAAAATCAGGCCGCAGATCATCGAGTTTTTCGAGACCGGTAACTTTGCTTCGATGCCGCCGCGCGGCTATGCGCAGGGCATGATTTCGAGCTATGCTCGCTTTTTGGGCCTCAATCCGCGCGAGGTCGTCAATGCCTACTTTGACGATCTGATGGCATATGAGCGCGAGACGTCGCAGCAGGGCGGTCGTTTTCAGGACGCCGCTGGCTACGTCAATTCGCGTTCCTCGGTCGATAACGGGCGCTTCCTGATGGTTCAGGGCGGTCGTTCGACGCGTTATGGACAGCGTCCTCAGCAGGCCGGTTATATTACCGAGACGGGTTCGGGCGAGGAGATTCGTTCGCAGCGTGACCGGTTCCGCAGTACGCCGATGCCCGAAGACCGTGCACTTCCCGCTGCCCACGGCGTGGCTCGTGACCCTCGTGCCGGCTACGGCGACGGCGGCTATTCCGATCGCGGTTACCGTGGGGTCTCTTCTGGTCGCTCTCGCGGTGGCTATGCGGATGCCGATACCACGCAGGTGACGCCGCGTCTTCGCTCTCAATCACAGCCGTATGGCCAGCGCTCTTCGGCTCCGCGTTTGGGCCAGCGTGGCTATCAAGGCCGCGGTGAACTTGCGCCCCGCTCGGGTCAGCGCAGCCTTCAGGGCCAGGGTGGCTATCGCGGCCGTTCCGATAGCAATCGTGGTCGTATGCCTCAGGGAGGCGGCCGCAGCAGTTCCAATCGTGGACGCGGCGGATCACGTACTCCTCAAAACAACGGGCTCGATCCGCGTATCGTCTACGCCGGCATCGGTGCCGTTGCGCTGTTGTTGATTGTGCTCATCGTGGTGCTTCTGCGCGGCTGCGCATCTTCGGCGCCCGAGACCACGCCCGAGACGCCCACTGCTACCAAGACGACGACCAAGAAGTCTTCTAAGAAGACCGAAACGGTCGACGAGGACGAAGACACCGATGAGGCGACGGATGAGTCGACTGACTCGGACGCTACCAAGACGACGGCCAAGAAGGAAGAGAACGAGGTCACGAAGGTCAAAGTCTCCGTTGCCAAGGGAAAGACCGCGTGGATTGAGGTCAAGGTCGACGGCAAGTCGGTCTATGGCGCCCAAGCGACTGGCCCCTTTGAGCAGGAGTACTCGCCCGAGTCCTCGATCGAGATCACCACGTCCAAGCCTTCCGATGTCACCGTTACCAAGAACGGTGAAAAGGTTCGTTACGATACCAAGACCTCGGGCGTGGCGCGTGTGACGATCACCGTTCCCAAGAAGGAGACGACTGATTCCGAGAATGGTGAAAGTTCTGATGGTACCGACACCACCGATGGTACCGACACCACCGACGGCACCGATGCCCAGTCCACGGATGGCGCCGATACCGCATCTGACGGTCAGACGCCCACCGATTCTACCGACTATTCGTACGATAGCTATTAAGCAGCTCGTACGCGAAAGGAAACATCATGGCTAAAGATTCCAGCTTCGACGTCGTGTCCGAGGTCAACATGCAAGAGGTCGACAACGCCTTCCAGCAGACCACGCGCGAGATTTCCCAGCGCTATGACCTTAAGGATTCCGGCGCCACGATCGAGCTTTCGAAGGGCGACAAGCTCTTTACGATCAACGCCCCGGCCGACTTTGTCTCCAAACAGATTGTCGACGTGCTGAGCTCCAAGCTCATCAAGCGCGGCATCGACCTCAAGGCTGTCTCGTGGGATGCTCCGCAGGCGGCATCGGGCGGCACCGTGCGCGTGCTCGGCCATATCGTCGAGGGTATCGACCAGGCGACCGCCAAGAAGATCAACAAGGACATCAAGGATCAAAAGCTCAAGGTCAAGGTGACCATCGAGGCCGACAAGCTGCGTGTTTCCTCTGCTTCGAAGGACGCGTTGCAGACCGTGATCCAGTTCCTGCGCGACCAGGACTACGGCCAGCCGCTGCAGTTCACCAACTACCGCTAATATCAATCGAAAGGACTGCTCTCCAACATGGATACACCGTTGGGCTCCGTGCTCTACATCACCCTCGGGTGCGCTAAGAACGAGGTTGACACCGACCGCATGCGTTCTCTTTTGACCGCCGCGGGCTACGAGGAGGCATTCGACCCGCAGGATGCCGATATCGCCATCGTCAATACTTGCTCGTTCCTCGCCTCCGCAACGTCCGAGAGCATCGAGACCACGCTCGAGCTCGCCAACGAGGTTCAGGACGGCGTTCGTTCTTGCCCCATCGTTATGTGCGGCTGTGTGCCGTCGCGCTATGGCGACGACCTGCCTGACGAGCTGCCCGAGGTCGCTGCCTTTGTGAAGGCCGACGAGGAGGACGCCATCGTGGCGGTCATCGATGGCGTGCTGGGTGTCGTGCGTGAGATCGCAGCCTATATTCCGCAGGTCAAGCGCACTGTCGAGGGCGCTGTCGCCTACGTCAAGATTTCCGATGGCTGCAACCGCTTCTGCAGCTTCTGCATGATCCCCTATATTCGCGGTCGCTATCATTCGCGCAATGCCGAGAGCATTATCTCCGAGGTACGCGACCTGGTTGCCGGCGGTGTGCGCGAGATCGTGCTGATCGGCCAGGACACGGGTATTTGGGGCACCGACTTTACTGACGAGGATGTCGCCGAGGGCTCGCCGCGCAATCTGGCGCAGCTGCTGCGTGCCGTCGCCGAGGCCGTGCGCCCGCACAACGTCTGGGTCCGCGTGCTCTATCTGCAGCCCGAGGGCATGACCGATGAGCTTATCGATACGATTCGCGATACGCCCGAGGTGCTGCCCTATATCGATATCCCCGTGCAGCACTGCGACGCGCGCATCCTCAAGGCTATGCGCCGTTCCGGTTCGCGCCAGGAGCTCGAGGACCTGTTCCGCGATCTGCGTGAGCGTATCCCCGGCATCGTGATCCGTTCCACGGCTATGGTCGGCTTCCCGACCGAAACCGACGACGAGTTCCGCGACCTTATCGACTTTATGGACACCGTCGGCTTTGACTACACGAGCGTCTTTGCCTACTCGCAGGAGGAGGGCAGCCTGGCCGCTAAGATGGAGGGTCAGGTCGACGAAGAGGTCAAGCTCGAGCGCGCCCAGGAGGCCATGGACCTGGCCGAGTCGCTCGGTTTTGCCGCCACCGCCGCACATGTGGGCGAGCGCGCCCAGGTGATCGTCGACGGTATCGAAGAAACCGAGGACGGCGCCGAGCTGATCGGCCATGCCTGGTTCCAGGCGCCCGATTCCGATGGCGCGGTCCACTTGGACGCCAGCGAGGCGTCCGTGGGCGATATTCTGACTGTCGAGTTTACCGATAGCTTCTGCTATGAGCTTATCGGCCATGTTGTGGAGTAGGAGAGCATCGTGGCAAACGAGAGCAATAAGGAACTGACGAGTGTTTGGACGCCCGCCAACATCGTGACGTGCGTTCGCATCGTCTTTATCCCGGTGTTCATGATCGTGTCGGCGCTTTCTCACACGAGTGTTGCCGGTACGGATTGGAGCACCTTCGACGGCCCGCTCGCCGCCGCTGCCTTCATTCTGTATGTGATCCTGTCGTGCACCGATAAGGTCGACGGTTATCTGGCGCGTTCGCGCAACGAGATCACCGACTTCGGTAAATTCTTGGACCCCATCGCCGATAAGCTGCTCGTGTTCTCGGCCCTGCTGCTGTTCTTGGATTTTGGCGCGGTGACCGTGTGGTCCGTGTTCATTATCCTGTTCCGTGAGCTTCTGGTGAGCGCCCTTCGCATGGTCGCGAGTGCGGCCGGTGTGGTCGTTGCGGCCGATAAGCTCGGCAAGTACAAGACGGCGACCACGATGGTCTCCATCTGCGGTTACCTGTGCGTTTTTGCTATGGCTGGCTTGCACCTTGGCCCGATGGCGCTGACGCTCGGCATCTACTCGGTGTCGCGCTTCCTGTATGCCGTTGCCGTTGTCTTGACCGTTATCTCGGGCGCCCAGTACTTCTGGAACTGCCGCAAGATCGTCTTTTCGGTCTAGGTCCTGGTGGGTATGACGGACTCTTTTGAGCAGATTTCCGCACATAACGAGGAGCTGGCGCGCGATATCGTCGAGCGCGCGAGCGCTCGGGGTGTGACGGTTTCGACGGCCGAGTCGCTGACGGCGGGTATGATCGCCTCGACGATTGCGGATATCCCGGGCGCCTCGGCGGTGCTGCGTGGCGGTGCGGTAACCTACTGCGATGAGATTAAGCATCGCGTGCTGGGTGTTGAGCAGGAGACGCTCGACCGCTACACCGCGGTGTCGCATCAAACTGCGCGCGAGATGGCGTCGGGTTCGCTGGAGCTGTACCAGAGCGATATTGCAGTGAGCGCAACGGGTTATGCCGGCCCCGGCGGTGGTACTGAGGACGATCCTGCTGGCACTTTCTATATTGGCTGGGCACATCGTTCCGCCGATGGGGGAGTGCCGGTCGTGGACTCTGTGCGCTGCCACTATGAGGGCGACCGTTCGTGTGTTCGTGCCCATGCGGTCGCGGAGGCATTGGGGCGCATTGCCCTTGTGCTCAACTCTATGGAATAGACGTGTTTTAAGGGGCCTCCGGGCCCCTTAATTGTGGAGATAGGGACTTCTGACAAATTTAGCGTTTGTGCTGGTTATAGATGTATTCTTGCCTTCTTTGTTCTTATTTGGCCCTGTGTGGTCAAGCATTTGGTCAGTGTTTGGTCGGCGTTTGGTTGGGTTTTGGAAAGACTGCCTGCATATGATTGGCCTGAACGGTTGACCACGAACAGCCGTTCGTTTATTATCGATGCAGGTTGTTAAGAGGAGGGCTATTCATGGCCAAGAATTCAGGTCCCGTACGTACCGTTCATGCTCGCACGACGGGTAAAGAGCGCGATGAGATGATCGCCACCACCAAGGCCGAGATCGAGAAGAAATTCGGCCAGGGTTCCATCATGAGGTACGGCGACGGTGGCCCCGAGCTCGAGGTCGAGGCCATTCCCACGGGCGCCCTGGCCCTCGATGCCGCGCTGGGTATCGGCGGTGTGCCGCGCGGCCGCATCGTCGAGATCTACGGTCCCGAGTCCTCCGGTAAGACGACGCTTTCGCTCGAGATCTTGGCCGAGGCCCAGGCAATGGGTGGCGTTGTGGCATTTATCGATGCCGAGCACGCGCTCGATCCCACGTATGCCGCGCGCATCGGCGTGGATATCGACGAGGTGCTCATTTCCCAGCCCGATACGGGTGAGCAGGCGCTCGAGATTGTTGACATGCTTGTGCGTTCCGGCGCCATCGATGCCATCGTCGTCGACTCCGTCGCCGCGCTGACCCCGCGTGCCGAGATCGAGGGAGAAATTGGCGACACTACGGTCGGTCTTCAGGCTCGCCTGATGAGTCAGGCGCTCCGCAAACTCGCCGGCTCGCTGTCCAAGTCCAACACGACGTGCATCTTCATTAACCAGCTGCGTGAGAAGATCGGCGTCATGTTCGGCAACCCCGAGACTACGACGGGCGGCCGCGCCCTTAAGTTCTTCTCTTCGGTGCGTATCGACATTCGCCGTATCGACAGCATTAAGCTTAAGGACGAGGTTATCGGTAACCGCGTGCGCGCCAAGGTCGTTAAGAACAAGGTGGCAGCTCCGTTCCGTTCTGCTGAGTTCGACATCATGTACGGTACGGGCATCTCTAAGGAGGGCTCGATTCTGGACATGGCTGTCGAGTGCGGCATCTGCAAGAAGATGGGCTCCTGGTTTGCCTATGGCGAGGACAAGCTCGGCAACGGTCGCGAGGCCGCCAAGGCGTTCCTGCGCGAACACCCCGATTGCGCTGACGAGATTGAGCATAAGGTCCGCCTTGCCTGCGGACTTGAGTTTGATGACGATGCTCCGTCCGAGGTCGAGCTGACCGATCAGCCAGCGCCTGAGGAGTTTGACGAGCTTTACGCCATCGATGGTTCCGCCATGCTCGATGACGACGACGAGTAGCGGTTACGCTCATGTCGTATACGGTGACCGAGGCCACGGTCGTCTTTCCCGATAAGAAGGCGGTCTCCTCGTTCTCGAGCGGGTATGCGTCCAAAAAGCCTTGCGCACATATCGATTGTGAGCTTGAGGGCGGTTTTGAGCGGTCCATTTGGATTCCCGTGCGGGTCGCGCGGCTGTATGTCAAAAACCGCCCCGATCTTCCCTGTGATTGGGACAACTTCCGTGAGGCGGTGCAGCTCATTGAGCGTAAATGTGCACTTACCATGGTGACCGAGATGTTATCGCGCCGCGACCATGCGACGGGTGAGGTCCGTGACAAGCTGGCTCGCTACGGCTTTCACCAGCCTGCGATCGATTTCGCCGTCGAGCGCGCCACCGAGTATCGTTTTTTAGACGAGAGCCGCTTTTGCTCGTACTTTATCGAGGAGCGCAAGCGGCGCGGTTGGGGACAGCGCAAAATCGAGACCGAGCTCAAGCGCCGTCATGTCGTGCTCGATGACATTCCCGGTTATCCCGAGGAATATTTTGCCGTCGAAGACGATTTGGCGCGTGCGTCAGCCCTGCTCGCCAAGCGGCGTGTTCCAGAGACGCGCGGATTCGAAAAACTGGTTCGGTTTTTGATGGGAAAGGGCTTTTCGTATCACATCGCCGCCGATGCCGTTAAGGCACGTCTCGATGCCGAATGTGAGGAATGTGCGCTTTAGGCGTATGCGTTTTGTGGCCCTGCCGTTCACCGCGTTTTAGCCGCCGTGCTGGGGCCATTTATTTGACAGTTGTTGTGGTTCAACGTACGATAAACACTGTCATTTGCTTTGTGATATGTGCTCATCTGTGATGAGTTTGTTTATATGTTTATCTGTATCCGACCCGCATAAGCTGCGCCCATATTACTCAAATGTCGCGAGCCGTTCGTAAGGACGGTTCGCTTTGTTGTGTAACGAATCCATAAAAAGGAGTGAGCATGCCTATCATTGCAGCGCTCGTTGGCATCGTTTTGGGTGCCGTCGCCGCCATTGCCTACATGCGCACCGCCAAGCAGGGTAGTCTTCACGAGGCCGACGAAAAGATTCAGTCGGCACACGCACAGGCTGAGTCCCTGATCGGTGATGCTAAGCGTCAGGCCGAGACCCTCAAAAAAGAGGCTCTGCTCGAGGCTAAAGAGGAGATCATCAAGAACAAGCAGGCCGCCGAGGCCGAGGACAAGCAGCGTAAGAGCGAGATTCGTACGCTCGAGAACCGCGTGATGCAGCGCGAGGAATCCCTCGATCGCCGTAACGACGCTCTCGACAAGCGCGAGCATCAGCTGTCCAGTCAGGCCGGTCAGGTCGAGAAGCGCTCCCGAGAGCTCGAGGAGCTCTGCGCAAAGCAGACCTCCGAGCTCGAGCGTATCGCCGACCTTACCCGCGAGGACGCCCACAAGGAGCTCCTCGATAAGGTTCGTGGCGAGGTCACCCACGAGGCTGCCACGATCATTCGCGAGTCCGAGCAGCAGGTTCGCGCCGAGTGCCACAAGACCGCCCAGGAGATTCTGTCCCTGGCGATTCAGCGCTGCGCTGCCGACCACACTGCCGAGGTCACCGTTACCTCCGTGCACATTCCCTCTGATGACCTCAAGGGCCGTATCATCGGTCGCGAGGGTCGCAACATCCGTACGTTCGAGCAGGTTTCCGGCGTCAACCTCGTGATCGACGACACGCCCGAGACCGTCGTTCTTTCGAGCTTCGACCCGGTCCGTCGTGAGACCGCCCGTGTTGCCCTCGAGAACCTCATCGCCGACGGCCGCATTCACCCCGCCCGCATCGAGGAGATGTATCACAAGGCTGCCGACCTGGTTCAGCAGCGCGTGCGCGAGGCTGGCGAGCAGGCTGCCTTCGATACCGGCATTCACGACCTGCACCCCGAGATCGTCAAGACCCTTGGTGCCCTGCGCTACCGTACCTCGTTTGGTCAGAACGTGCTTCAGCACTCCCTCGAGGTCTCTGACCTGTGCGGCGTGATGGCTTCCGAGCTTGGCCTGGACGTTGTGACTGCCAAACGCGCCGGCCTGCTGCACGACCTGGGCAAGGCAATCGACCACGACGTCGAGGGCCCGCATGCCGTCATCGGCGCCGAGCTTGCCCGCCGTTATGGCGAGAAGCCCGTTATCGTTCATGCTATCGAGGCTCACCATGCCGATGTCGACCCCAACACGGTACTCGATGTCCTGGTACAGGCCGCCGATGCCGTCTCCGCTTCTCGCCCCGGCGCCCGTCGCGAGTCTGCCGAGAACTACATCAAGCGTCTTGAGAAGCTCGAGGAGATCGCCAACTCCCATGACGGCGTCGAGCGTACCTATGCCATGCAGGCCGGTCGCGAGGTCCACGTCATGGTTCAGCCGGACAAGATCTCCGATGCCCAGTCCACGGTCCTGGCTCACGATATCGCCCATCAGATCGAGGAAGAGATGGAGTATCCCGGTCAGGTGCGCGTCGTCGTGATTCGCGAGAGCCGCGCTGTCGATATCGCTAAATAATATGAGCGACGCGAACGAGCTCATCTCATTTATCGCGTCGATGTCGGGGGAGGGCAACCTTCGCGTCGAGGAGAACCTTGGCGAGGGGTATGTCCGCCTCCGCGTTTCGGAGGCCGAGCGGCGCCAGGCAAAGCACGACATTCAGCATGTCGAGGATATCGTCATCGAAATGCTCCGTAATGCTCGCGATGCTGGCGCCGACAAGGTCTATCTCGCCACGACCAAGGAAGATGGCGTCCGCACGCTTGTCTTTCTGGATAACGGTTCGGGCGTTCCGCAGGATATGCAAGAGCGAATCTTCGATGCCCGCGTTACCTCCAAGCTCGAGAGCATGAAGATGGACCGTTGGGGCGTTCACGGTCGTGGCATGGCATTGTTTTCGATCAAGCAGAACACCGACGAGGCCCGCGTGGTCACGTCCGGTGTCGATCTTGGCTCAGCCTTTAAGGTGAGTGTTGCGGCCGACCGCCTCAGCGAGCGTGCCGATCAGTCCAGCTGGCCCCAGGCTGTCAAGGATGAGGACGGGCGTTATGTCTGTGCTCGCGGTCCGCATAATATTATTCGCGCTGCTTGTGAGTTTGCGCTCGAGGAGTTGCGCGGTTGCGATGTCTATCTTGGTTCTCCGTCTGAGATTGCCGCGACCCTTTATGCTCAGGCGTCAAGTCGGCTCGATACGTCTCGTCTCCTGTTCATTGACGACGAGAGCGAGCTTCCGGTTGTCGATCGTTTAGGCCTTGCCTCTGATGCCGAGGACTTTATCCGGATCTGCTCAGGTTTGGGTCTTGAGATGTCCGAGCGCACGGCTCATCGCATTTTGACAGGGCAGATTAAGCCCGTTCGCGGTGTGACCGCGCGTCTGCTGCGCGAGCGTGATTCGTCTTCGCATGCGCCGGCTCCTGTCGATCTCGCGAAGGATCGTCGTGGGCTACGTATTGCCAAGGATGATATGGCACAGTTTTCGCGTGCTGTGGAGCGCGACTTTAATGACCTTGCCGCCCGGTACTATCTCAACCTTTGCGGCGACCCAAAGATTCGCGTTTCGCGTGATCGAATCACCGTGACCTTCGATCTTGCCAAAGAGGAATAGTACCTTTACCGAGTCCACTCGGTACGATAAAGTTATTGCAGTTAAAACGTACTTTTAAACGCAGGAGTTTCTTCATGGATTGCCTGAAGGTATCAAGCAAATCATCGCCCGCGTCCGTTGCCGGCGCCATTGCCGGCATGGTCAAGGATGGTGTACCCGTCAACATTCAGTGTGTCGGCGCCGGTGCGGTCAACCAGGCCATTAAGGCCGTGGCTATCGCGCGCGGTTTTTTGATTCCAACCGGTTTTGATATTTCCTGCGCGCCTGTGTTCTCCAACATTCTCATTAACGGGGAGTCGCGCACGGCCATCCGCCTTTCTATCTACGTTCACCAGATCAATCGAGCTGCTATGGATAACGTCGTCATGGATGATGTTAAGCCTGTGGCATAGCTTCTGATTGCCTCGTTTAGCTCCCCATCGTTAGGACTTATGCACATGGACCAGCGTTCTGTACGCGATATTCTTGCCGGTAAAACCTACTTTATCCGCACCTTTGGCTGCCAGATGAATCAGCACGACTCTGAGCGCGTAAGCGGTCTGCTCGATTCGTATGGTTGCCTCATGGCGCTCGATCCCGAGCATGCCGATATCGTTGTCTTCATGACATGCTGCGTGCGCGAGGCCGCCGATACTCGCCTGTACGGCCAGTGCAATTCCTGCAAAAGCCTGCCGCCTTCGCCTTCGGGCAAGCGTGTGGTTGCCGTGGGCGGCTGCATCGCGCAGCGCGATGGAGAGGGTCTGCTTACCAACGTCGATAACGTCAATGTCATTTTTGGCACGCATTCCATCGCACATGTGGCCGAGCTCATTGCCGAGGCGTTCCTTGACGGCAAGCGTCATATCCGCACCAATGAGCATGAGGATACGGATGCCATGAGCATGCCGTGGCATCGCGAGACCCAGTATCACGCCTGGGTGCCCATCATGACGGGCTGCAATAATTTCTGCACCTATTGCATCGTGCCGTACGTGCGCGGTCGCGAAAAGAGCCGCCCCTTCGAGGAGATTGTCGACGAGGTGACCGGTTTGGTGCGCCAGGGCGTGCGCGAGATCACACTGTTGGGCCAAAACGTTAACTCATATGGTCGCGATCTGTTTGGCAAGCCGCGTTTTGCCGATTTGCTGCGCGCCGTAGGCGATACGGGTGTGGAGCGCATCTTCTTTACATCTTCACATCCCAAGGACCTGCTGCCCGAGACCATCGACGCCATGGCCGAGACGCCTGCCGTTATGCCGCAGCTGCACTTGGCTGTCCAGTCAGGTTCGACACGGATCCTCAAAGAGATGAATCGCCGTTATACACGCGAGGACTATCTGGGCCTTGTCGATCGCATTCGCAACCGCATGCCCGATATCGCGCTCTCGACCGACATTATCGTTGGCTTCCCGGGCGAGACTGAAGAAGACTTTGAGCAGACGCTCTCACTTGCCGAGACGGTCCGCTATGCTCAGGCCTATACCTTCATCTATTCCAAGCGCGCCGGTACCCCGGCCGCCGAGATTGACGATCCTACGCCGCATGAGGTTATTCTCGAGCGTTTCAACCGCCTGGTTAAGGTTATCGAGACCACGGCACACGAGTATAATCAGGGCGAGCTTCATACTGTGGTGCCGGTGCTCATTGAGGGAACGAGTAAAAAGAACGACGCGGTCCTGCTGGGCAAGAGTCCCAAGAATCAGACCGTGCATGCGCCTATCCCCGAGGGTTACAGCATCGATCAGCTTGTTGGCAAGATCGTTGATGTTGACGTTGACGTTGCCAAGACCTGGTATTTGTCCGGCTCCGTTGTGGGCGAGCCGCGCTAATGGTTTCTCCCGGGGCAGGTCTTTCCGCCGTTGCGATCGTCGGTCCGACGGCGGTTGGTAAGAGTGATGTTGCCGACCGTTTGGCCGCTCGTCTTTCGTCCGAAGTGCTGTCGTGCGATGCGATGCAAATCTATCGCGGCATGGACATCGGCACCGCAAAGATGGCGCCCAATGAGTGTACGGCGCCGCTGCGTCTCGTCGACATTGTAGAGCCGGGTGTGGCATATTCTGCTGCGCTTTATCAGGCTGACGCTCGCGCGCATGTTGAACGTCTCCTTGGTTCGGGTTGCCTGCCGGTTTTTTGCGGAGGTACGGGGCTGTATCTTAAGGCTGCCCTTGATGAGATGGATTTTCCCTCGGGCGAGCTTGAGGACGATCGTCGCGCGGGGTATCAGGAACTTGCCGAGCGCATAGGCGAGGAAGCGCTGCACGCGCTGCTTGCCGAGCGTGACCCCGAGTCCGCTGCGGTCATCCACCCCCATAATGTTCGTCGCGTGATTCGCGCGCTCGAAATGCACGATGATGGAGTGTCCTACGCGCAGCAAAAGTCTCAGTTTAGTGTTCCGCGCGAGCATTATCATGCTCTGTGGTTTGGTCTGACGCGTAATCGCGAGGTGCTCTACGAGCGCATTAACCTGCGCGTCGACCTGATGTTTGAGCAGGGCCTTGTCGATGAGGTCCGCGGTCTTATGGGCCAGGGGCTGGGAGATGCCCTGACGTCGATGCAGGCAATTGGCTATAAAGAGATCATCGATGCTTTCAATGGTGTGATGAGCATGGATGAGGCTCGCGAACTCATCAAGATGCGTTCGCGTCGTTATGCCAAACGTCAGCTTTCGTGGTTTAAGCGCGATGACCGTATCGTGTGGTTTGATATGGATGAATGTACGATCGATGAGGTCGTTGAGGATATCCTGCATCGTATTGAGGCTGCCTAATGGCCCGTTTCCCTCTTGTTCCCACGGCACCCGAGCCCGAGCGTGCCATTTTGGTTGGTGTTGAATGGCGCGACAATGCATGGCCGCTCGATCGCTCGCTTGATGAGCTGGAGCGTCTTGCCCACACGGCTGGTGCCCAGTGCGTGGCACGCTTATCGCAGCGTTTGGTAAAGCCGTATCCTAAATCGTTTATCGGTTCCGGTAAGGTTGAAGAGCTGTGCGGCCTGGTACATCGCATGGATGCCGATGTCGTTATTTTTGACGACGACCTGACGCCCTCGCAGCAATCCTATTTGGAGAAAGCCGTGGGCGAGCCGGTAAAGATTATCGATCGTACTGCACTGATCTTGGATATCTTTGGCCTTCATGCTCAGACGCGTGAGGGACGCCTACAGGTACAGCTGGCACAGCTTCAATATTTGTTGCCTCGTCTGCGTGGCATGTGGAGTCATCTCGCCAAGGAACAGACGCGCGGCGGCATCGGCTCACGCTTTGGTCAGGGCGAAAGTCAGCTCGAGGTCGACCGTCGCCTCATTCGTAATAAGATCGCTGCGCTTCGTCGTGAGCTCAAGCAGGTTGAACAGCGTCGCGATGTTCAATCCAAGAGCCGCATTGAGTCACCGGCGTTTCGCGTCGCGTTAGCCGGTTATACCAATGCTGGTAAATCGACGTTGCTCAATCGTCTTACCGGCTCTACGGTACTTTCGCAGGACAAGCTGTTTGCTACGCTCGACCCGACGACGCGTTCGTATCGCCTGCCCGGCGGTCGCGGCATGACGATTACCGATACCGTCGGCTTTATTCAAAAGCTGCCGCATGGCCTGGTCGATGCCTTTAAATCGACGCTGTCCGAGGTGTTGGGTGCCGATCTAATTCTCAAAGTCGTAGATGCGTCTGACGAGGACTATGAGCGGCAGCTGGAGGCTGTCGACCGCGTGCTTGATGAGATCGGCGCCGGAGAGCGTTTGACGCTGACCGTATTCAATAAAATCGATCTTCTCGATAGCGTCGATCGATTGAGTTTCCGTCGTCGCTATCCGGAGGCCGTTCTGTTCTCGGCCCAAACGGGCGAGGGGCTCGACGATCTCGTCGACCGGATTGCTCGCGAGTCGGCTGCCACCGATGTGTTGCTCTCTGCTGATATCCCGTATCGCGAGGGCGCTCTCATCACGCTGGTGCATGAGCAGGGAACCCTTCTGCATGAGGAATATCTCGAGGACGGCGTTCGCATTGTGGCGAAGTTGCCGGCTCGTATTGCACCGCGGCTCGAGCGTTATCGCACCGAGTAGACGAGCTCCAAAATGCCCAGAATGATGGGCTGATGCAGCAGATAAAAGGGGAGAGCGTGACGTCCAAGCCTGGCGAGCGCCGGCAGGGGGTTGACGTAGGCCCAGCTAGGGACGGTCTTATCGATACTCTTCGCTATGTGTGCGGCGAAGTATCCTGCAAGATACATAAAGATAAACGGGATGATGGGGTAGTAATCACCTGAGACAAACCCAGGGCTCGGAAATCCCAGCCACGCCAGGTAGGGGACAGGGTAGATCGTTTTGGGGATGCTCCAGGTGATTGCGAACAACATAAGGCATAGGGGCATGCCCCATCTCGCCGTTATCTTCTTAAGGACGGGATCGGTCAACGCCACGATGCCGGTGCATGCGGCCATGCAGTAGATGATGCCAAAATTAACCGAATCGTCGACTGAGACAAGTGTTGTTGCCAACCAGACAACGAGTGCTGCTAAGGCGTATTTGGCGACACGTTTGATATTGTTGCGCGATAGGGTGCACATCCAACCGGCGATAAACAAAAATACCCAGCTGATGCTGGCGCGCCAGATGTCTTGAAAGGCTGACTGGGTAAACCAGGGCATATCCCAGCCGTACAGGTAGGCGAGATCATAGCAAGCGTGAAAACCTGCCATAGAAATCATCGTAAACCCGCGGACGGTATCAAATATGGTTATGCGTTTTTGCATTACGAGAACCGGCGCATCAAGCCGACGACTTTGCCCAGGATAACGGGATTCGTTGCATAGATAGGTTCCATGGTGTCGTTCTCGGGCTGCAAGCGCACACGCCCCTGCTCCTTGTAGAACGTCTTGACGGTCGCCGAACCATCAATCATGGCCACGACAATTTCGCCGTTCATGGCACTCTTTTGTTCGCGGACGATGATGTAATCGCCATTGAAGATGCCGACATTGATCATTGAGCTCCCATGCACCTCAAGGATAAAGGAACCCTGATCAGTGGCGATT
Source organism: Collinsella sp. (assembly GCA_019419525.1). Classification (GTDB taxonomy): domain Bacteria; phylum Actinomycetota; class Coriobacteriia; order Coriobacteriales; family Coriobacteriaceae; genus Collinsella. Next base: position 161,472 of record DXZU01000001.1, read on the forward strand.
TCGGTCGGGATAGTAAACGTGTCTTCGATATTCTGCTCGGCCAGAATGGGAATCCCAGCCGCGACGCGACCAACGAGCGGTAGCGAGACCGTTCCGCGAGGTGCGGTGGGCTCGTCAGATTTAGAAATTGAGACAGAGGAACCATCCTCGTTAAAGAGTTCCAGGGCGCGCGGTTTGGTGGCATCGCGCTTGAGTAGCCCGCGCGCTTCAAGGGCAGAGAGATGGGCGTGCACGGTGCTGGGGGAGGAAAGGCCCACGGCAGAAGCCATCTCGCGCACGCTGGGCGGATAACCCTTCTCCTGCTGATATTCCTTGATGAAGTCGTAAATTTGCTGCTGACGCTTGGTAATTTTGCGAGCCATCAGGGCATCCTCTCTACCCATGTCAAACAAATGTTCGAATTTTGCTTGACAGGAACAACTGTTCGAAGATAATAATAACCGAACATTCGTTCTCGCGCTAGACATTTTTGTCCGCGCGGCTTGATAAAACTGTTCTCAGCAAAACACGCGAGAGGAGAACATGATGAACGTAACGAATATGGTCCAGGGAAACCTCGCCCTTAAGCTCGAGACGCCTGCAGAACCCACTTTTACGGTTGTTCAGGGTGGCCGCTCCGGCTTTCAGCCTTTGACCGTAAAGCCTGCGCGCAATCAGCAGGCTGTAGTCGCGCCGGCCCGCGTTGCCCTGAAGGTTCCGACGATTGTCGCCGTCGCCGTTGCGCTTACGCTCTTCTTTGTCCTCGCTATGTCGGTCTTTAGCACTCGTCACGCCGCGTATGCCGAGTCCGTTTCCAACATTATCTACGAGACCATTCGCGTTCAGCCTGGCGATTCTCTTTGGTCGATTGCCGAAGAATATCCAATCGAAGGCCTTTCCACGCAAGAGACTTCCGACATGATCCGTAGCGTCAATCATCTGGAGCATGGTTCGCTCGCCGCCGGTGCGCATCTTAAGGTTCCTGCTCGTTCGTAATCATTATCGCGCTGCGCATGGTACCCTTGTTATCGTTTAAGAGGAGGTACCATGCGCTGTCCCAAATGCGGCAAGGCACATACCCGCGTCGTTGATTCCCGTATGCAGGAGTCAAATAACACCATTAAGCGCCGTCGCGAATGTTGCTCGTGTAACTACCGCTTTACAACGTTTGAGCGATGCGAGGACCCTGTCGAGGTCATTAAGTCAGATGGAACTAAGCAGCGGTTCGATCGCAATAAGCTTCTTGTCGGCTTGATGCGCGCCACCATCAAGCGCGATATCGACACTAAGAAGCTCAATGAGATTATCGATGACATCGAGGTCGAGCTGCGCTCTCGCACGCTGACGGCCGTCACGTCCCATGAGTTGGGTGACATGGTGCTCAAGCGCTTGGCCAAGATTGACAAGGTTGCGTACATCCGTTTTGCCTCGGTCTACCGCGATTTCAAAGACGTCGATGAATTTCTGCAAGAGCTCGACAAGCTAAGGTGATTCCATGTCCAACATTACCGTCAACATAAAGCGTCTCGACCCCACCGTCGAGCTTCCCAAATACGCCCATCCCACCGATGCCGGCTTGGATTTGCGCTCCAACGAGGACTGCGTCCTGAAGCCCTTCGAACGCCGTCTGGTCTCTACGGGGCTGGCCATCGCCCTGCCCGATGGCTACGCCGGCTTCGTTCAGCCCCGCAGCGGCTTGGCCATCAAGCAGGGCCTGTCTATAGTCAACACGCCGGGCCTCATCGACGCCCACTACCGAGGAGAACTCAAGGTTATCCTCATCAACCTGGACCCCTCAAACAACATCCAAATCAACAAAGGCGACCGCATAGCCCAACTCGTCATCCAAGAAGTCCCCACGGTCAACCTCATAGAAGTAGAAGAACTAGACGAAACCGACCGAGGCAACGGAGGCTTCGGCTCCAGCGGCGTCGCTTAATCATTTTCAAGATGTAGAGTTGGCCTCTCACCCGGGGCCCACACATATCATCCCGTGCTCAAACATTCTCGCTACGCTGCGAAACTGCGCGCGGGACGATATGTGTGGGCCCCGGGTGAGAGGCCACATACTTGAATATGTATTTCGACTTGCGCGGTGGGCCTCATCAATATAATTACGACTTGTTTGTTGTTCTGACTCTCTATTAGCTGGACTACATCCTTGTAAATCCTAACCGGGAATGTGTTTTAGGTTCTAGTTAGTATGCGGCAAAGGGATACCGCCTTTGTCGCATCGGCTTACTGTATTTATATTTTCCTGTTTTACCTTTGCAGGTTCTAATGGAGGGGATACCGAAGTAGCTGCTAGTAAGTAAACGCAGCCGCTCTGCCGGAGCCGCCCTTATATCGTTCCACGCGCAGTTTCGCAGCGAAGCGAGAATGTTTGAGCATGGAATGATATAAGGGCGGCTCCGGCAGAGCGGCGGACATTCGACTAGCGGATATGCGCGGGCTTTCCGCCCCAGTAGAAGCGGCAGAAGGCTCGTTTGCGCTTTTGGGGCTTGCCTACGAGCTCCATGGCGGCGATGGCTATGTCTTCGGCTGCGTGGGGGCGGCGTAGTACTTCGCCGTTGATGAGTAGGGCTTTGAGTGATTCGGGATGATCGTGCAAGTGACGTAGGGTAACGATGAGCTCTCGTGCGGTGGTGACATGCATGCTGGCGCCCATGCCGGTGAGCATGGTGGTGTTGGCCTTTTCCTGGCCATAGGACTTGCCCAGCAGGATCATCGGCAGGTGTGCGCACAGGCATTCGGTGACGGTGAGTCCGCCCGATTTGAGAATTGCCAGGTCGCAGCCGTGCATAAGCGCTGCCATATCATCGACATAGTCCAGAACCGTGACGTTTTCGAGCTTCATGGCGTCGAAGAGCGTTTTGAGGCGGGTGGCATATTCGGTGTCTTTGCCCGGCAAAAAGACAAAGTGCATGTCTTCGAAGCTGCGTAGGAAGGGGAGGGTGCGGTCCATCTCCGCGCGAAAGCGAACGTACGGTTGAGGCAAGCTGGCACCGGCCATTACCAGCACGACGGTCTTGTCGGTGGGGAGGTTGAACTTAGCTAGCTCTTCCTCGCGATCGTAATCCGTGTCGAATCCGGCGCGAATAGGAATGCCGGTAATGCGAATCTTTGTCTCGAGCACCTTGCGCGGACGCAGCGTTTCGGCCATAAATTCGTTGGCAACACAGAATAAATCGGTGTCCTTGTGGGGCCACCATCCCTCGACTTCGTAGTCGGTCGGTACGCAGATGACCGGATAATCGATACCCGTAATTACGCGGGCGCCCACGGCAACATTGGCTGCTGTGATGTGCGTTGCAACCACGGCTATGGGCCTGCGGCTACGAATATATTCGTTGAAGGCGGGGAACATAATTCGCGACCATGCCGTTCCGCCACCCCAGAGAAGATGTCCCGTAAGCGTATATCGCCAGGTCAGGTCGTAAATGGGGCGCGTGGCTCCCGTAAAAGAAGCCGCGGTCTTATTACCGTCGAATTTAATACGTCCAAAATCAAGGATATCGAGCACTTCAATCTCAATATCCTCGGGGATGCCATTGGTGCCGCGGATGAGGTCGAATGCCTGCGCAATCGCATTTGCGGCGGCCTTGTGGCCCGAGCCAACGGAGGCGTGCACGATGGTCACGAGAGGTTTTTGCTGAGCCAGGAGCGTGGTTTGCTCCGATTGGGGAGTGCTGTGCGTGAGCAGGGGAGCGTCGTCACTCGTCTGCGCCTGGTCCATCGATAACTCCCCTTCAGCTTTGTAATACGGATTTATCATTGTAGTGCATGAGTGTCACGTTCACGTAAATTTGGGTATGAGCGCAAAGAACGACAACGTTTCGACGAAAGGACGCTTCATGACTACCGATAAGCCGATCGATGTTGCGATTATCGGTGGCGGCCCCGCGGGCTATGCTGCCGCTATTTATGCTGCGCGTGCCAACCTGACGACGACCGTGATTGAGCAGGGCATGTCGGGAGGGCAGATCGCCACAACCAATGAGGTCGAGAACTATCCGGGTTTCCCGCTCCTGAGTGGCGCCGAACTCGGCGAGCGTTTTCAGCAGCATGCAGAGGGCCTGGGAGCACAGGTTACATGGAGCATGGTTACGGGTATCGATTACGATGCCGATGCAGCGTTGTTTACGGTGCATCACGATATGGGCGATACGCTGGCCTCGAGCGTTATCGCTTGCATGGGTGCCACGCCGCGTCCGGCAGGTTTCGCAGGCGAGGATACGTATCGCGGTCGTGGCGTTTCATATTGCGCAACATGTGACGGCATGTTTTTCCGCGGCAAGCAGGTTTTTGTAATCGGTGGTGGCAATTCGGCATGCGAAGAGGCTCTGTTCCTGTCCGACCTTGCCAACAGTGTGACCATCGTGCTGCGCCGCGACCAGTTCCGTGCGCCCGATGGTGTTGTTCAGAAAGTACTCGCAAAGGACAATATTACAGTTAGGTACCAAACTAGTATTGTGGAGCTATCGGGCGATGCCATGCCAACGACGATCACCTTTAAGGACAATGCATCCGGTGAGACTCATACCGAGTCATTTGAGCCTGGCTCGTTTGGCATCTTTGTCTTTACCGGGACGCAACCCCATACCGAGCTTGTTGAGCATCTAGTCGATCTGGCGCCTGATGGCGGCATTCTGACTGATGAATCCATGGCGACCCGCACGCCAGGTCTATTTGCCGCTGGCGATATCCGTTCCAAGCGCTTACGCCAGGTTGTGACCGCCGTTTCTGATGGAGCCATAGCGGCAACCAACGCATACGCATTTCTCCGTGTATAAGTACGATAATATATCTTATGTAAGGTTGTTATCAATTTATTAATTGGCGGGACGAAGCATCAGTGCACTGTCCCGCCAGTTTTCTTGCCGGCTATGTGGTATGCAAAACTAGATAACCTAGAATACAATATAGAAAATGAACGGAGGACCTTTATGAACCACGTTAAACACGTTATTCCGATGTCCGATTCGTCGGTCAGCATTAAGCCCGAGGATATTCAGCCCACGGTGCTGCCCGATGCATTCATTCAGTCCGATTTCGTGCGCAAACTTAATACGTTGAGTCTGCCTCGCTATGACCAGTTGCCCAACGTGACGCTCTACCGCGATCAGGTCATTGAATATGTCGCGCTGTGGATGGAGCCGCTGTCCATTTGCGTGGAGCAGCCTGTCATTACGCCATCGATGATCAATAACTACGTGAAGGTCGGCCTGGTGCCTGCTCCGGTCAAAAAGCAATATGGCCGTGAGCAGATTGCCCGCCTGATCGCTATCTGCCTCTTTAAGCAGGTGCTACCTATTGCTGCGGTGCAGGCACTCTTTAACATTCAGCGTTTGAGCTACGATGCCCCGACGGCCTTCGATTATGTGGTCGATCAGCTCGAGGCATCGATTCGTTCGGCGTTTTCCGTCGAGCAGACGCCGGTTCCCGATACGGCGCATCAGGTAACGCGTGAGTCGCTGCTTGTGCGCAGCGCGGTTTCATCCTTTGTTTCGAAGGCTTACTTGATGAGCTATCTCAAGTTCAACGGGTTTAATAGCTAGCCGTCGTATAAAACGGGCGGGACAAAGAGCCATCTGTCGCTTTGTCCCGCCCGTATTTTTGCTTGGTTGGACTTTATTGGCCCGAAGCTACGCCCATGCCGTAGCCGATGATGAGGCCGTGCATCTCGGCGTAATAGGAGTCCAGGCCGTTGCAGGGCATGATGATGGTCTTGGAGCCGGGCCAGCGCTCCAAAATGCGGCTGGCAAGTGCCTGGGCCCCTGCCTCATTCTCGACATGGTCGATGACGACCTCGCCGCCCGTAAAACCCTCGGCTTCCATGGTGTCGATGATCTTGTTGAACATCTTCTTTTCTCCACGCGTGTGTCCGACGAGTTCGATTTTACCGGCCTCACTCGCCGTGCCCAAAATGCGAATATTGAGCTTGTTGGCAATGACGCCGGCTGCCTTAGGGATACGTCCGGCTTTGGCCAGGTTTTCGTAATTGCACAAGCTGAAGAGGATTTTGCTGTTCTGCTCAAGGCTATCGAAGTATGCGCAAGCGTCCTCGAATGAGACATCCGGATTGCTTGCAAGATAGCGGTCGAACAGCAAGAAAATGAGGTCCATTTTGCCGCCAGCTGCGCGTGAATTGACTAGATGAATCTGCCGGTCGGGCTCCTCGGCAAGAACCATATCGCGAGCCGTGGCTGCTGCGTTGTAGCTGCCCGACACGCCCTCAGAGATTGGCATGCAGATGGTCTTGTCTGCCAATTTGAAGAGCTCGGCCCACTCCCCTACGCTGGGACAAGCGCTCGAAGAAGCGTTCGTCTCCGCCTGAACAGCGCAGTTGAGCTCATGAACATCGAGTGAAAGGTCATCGATGAATTCACGCTCCCCCACTCGAATTTTGAGGGGCGCAAATGCAAAGGTGGTATGGGGCGCGGTCGGTTGCCAATCGCGGAGGTTGCAGCTTGAATCGGAGATAAGTGCCCAGCTCATAGAGGGTCCTTTCTAATTGTTCCTCAACAATTATAGCCATCTTGCAAACTGAATGTACGGCTATCTAGTTTTGAATACTAGATAGCCGTACAAGATTAGAAAAAAAGAATGGACCTCGCGACTTAAAGCCACGAGGTCCACATTCACACGCTGTGTAAGATGACTTAGTAACGCACGAAGATATAGTTGTTGTTCATGCCGGCGGCAACGGAGCTGATGATAACACCCGTATTGTAGTCGGAAGCATGAATCATCTGACCACCACCGATGTAAATGCCGGTGTGGTACGAGTTGACCACAACGTCACCGGGCTGCGGATCGGACACACGCGTCCAGCCCATAAAGGTACCCGTGGTGCCGAGGCGGCAATAGCGACCAGTGAGGCAATAGCTAACAAAACCAGAGCAGTCGAAGCTGTTCGGGCCAATTCCGCCCCAGGAATAAGCGCAACCAAGCTTGCTGTAGGCGCGCGAAACAACGGAACCGCCATCGACGGACTGGCTCGGAGCAGAAGGCGTCGGAGCCGGAGCAGGCGTGGAGGGCTGCGGCGTCGGAGCGGGTGTCGGCGTAGGAGCCGGAGTGTTGCCGCCCTGGTTGTTATTGCTGGTCTGACCACCGTTGTTGGTGTTCTCGGTCGTACCGGCAGTCTCGTTGCTCACCGTGGCCTTCTCGGCAGTACTGGCGTTGATGCCGGCCTGCAGCGCGGCGTTGGCCTCGGCCTCTGCGGCAAGCTCGGCCTGCAGCTGCGAATCCAGGGAGTTTACGACGTTCTGGGCTTCAGCCTGCTGGGCGTTAAGCTCGTCGACCTTCTTTTGCGTGGTGGCGACGTTCTTCTCCTGCTCGGCCTGCTTATCGGTGAGCTGCTGCTTAAGCTCCTTGACCTCTTGAATGGTCTGAGCTTGCTTATCGGAAACTTTGCCGTAGTAGAACAGACGGTTGAGCATATCGCTCAGATCATCGACACCCGTCAAAACCTGAAGCAGGCTCAGACCGCCGGTTTTGTACTCGCCGGCGACATAGGTCGAGAGCTTGGCCTGACCATCGGCGATCTCCTGCTGCTTTTGCGTGATCTCGCCGGCAGTCTGATCGAGCGCCTGCGTCTGCGTGGCAAGCTCATCGTAAATCTGCTGAGTTTGGGTACCGATCTGCTCGAGCTTCGTACGAGCAGCGGCAAGGTCGGATGCGGTATCGGCGTAGGCAGGAGCTGCGAGGCCCAAGCCCAAAACACAAGCGAGGGTTGCCGTAGCAGCGCAGCGTGCCATGTTTTTGTGCGTGTTTGCTGTGCGCATGTAGCTTCCTTTCCAGTAACTAAGGGTAACGGCTAGTCCACCGTCACCAGGCTAAAGAGCTCCACATCGTCATTAGACGGCGTGAGCTTCTCGCGCGGGTTGAGAAACGCAAGCTCAAGGATACAACCGTAACCGACAAGCTTTGCGCCCATATCTCGCACCAGTTTACCTGTTGCCTCGACGGTTCCGCCCGTCGCGACCAAGTCGTCCAGAATCAACACGGTATCTTTAGAGCTGATAGCGTCGGCATGGATCTCAATTGAATCGGTGCCGTACTCGAGCTCGTAGCTCTGGTTTACGGTCTCGCGCGGCAGCTTGCCCGGTTTACGTGCGGGAACAAAGCCAGCGCCAAGGGCTACAGCCACCGGTACGCCAACCATAAAGCCGCGAGCCTCGGGACCCACGACCTTGGTGATTCCCATGCCGGCAAAGTGCTCGGCGAGGGCATCGGTCATGGCTTTGAGCGCCTCGGGATTGCCAAAGAGCGGCGTGATGTCCTTAAAGATGACTCCGGGCTCGGGATAGTCGGGGATATCGACGATTTGAGATTCGAAGTCGTACATTGCATGACCTTTCAATGGGTTGACGAAATTTCAGCAGCGGTTATATGCCCGCGGTGGCGGTGCCGGATTGCGAAGGGGCGACGACCTTGAGCGGTTTTACGAGAGAATCCTCGTGCGAAGCCGGCATGGCAGTCTCTTCGTTTTTGGCCTTGGTGGACTCGCAGCGAGTGATTTCCTCATCGAGTGCATCGATATCGGCGTCCTCGACCACGGCGTTGAGTGACTCAAAAACGCGGTTCTTGAGCAGCGCAGTGTGCACACCTTCCGTTAGGTCGTGAAGCTTCTTAAACGCACGCTCGAGCTTGGCGTCGCGCTCGTCATCGGAGGTATCCATTCCGAGCATGCTCACGAGCACCTGCTCAAACATCGAGGACTCGCGGTTGGCGGAAGACACGTACTGTCGCAGGTTGCGCGGCTCGATATGGAAGCGTGACAGCTCGGAGCAGTAGCGGATGATCGGGAAATCGCGACCATCGACAAGCTCACGATTCTGCGGACTCTTGATGATGCGAATGAGGTCGTTCTCGGCGAGCGAGCGGATAAACGAAATCTCGACGCCCAGCATATCGGGAATGGTCTCGATGGGATGCAGCTTTTGCTTAGTCTCCTTGGGCTCCGTCTTGAGCGGAACATCGGACAGCAAGCCCACCTCGTAGGCGAGCGTTGACAGGTCCGTGGCGTTTTCCAAGCGCTGCTTAATCACGTTGAGCGGCATGTAGCGAGTCTTCTGCAAATGCAGAATGACCTCCAGGCGATCAACGTCCTCCTTAGAGTACTGACGGTATCCCTTAGGCGTACGATGAGGGGTAATGAGCCCCTCATCCTCTAGAAATCTAATTTTTGAGTTCGAAAGATCGGGGTATGCGCCTCGAAGTAGGTTGACGACTTGGCCGATACTCAGATAGTTGCGTTCGGCCATGCCCTACTCACCGGTTTCGATGCGCTCCGGCGTGCTCTCGTGGTAGATGAGCGTAAACGTACCGATCTGGACGGAAGAACCGTCGTGCAGCGGGGCTGCATTGACGATGGCACCGTCGACCCAGGTGCCATTGAGCGAACCCAAGTCCTCGATGCGAGCGCCGAGGCCCTCGCGAATAATGCGCGCATGGCTGCGCGAAACGGTCATGTCGTTGAGGAAGATGCCGTTCGCAGGATCGCGGCCGATGGTGGTCACGTCGTCCTCGAGCTCAAAGGCGGCACCAGTCTGCGGACCCTTGACGATGGACAGAACGGGGGCGGTGATGCGCACGTTGGCCATGAGGTCGGGAACGGTGACGTCGCTTGAAGGCACGCGGAATACGCAGGTAGCGTCAGCAGTCTTATCATTCTGAGGCATATTGTTAACCATGTTGTCCATGACAACCCCTAACTTATCGCGGACGTGCCGCAAATAATGAACCGTACGTAATCATACCCCAACGAATCAGTCTTCGATTTCAGGGTTCAGAAAGTCGATGTCCTCGTCCTCGGGATGCGCGAGAGCCTGTTTAATGGCCACTCCGCCCTTAATGGAGTAGATGACAGCCGTGAGCATGGAGAAGATCACGCCGCCGTACACAAAGAAGATGCCGAGGGGCATCGAGCTTCCGTTGAGGCCCGGGAAGGCCGTGAGGGTTGAAGGCAAAAGATGCAGGCCGTCAATAACGGGGAAACCGAGCAGCATGAGCGAGAAGCCGGTCATGAGCAGCGCAGTGGCAATCTTTCCGGGAAAGACGACATCGATGGGGCGACGATGATAATGACGCACGATAAGCGTGCCGATACCCAGATAGATGTCGCGGCCAATAATGAGCACGCAGACCCAGATAGGTAGCTCTCCGCGGACCACCAGCCCCAGCACGCCGGTGAACAGCAGTGCACGGTCGCAAATGGGATCCATGACCTTGCCGAGCCATGAGACCGTCTTAGTCATGCGGGCGATCTGGCCGTCCATCCAGTCGGTGGAGGCGGCAACGGCGTAGATAACAATGGCGATGACGCGGTTGTTGTCCGTCACAAACAGGTACAGAAATACCAGGGTGAGGATCAGGCGCGTAAAGGTGATGAAATTGGAGATCGTAAAGATCTTATTCGACGGGTAATCGGAAGTGCCGATAAGCTCCTTTTTGATCTTCTTTTTGATGCCCACAGGACTCCCCCGCTGGTTAACGACAAAACTTTCGATACTATACCCGTTCCGGCGATGTCTATCCAGCGCAGCCATAGAGAGTCCAGACATGTGGAGGGCGCTATTAGGCGGGGGATTTCGCATTCGTGTACATCTGCCTCCAAACATGTCGAAAAATGTCGATTTTGGTGGCTAATGTACACGTTTTGATTCGGTGATTACATCGATCGGGAACGTTGTTACTTTAAGCAAAATAATCATGGTGATTAAAACAAAAAAGGTCAGGCACTAAGTGCCTGACCTGCAAACTTCTGGTCGGGACGACTGGATTCGAACCAGCGACCCCTTGACCCCCAGTCAAGTGCGCTACCAAGCTGCGCCACGTCCCGAAGCTATTGTTTGTTGCTCTGCTCTCGCTCGCAACAGGGAGTATATTAACCCGAAACTTTGGACTTGTGCAAGAACTTTTTTATAAATTTTGAAGCAAGTCCAAAATTGTATCTGCGAGCTGGGGTTTTGTTAGCACGGGAAGTTCTTGCGTGCCCGTTGTGCTCACAATCCAGGCCTTGTTAGTGTCGGTTCCAAAGCCCGAATCGGCGCGCGAGACATCGTTGGCGATAATGGCATCGCAACCCTTGCGGGTGAGCTTGCGCTGTGCGTACTCCAGGACGTTATCGGTCTCGGCCGCAAAGCCGATCACGCACCGTTCCCCCTTTTGGCGCGAGAGCTCGGCCAAAATATCGACTGTCTCGACCAGTTCGATGCGATCCAGGCGCTCGTTGGCCTTTTTGAGCTTATGGTTGGCAGGGGCCGCGGGGGTGTAGTCGGCGACTGCGGCCGCGCAAATGGCCGCATCGGCCGTCTGGAAGGCGCTCAGCGCCGCCTGCAGCATCTCTGCAGCGGTCTGCACGCGCACGCATTCCGCGTTACGCGGAACGTCGAGCGACGTCGGTCCCAGCACGAGCGTGACCTCGGCACCGCGGCGTGCGGCCTCCCCCGCCAGGGCGATGCCCATCTTGCCCGACGACCGGTTACCGATGAAACGCACCGGGTCGATCGGTTCGCGCGTGGGACCGGCGGTGATCACGATGCGCTTTCCCGCCAGGTCTTGCGGCACGGGGTTGAGCACCTCGCAGACGGCCTCGACGATGTCTTCGGGCTCGCTCATGCGGCCCGTGTCCACGTCGCCGCAGGCAAGGTAGCCGCTGCCCGGACCCACCACATGCACGCCGCGGTCGCGCAGCGTGGCCATATTGGCCTGCGTCGCCGGCGCCTTCCACATGCCGTTGTTCATGGCCGGCGCGATCACAATGGGGCGCGGCGTCGCCAGCAGCGTGGTGGAGATAAGGTCATCGGCGATGCCTTGGGCCATCTTGGCGATGATATTGGCTGTCGCGGGCGCTACGACCACTAGGTCAGGCTCCTGTGCGAGCGAAATGTGGTGTATGGGGTCGGAGGGGTCGTCGAACAGGCCCACCGCGACCGGCTCATTAGTGAGTGCGCGGAAGGTAAGCGGCCCCACGAACTCCGTGGCATGCTCGCTCATAACGACCTTGACGCGCGCGCCGCGCTTTTGCAGCAGGCGCACGATATTGCATGACTTATAGGCGGCGATCCCGCCGGTAATGCCCAGCAGGATCGTTTTTCCCTCAAGTTGCATTGAATTGTTGGATGCCGCCGTCATCGCTAGGCTTCCTTGCTCGGGAGTACCAGGAGGCGGTGGCAGTACGGGCAGTGCGTAATCTCGCTACCGTCGTGGTTGAGGTCGCTCATGGACGATGCCTGCAGCGCGGTGTGGCAGACCGTGGGGATGTTGCCCTGGATGGTCTCGACGGCCAGGCCGCGGAACTGCTTGAGTAGACGCTCGTAGTCGGTGAGCACGTCGGCCGGCAGCGTAGCGGCAAGCGCGGTGCGCTCCTTAGTGGCGGTGTCAATCTGAGCCTGCAGGTCGGCAGCCTTGGCGCGGGCGGCCTTGGTATCGGCCTTCACGCCCTCCTCAAACTTGGCGATGATCGCCTGCGCGCGCGCCTCGCGGTCGAGCGCCTCCTTATGGGCGATAACGACATCCTTGCGGGTGTGCTCAATCTTGTCCAGACGCTTGGCCAGGGTGGCGAGTTCATTCTCCAGGTCCTGAACTTCGCGGTAGTCGGAGCCGTCGACGTGGCGCTTCTTGGCGGCCTCGATGGCGTTGTTGGTCTGGATCTCGGTGGTGTTGAGATCGTCGAGCTCAATATCCAGATCCTTGCGCTGGGCGTAGAGCTTGGTCATCTCGGACTTGAGCTTCACATGGGTCTTGCGCTTGGAAGCGAGCTCCTTGAGTTCCGGCATATTGGCAAGTTCGCTCTTGTTGCGGGCGAGCTCCAAATCGATCTGTTGCAGCTTGAGTAGCGTAGCGCCGGCGCTCATAAGTTCTCTCCTTTTGTCACAGTCCACCATTGGCAAGGGTTCAGTATTTTAATCGCATGACGGGGGTCGACCCCGGCGTCAACTGCAGAGTTCATCAATATATCAACGAACGGCTCCTCAGAGCGGTCGTGACCGAGCAAGATCACCGGCAGCCCGCGCAAGGCAAGGTCTTGCGCCACGTGGTAGCCCGCCTCGCCCGTCACGACAACATCTGCGCCCGCGGCGATAGCGGGCTCTCCAAAGTCGCCCAGGGAGCCGCCCAAAATGGCGACGGTGCGGCACGGGCAATCGGCTTCGCCCCACACACGCGGGTCGCTGCCGAAGGCCGTGGCAGCACGGGTGGCAAGATCGCGCAGCGTGCACGGGTCGTTGAACGTTGCAAACGCGCCCAGGCCGGTGGCCTCGGGGTCGTCCACGTGCTCCAGTGAGCTCACGGGTGCGGCACCCAGCAGCTCGCTCAGGCAGACACGGGCTTCGCGCGAGCGGTCCAAGTTGGTGTGGAGCGAGATAATGCTCACGCCGCAACGCGCTGCCTCGTAGAGTGTCGCGCTGCATTGGGGTCGTGTGGCATCCGCCGGACAAAAGGCCTCGGGCGCCTTGATATAGATGGGATGATGCGTCAGCAGCACGTTGGCGCCGGCCTCGAGAGCACGGTGCACGTTGGTCTCGGTCGCGTCGAGTGCGCAGGCAACACCGGTGATCTTTGCAGCAGGGTCTCCCACAGATAGCCCAACATGATCCCAGCCCTCGGCGTCTGCCTTGGGGTAGCGCGCTAGCAGCGCACGTTCAAGCTCGGCGACGATCATACGGCACCTACGATCGAGAGCAGCGTCTGGGCAAACTCGTCCAGATCGTCCGGATTCACGCGGTCATCGAACGAGATGCGAAGAGCGCCGAGAGCTTGCTCGCGACCGATGCCCATCGCGCTCAAAACGTGGCTGGGGTCCATACTGCCGCTCGAGCACGCCGAGCCTGCCGATACCTCAAAGCCGGCAGCGTCGAGCTTGATGATGAGCTCCTCGGAGTCCATGCCGTCAATGTAGATCGATACCATGCCGGGCAGACGGTCGGCCTGCGTGTAGTCGCCCATGGTGGCGTGAATGCGCGGATGGGCCGTAAGCGTGGCATAGAGCTTGTCGGAAAGGGCCTGCAGCGTTGTGCGCTCCTGGGCCACATGGGACGCCAGCGTGCGGGCGGCAGCGGCAAAAGCCAGCTGTGTACGCAGGTCCTGCGTGCCCGCGCGACGTCCGGCTTCCTGTCCTCCGCCAAAGATGCGCGGGCGCAGCGGAGTGCGGGTCTTAACGTAGAGCGCGCCGGATGCCACAGGACCGCCAATCTTGTGGGCGGCGACGGACATGGCATCGACGCCCAGCTCGGTGACATCGAGCGGAATATGCAGATAGCCCTGGATGGCATCGGTGTGGAAAAGGGCGCCCACGGTATGCGCGGCCGCGGCAAGCTCACGGATGGGCTGCACCACGCCAGTCTCGTTGTTGGCAACCATGATGCTCACGAGCGCCACGTCGTCGCCGAGCAAGTCGCTCAGCGCGACAGTCTCAATATAACCTGCACGGCAGGGCTGCACCAGCTCGACGGTAAATCCGGCGGCACGCAGCGGCGGCAGGTTGTCCAGAATCGAATCGTGCTCGATGGCAGATACGATCACGCGGTTGCGCTTGCGGTCGCGGTGGCGGGCGCCCTCGGCAAGTCCGAGGAGCGCAAGCTGGTTTGCCTCGGTACCGCCGTTGGTCAAGATGATCTCGGACGGACGGACGCGCGCGCCAAAGCTGCGGGCAATCTCGCGACGCGCCACTTCTAGGCGCGCAGCGGCCTTGCGGCCGAGCGAATGCAGCGAGTTGGGGTTGACGCCGGCAAGCTCACTGTCGTCATATTCGCGCTGCGCAAGGAGCGCCTCGGCGCGCATGGGCGTCGAGGCGGCATAGTCAAGATTCACGGGTATGCGGTTTTGACCTGCGGTCATAAGGATTTATGCCTCCTGTGCAGCCTCGTTGCCCAGCTTTTGCAGCAGCGCAACCTCAGCGGCGGGATCTTCGGACTTAAATACGGCAGAGCCGGCTACGAGCACGTTGGCACCGGCCTTGACGACCTCGGCGATGTTCTTGGAAGAGATGCCGCCGTCGACCTCGATGAGGGGCGAAACGCCGTGACGCTCGCACATGGCCTTGAGCTCGTGAATCTTTGCGATGGTGCCCGGGATAAAGCTCTGGCCGCCAAAGCCGGGGTTTACGCTCATCAGCAGCACCATATCGACGACGTCGATGATGCTCTCGAGAACGCACACGGGGGTGGCGGGGTTGAGCACCACGCCGGCCTTGACGCCGCGCTGCTGCAGATGGGTGAGCGTGCGGTGCAGGTGCGTGGAAGCCTCGTAGTGCACGGTGATCATGTCGGCACCGGCGTCGGCATACCAATCGACTGTCTCGTCGGGGTTCGACACCATGAGGTGCGCGTCGACCGGTACATCGGTGGAGCGCTTGACGGCCTTAAGGATGTCGACGCCAAAGGTGAGGTTGCCGGTAAAGTGACCGTCCATAACGTCGAAGTGTACGTAGTCGGCACCGGCGATCTTGTCGAGCTCGCCCTTGAGGTCGGCCATGTCGGCCGAAAGGACGGACGGAGCGATTTTGATGGAACCCATGGTAGTAGCCTTTCTGCGCTAGTCGGTGAGTCCGTAGAACTCTTGAGAAGGGACGCGATCGGTAAGAATCTCGAGCGCCCTATCCAAAGTAACACCGTTGTAGAGCGTTTGCTCCACGGCAAAGGTGAGCGGAATGTCTACGCCCAGTGAACGGGCAAGCTCGCTGACGCTGCGGGCCGCGACGGCGCCCTCAACCACCATATGCGTGCGCGTCTGATACTCGTCGAGCGACACGCCATGAGCGAACTCGTAGCCAAAGGTGCGGTTGCGCGAATGCTCCGAGGTGCAGGTGGCAATGAGGTCGCCCATGCCGGCAAGCCCCATGCAGGTCATAGCCTGCCCGCCGCGGGCATGCACCAGACGGCTGATCTCGGCCAGGCCGCGCGTCATGATAAGGGCGAGCGTATTGTCGCCCGCACCGGTGCCGGCGGAGATGCCACATACGATGGCGATGACGTTTTTCATGGCGCCGCAAACCTCGACACCGGTCATGTCTTGCGACAGATAGATGCGGAAGGCCGTGGACAGGAGCAGTTCCTTAAAGGTCTCCCCTATCTGCGGATCTTTGCTTGCGATGACGGCGGCAGAAAGTCCGCCGCGGCAGATTTCCTCAGCATGGTTGGGGCCCGAGAGCGCCGCCACGCGCGACTCGTTGCCGAACTCGCTGGCGATGACCTCGCTCATGAGCAGGCCGGACTCGGGCTCAATGCCCTTTGTGAGGCAGAGCGCCGGGGTATCGGCGGCGATAAAGGGAGCGGCCTGGTGGCACACGCTGCGAAGGTGCGTCGAAGGAACGGCAAAGATGATGGCCTCGGCACCGTCGAGCGCCTGCGCCAGGTCCGTCGTGGCGACGACGTTGCCGGGCAGCTTGTAGCCCACAAGGTAGCGGGGGTTGCGGTGCTCGCCGTTAATGCCGGAGGCCGTCTGCTCGCTGTGGGCCCACATGGTCACGCGCTCGGCCCGCGCGGCGGCAAGGCCCGCGACGGCGGTTCCCCAGGAGCCGGAGCCAATCAGCGCAACATTCATGACTCTCTCCTACTTATCGTCGGGCTCGGTGACGCGCTTGGTAAACGAGAGCTTGGACTCCTTACCCGTCATGAGCTTTTTGATGTTCGCACGATGGGCCCACACCACAGTAATGCCGATCAGCGCCATGCAAAACTTAAGTCCGAGGCTGCTGTACGGAAAGACCGCGCAGGCAGCGATGGGAAGACCGATGGCGGCGGCAAGCGAGCCCACCGACACGTACTTGGTGATGGCAACAGCCACGATAAACATGCCCAGCAGCGACAGGCCAATGGGCCAATACCAGGCAAGAATCACGCCCAGGCCCACGGCGATACCCTTACCGCCGTGGAAGTTAAGGTAGGGCGAGAAGATGTGTCCCCACACGGCAGCCAGGCAAATGACGCCGAGCATCCAGTCGCCGGGGGCTCCGGGCGCCATGATGTTCGGCGGAAATCCATAGCCCACGCTTGCGATGAGCGGACGGGCGATGGCAACGCAGATGGCGCCCTTAAGGCAGTCGAGCAGCAGCGTGAGCGCGGCTACCTTGGGGCCGGCCACGCGCAGTGCGTTGGTGGTGCCGATGTTGCCGGAGCCCGCCTTGCGAATGTCGGTGTGGTTGAACACGCGGCCCAGGATCAGACCAAACGGAATCGCCCCGATAAAAAACGAGACCACGGCGCAGATGGCGGTCAGAAGAATCGGATTATGCATCCTTTTGCTCCTTCTTCCTAAAGAAGAGTCGAATGGGCGTGCCGGCAAAGTCGAAGGTCGAGCGCATGCGGTTCTCCACGTAACGCTGGTAGGTGTCGTTGACCAGGTCACTGTGGTTGACGAAGAACGTGAACGTCGGCGGGTTGACGCCCGTCTGGGTCACGTAGTGCATACGCAGGCGGCGCTTGCCGTCCACCACGGTATGACCGAACTCGCGCAGGTCGGTGAGGAACGTGTTGAGGCGTGAGGTACTGATCTTTTGCGAGCGCGTCTTTTCGGCGGCGTCTACCATTGCCCAGATCTTCTCGACGCTGCGGCCGGTCAGGGCCGAGATACGCAGGTACTGGGCCCAGGGAGCCATAACGCCCAGACGGCGGTCGATGGTCTCCATGCAGGCCTCGCGCTTGCGATCGTCGTCGAGCAGGTCCCACTTGTTGAGCAGCACAACAATGGCGCAGCCGCGCTCGATGGCAAGACCCATGACCTTCTGGTCCTGCTCGGTAACGCCCACGGAGGCGTCGACGACGAGCAGCGCCACGTCGGCGCGGTCGATGGCGCGCAGGCCGCGGACCATGGAGTAGTACTCGATGTTCTCGTACACGGTGCTCTTCTTGCGAATGCCCGCGGTGTCGACCATGCGGTAGTGCTTGCCGTTACGCTCGACGACCGTGTCGATGGCGTCGCGCGTCGTGCCGGCAATGTTGGACACGATAGAACGGTCGGCGCCCAGGATGCGGTTGAACAGCGACGACTTGCCGGCGTTGGGGCGGCCGATGATGGCGACGTTCAGCGCGTCGGGGAACTCATCGGCGACCTCGTCCTCTTCCTCCGGAAGCAGGGCCACGATGTCATCGAGCAGGTCGCCCGTGCCGTGGCCATGCAGGGCCGAGAGCGGCGTGGGCTCGCCGATGCCGAGCGAATAGAACTCCCAGATGCTGTCGTTTTCGCGATCGGGGTTGTCGAGCTTGTTCACCAGCAGAAAGACCGGCTTGTCGCAACGCTTGAGCATGCGGGCGACCGACTCGTCCTCCTCGGTGACGCCGGTGCGGCCGTCGACCACAAACAGGATGACGGCGGCTTCCTCGGCGGCGGCGAGGGCCTGGTCGCGGATGGACGTGGCAAAGACGTCATCGCTCTTGAGCGGCTCGATGCCGCCCGTGTCGACAATGGTGAACTCGCGGCCGTTCCAATCGGCCGTGTGGTATGAGCGATCGCGCGTGACGCCGCGGGACTCGTGGACGATGGCGTCCGAGGTCTGGGCCAGGCGGTTAACGAGCGTGGACTTGCCCACGTTGGGGCGTCCGACGACGGCGACGATAGGTTTCATCTGCTCTCCTTTAATGGGTAGGGTCAGCGGAATTAGTAGAGTCGGCAGGCACAATGCCAAGGATGTGCTCCAGGGTATCGAGCAGCTCATGCGGCATGGTCGACACCACATGAACCTCGGCGCCGCGACTGGTAAGGCTTGCGAGTAAATCGTCACGATGATACTCGTCAAGCGTCATGCCGTCAGCGTTGAACATGAGCTTAGGCACAAAGAGCATAACCCCCGAGAGGTCCTGTGGCAGCTGCTCCAAGATGTCGCAGGCGACAATAAGCCCGGTCACGTCCACGTTGCCGCCAAAGTAGCGGTTCTTGATGGCCGTGACATAGCCGGCAAGGCCCTGCGGCGACTCCACAAAACGCGCCACCGTATCGCGCGCGCTGGCGCCCGAGAGGCACAGGAGACGCTGGCTCCGGGCGGCGAGAGCCTCGCGAACACGGGCGAGCCGCCCGGCATCGGCGGCGAGCACGTCGTCCGTCTCGTCCAGATAGGAGCGGATCATGCCGATGCCGTCGTAGTACTGCGGGTAACCGTCGTAAAAGTCTGCCTCGGGAGGATCGATGCCGGCGTCCAGATAGAACTCGTCGCTCATCTGGAAGGTGTGGCGGCCAAAGCGCTCATAGGCGCGGTCCTGGAACGGCCGGATCATGGCAATGGTCTCGCGCGCCAGCTCGGGCTTGTCGCTGTATGACCAGCTAAAGCGGTTTTGGTGCTTGGTAAAGCCGAGCGGCACGATGCCCAGGCTGGTGATCTGCTCATGTTCCTCGCAGTAGCGCAGGGTCTTTTCCAGCTCCTCGCCGTCGTTCATGCCGGGGCACAAGACAATCTGCGCGTGAATCTCGATGCCAGCGGCCATGATGGCCTCGAGTACGTCCATGCCGCGCTGGGCGTTGCGGCCCATCATGCGGCGGCGGACATCGGGGCTCACGGCGTGGACCGACACGTTCATGGGGCTCATGTTGCGTTGGATGACGTTTTGCACGTCCTCGTCGGTGAGGTTCGTAAGCGTGACAAAGTTGCCTTGCAAAAAGCTTAGGCGATAGTCGTCGTCGCGAATGTAGAGCGTGGAGCGGCCGCCCTTGGGCAGCATGGTCATAAAGCAGAACACGCAGGCGTTTACGCAGGTGCGCATGCCATCAAAGATGGGGCCATCGAACTCCAGACCCCAGTCCTCGCCCGGGAAGCGGTCGAGTTCGACGGGGGTGACGGTGCCGTCGCGCGGATCGAATACCTCAAGCTCGACGGTGTCGTCGTCGGCCTCCCAGAGCCACACGATCATGTCGGTGAGCGCCTCACCGTTGACCGTGAGCACGCGCATGCCCGGCTCGATACCCACATCCCACGCGGGCGATTCGGGACGCACGTACTTTACGAGCGCGCCCTCACCCGGCTCGGGGTCGCGGCTGCGCCCGTAATCGGCCACCTCGGCGGCGTATGCGGGTACGGTCTGGTCCATGATTAGCGACAAAGCTCCTTGATGCGCGTGACGGCGCGCTCGATGTGTTCTTGCGGGGTGGAGGCTCCGGCGGTGATGCCGATGTGGTGAGCGTCGGTAAACCATGCGGCCTCAAGCTCGGAAGCTTCCTCGATGTGATGCGTGCGCTCGCAGGCGTCTGCGCAAATCTGAGCCAGGCGGCGGGTGTTGCCCGAGTTCTTGCCGCCCACCACGACCATACAGTCGCAGCGGTTGGCAAGTGTTGCAGCTGCCTGTTGACGTTCACTCGTGGCGGCGCAGATGGTGTTGATCACACGCAGCTCCTGCACGCGCGGGGCGATAGCGGCCACGACCTCGGCGAGGTTCTGCGCGGTCTGGGTTGTCTGCACAACCAGGCCCACCTTGCCCTTGAGCGGCAGGGCATCGGCGTCGGCGGCACAGCTCACGACCTGCGCGTCATTGCCGGCGTGGCCCAGAATACCCTCGACCTCGGGGTGACCCGGCTCGCCTACGACCACCACGCGGTAGCCCTCGCGCACCAGGCGCTCGGCGGCCACATGAACCTTCTTCACGTAGGGGCAGGTGGCGTCGACGACGTTAAGGTCGCGCTTGCGGGCAGCATCGATCACCTGCGGCACTACGCCGTGTGCGCGGATGATAACGGTGCCTGATGCGGCGTCGTCCAAGGTGTCGGCCAAGCCAACGCCCGCTTCAGCGAGCTCGCGTACCACGATGGGGTTATGGATGAGCGGACCCAGGGTGTGGACCTGAGTGCTCTCCCCTGCCTGGGGCGCGGCGGCAAGCGCCATGTCGAGCGCGCGCTGTACGCCGTAGCAGGTGCCGGCGTGAGCTGCAATCTCGATGGTGGGCGCGCCGTCCTGGTCGGACGCAGTCGCGGCGGTGTTTGTCACGTTCTCGCTCATGGCTAGAACCTGCCCGGATGCTCGGCGCACAGTTCGTCGCGCATGGCGTATACGCGGCTCATGGC
Organism: Collinsella sp.; assembly: GCA_019419525.1. Classification (GTDB taxonomy): domain Bacteria; phylum Actinomycetota; class Coriobacteriia; order Coriobacteriales; family Coriobacteriaceae; genus Collinsella. The sequence continues at coordinate 182,439 of DXZU01000001.1, forward strand.
CTCGGACTCAAACCAAGCCAAGCGCTCCTTGCGCTTGAGCTCGGCCGGTGCATCGGAAAGCGAGACGGCCTTGCCGGCACGAATCCAGCACTTCTTGGGACGCATGAGCCTTTTGCCCGCGGGCGTGATGTCGGACCAGCCGCAGATGGCGAGCGGGTTGACGGGCGCCTTGCCCATCTGAGCGATGAGCGCAAAGCCGCCGTGGACCTCGGGCTTGATCTCGCGCGAGCGGATGCGCGTGCCCTCGGGGAAGATCAGGACGTCCTCGCCGCGCAGCAGCGCATGCTGGGCGGCGCGCAGGCACTTCATATCGGCAGTGCCGCGCTCCACGGGGATGCCGCCAACGCGGCTAAAAGCCCAGCGCACAATCTTGCTCTTGGCGAACTCGGACTTAAAGATGGGGCGAATGCGGCGGCCGCCAAAGAATAGCGCCGTCTCCACGGCCAAGAGCTCAGCCATCGAGGTGTGGTTGCAGATGACCACGCTGCCGCGGCCTTCCTGGCGCTCAAACAGCAGGTCAGCGTCCTCGACCTTCCAACGCCACATGAGCTTGGAGAAGGCCCAAAGGATGGCCATGACTACGACGACGGTGCCGCGGATGAGCGCTGGGAACTCTGCGTAGGGGGCGTTGTAATAGTCCTCGGGCGTCTGCTTAAACAGGCGCATGGGCTACCTCCTTTGGTTGATGAGGCCCTCGATAATGCGGACGACCTCGTCGATGGTATGGGCGGTGGAGTCGACGTGCACGGCGTCCTCGGCGGGCACGAGCGGGGCGACCTCGCGGCTGCTATCAAGCTTGTCGCGCTGCTTAAGGGCGTCGAGAGTCTCGTCGACCTCGGCCTCGAGCTGCTCGACAGTAAGCGGCTGGGCGTCGTTTTGGTGACGCTGCAGCACGCGGCGGCGGGCGCGCTCGCGCGGGTCGGCGGTCAGGAAGACCTTGACCTGCGCGTTAGGGAACACGACGGTTCCGATGTCGCGACCCTCGGCCACGATATCGCGGTCCTCGGCGGCGCGGCGCTGGTGAATGAGCATGGCGGCTCGCACGCCCGGGTAGGCCGAGACCTTGGACACGTTTGCGTCGACCTGCGGGGTACGAATGGCGGCCGAAGCGTCCTTGCCGTCAATGGTCAAACGCGTATCCTCGCCGGTGCCGTTGGTAAAGCGGATCTCAATCTGCTCGGCGAGGGCGTCGATGGCCGCCTCGTCGTCCAGATCGATGCCGCGGTCGAGCGCGGCGAAGGTGACGGCGCGATACATGGCGCCCGTGTCGAGCTTGTTAAAGCCCAGCTGGCGGGCGATCTCCTTGGCGATGGTGGACTTGCCGGAACCGGCGGGGCCGTCGATGGCGACGATCATGCAATGCTTCCTTTCGATGGTTGACGTGCTGGTATGGTTCGCGGGCGCTGGGGCGCGGCGGGTTGCCTAGCCTGTGTAGCGCTCGCGGTAGGTGTTGCGCTTGGGTGCGGAGCCGTGGCTGCCGTGGTGACGCATACGGCTGGCGGGCGTGTCTTGGGGCTTGCCGCCGTTGCGCTTGGCGCTCGCCTGCTTGGGCGGGATGCCGCCGCTTTTGAGGATCTGCACCTCGTGGTTGGTGAGCTCGCGCCACGAGCCCTTGGCCACGTCCTTGAGCTCCAGGCCGGCAAAGTTGCAGCGATGCAGGCGGATTACCGGATGGTGAATCTTGCTCAGCATGCGCTTGACCTGGTTCTTGCGCCCCTCGCGGATGATGACCTCCACGGCGGTGGTACCGGGCTTGACGCCTTGCGGAGCCACGGCCTCTGCCTCGCGCGCGTTGATGACGCGGCAGATCGCCGGCTGGCACAGGCCGTCGTCGAGTTCGATGCCGTGGCGGAGTGGTTCTAAGTCGCGATCGGTCAGGTGGCCGTCCACGAGCGCCTGGTAGGTCTTATAGACATGCTTGCTGGGGTGCAGCAGATCCTGCGACAGGTCGCCATCGGTGGTAAAGAGCAAAAGGCCTGTGGTGTCGCGGTCCAGGCGGCCCACCGGGAATAGTCCCGGAAAGCGGTCGCGGGGGACCAGGTCGGCCACGCAAGGGCGCTCCTGCGGGTCGCTCATGGTAGTGAGGTAGCCGGTCGGCTTGTAGAGCATCAGGTACACGGCGCCCTGGTTGAGCTTGACGGGCATACCGTCGACCTCGATATGGTCGCGGTCGACGTCGACCTTGGTGCCCAGCTCGGTCGCGACCTCGCCGTTAACAGTCACGCGGCCGGCGGTCATCAGGTCCTCCGAGCCGCGTCGGCTCGACACGCCCGCGCGCGCCAAAAAGCGCTGCAGGCGCATGGTATGCGGGTAGACGGGCTGGGCGTCGGTTGCGGGTACTGCGCCCACGACGCGCGTCTCCCCTACTTCGTTAGTCCTCGTCATGCAAATCCTCCGAGGTCTCGTCGACGACCAGGGTTTCCAAGCCCTCGACTGCCTCAACATCGTCAACATCGGTATCGAGCAGTTCGCGCTCTTCGTCCAAGTCCTCGGCCTGCTCCTCGAGCGTGGACTGAATGCTGCGGCCGCTCAGGCGCTCGCGGATAAACTGACGCGACTGCTCGTCGGGGGCAAACTGCTCCAGATCGGGCAGGTCGCGGGTGGAGCGTAGACCGAACTTTTCCAAGAAGGCGTTGGTCGTGCCGTAGATGATGGCCTGACCGCGCTGGGGATCGCGGCCGAGCTCGCGCACCAGGCCCTTGTCCACGAGCGAAGCGATGACGCCGTCGGAATTGACGCCACGGATGCCCTTGACCACCTCGCGCGTCACGGGCTGGTGGTATGCGATGACCGCTAGGGTTTCGAGCGCCGCCTGCGACAGCTTTTGCGTGTCCCAGCTCAGCACATAGGCCTCGACCACGTCGTGGTAGGCGGGATGCGTAAACAAGCGCCAGCCACCAGCGACCTCGCGTAGCTGAAAGCCGCGATTGGCCTCTTCGTACTCAACCTTGAGCTCGGCGAGCAGCGATGCGCACTCGCCCGGGGCGATATCCAGCGCACCTGCCAGCGCGGGTGCGCTCACGGGGTCGCTCGACACCAGCAGCAGCGCCTCGAGGGCGCCTTTGAGGCTGTTTGCCTCCAGCGTGGAAAGGGTTGACATGGTTGCGGCTCCTATTCGGTGAGCTCGGGGCCCTCGCCGGGCACGTATGCCTCGGCGCCCTCGACTCGGTTGATGCAGATGGTTCCGAAGATCTCGTCCTGGCTCAGCGTGAGCGAGCCGCGCTTGGCGAGCTCGAGCATGGCAAGGAAGGTGACAACGAGCTGCTCGGTGGTGGCATCGCCGTCCAACAGCTCGCGGAAGGTGCAGGTTTGGTGCGCCATGGTAAAGCGGTCGACTGAGGCCACGGTCAGGTCGAGCGGCACGCGATGCGGTGCCACGTGCTCGGCCTCCAGCAGGAAGGTCTGGCGCTTGCCGTCCAGGTCGGCACAGATGACGGCCAGACCGCGCAGGGTGATGCCAGCCAGGTAGTCGGGCATGAGCCCCAGGAACTCGGGGTCGGGGCCGGCCACACGCGGGTGCATGCGGCTTTCGGCCTGCATGCGGGCACCGAGGGCCGCAGCCGCGCCTTTAAACTGCTTGTAGGCAATCAGGCGCTGGATCAGGACCTCGCGCAGGGCGTCGCCGTCGAGCGTGCTGAGTTCCTCGAGGTCTTCGTCGAACTCGTCATCGTCGTCATCGACTTTGCGCGGGGCCTCCTGCGGCACCAGCGAGGCGGCCTTGATGTCCAGAAGGGTTGCTGCGACCAGCAAAAAGTCGCTCGCCACGTCCAGGTCCAGCGCCTCGATGCGCTCGGCCTCGGCAAGGTACTGCTCGGCCACCTCGCTGATGGAGATGGCGCCGATATCTACTTTTTGGCGGGTTACCAGCTGCAGCAGCAGGTCGAACGGTCCGCTGTAGACCTGCGTCGACACGCGATACGACATCTTCGACCTCCTTTGACGGCGCCTTCGCGGCGCGGTTTGGGTGCATATTACGACCGTTTTGCAAGGTCGACCTGTAAGTTTACCTTAGATGCCGGCAATTGCGAAGTTGAGCAGCCACTCGGCCAGCGGATACACGGTAACGTCGAAATAGCGGCCGATTACGTCGATGCCGGTCCACATGGGCAACAGGTACAGAACCAGGATGAGGATGGGCATAGCGTATTGCTGCAGGTGGTAGTAGTTGTTGAGCGCCTTGCCTTTGAGGAACGGCACGATGATCGACGAGCCGTCGAGCGGCGGAATCGGGATGAGGTTGAAGAACGCGAGTGACAGGTTGACCACGATAAACGTGGCGCCGAAGTTCATGATCTGTGACGCCAGGGCAAAGGACATGCTGGCGTAGAGGCTGCCGTATGCTAGTCGCATGAAGGCTGCGGCAAGACACGCAAGTGCGATGTTCGATGCGGGGCCGGCTGCGCTCACCAGGACCTCGTCGCGCTTGGGGTGTTTGAGGTTGTTGAGGTACACGGGCACGGGCTTGGCGAAGGCGAACACCGGGCCACCGGTTGCGAGCATGAGCAGCGGCAGGATGATGGTGCCAAACGGGTCGATATGGTTGAGCGGGTTGAGCGAGACACGACCGCGCGATCGGGCCGTCTTGTCGCCGAGCGCCCAGGCTGCGGCGGCGTGCGCACTCTCGTGGATAACGATGCCCACGATGACGGCGACGGCGCTGGCAAGCAGGTTCATGAGGTAGCTGCTGGACATGGCGCTCCCCTAGCGGACGCGGCGCGAGGCGCGCGTGAGCAGGTAGTCGGCCACAAACAGGATGACAGCGACGATGGCGTAATCCAGGCGGAAGACGCCGCCAAAGGGCGACGTGATGACGCCGTAGCCGGCGATGGCACTCGGCAGTGCGCGCGAAAGCTCGACGACAAAGCCGACAATCTGCAGCTTGGCGGTGAGGCCGCTAAAGCACAGCAGCACGGTCATAGCGCTCATAAAGATGCCGCAGATGCGGCACGCGATGGCGATGATGCTCATCGCCACGGCAGCGGCCTTACGAGAGTTCACGCGCGGTCTCCTCTTCAATCTGGGTGGAAAGCTCCAGCCATTCGTCCTCGAGCTTGGGCAGTTCTTGCTTAAGGCCGTTATATTCCCCCAGCGCGGCGTTGAACTTATCCTGATCGGCATAAAGCTCTTCGCTCGCCATCAATTCCATAAGCTCGTCATAGCGGGCACGCTTTTTGTCGAGCTCCGTCTCGATCTTCTTGAGCTGGTTGCGCACGCCCTTTAGCTTTTTATTGAGCGCGGCGCGGGCCTGGGCCTCGGCGCGCTTCTGCTCCTTGGTCTTTTTGCCCTCGGCAGGCTTAGGCGCCGCGGCGGGGGTGTCGGCCTGGGCGGCGGTGACCTTAGCGGACTTGGTCGCGGCCGGTGCACTCTCCCCTGCCGCCTCGGCGGCGGCGCGGGCTGCGAGGTCCTCGCGCTTGTAGAGGTAGTAGTCGTAGTCGCCGTCGTAGACCGTGACCTTGCCATCGCGGATGTCAATGATGCGGTTGGCCACAGCGCGTACCAGGTGCTCGTCGTGGCTGATCAGCACGATGGTGCCGGGGAAGTTTTGCAGGGCGTTCTCGAGCATGTCCACCGAGTCGATGTCCAGGTGGTTGGTGGGCTCGTCCAGGCACAGGAGCGCCTCGGGGGCCACAAGCATCTTGGCCAGTGCCAGACGCGCTTTTTCGCCGCCGGAGAGGACGCGGACCTGCTTCTCGATGGAATCGTTGTCGCTAAACAGGAAGGCGCCCAGCAGGCTGCGCTGTTGGGGAACGGTCCACTTGGGCGTGACGGTGTCGATTTCTTGCAGGACAGTGTTGGACTCGGTCATGCCCTCGAGCGCGTGCTGGGCGTAATAGGCGATGCCCACGTTGGTGCCCAGGTCGCGGGTGCCGGTGGTGGGCGGTTCCAGGCCGGCGAGGAGCTTCATGAGCGTGGACTTGCCGGCGCCGTTGGGGCCGACGAGCGCCACGTGCTCGCCGCGGTAGAGTTTGAGGTCAATATCGCTGTAGATGTGCTTGTTGCCGTAGGACTTGGACACGCCCTCGAGCCCTACGACCATGTCGCCTGAGCGCGGCGGATCGGGGAACTTAAAGTCGATGTGCTTGTGGCCCTCGGGCAGGATGACGAGCTCCTTTTTGATCTGCTCGATCTTGCGGATGCGTTCCTGCGCCTGGGCGGCCTTGGTGGGCTTGTAGCGGAACTTGTCGACGAAGACCTGCATATGGGCGATGTCGCGCTCCTGGGCGGCGCGCTTAGCGCGCATCTGCTCCAGGTTGTCTTCGCGCTGCTTGAGATAGCTGCTGTAGTTGCCGGTGTAGGTGGTCACGCGGCGGTTTTCGAGCGCGGCGACGTGGTCGACGCAGGCGTCCATGAAGGCGCGGTCGTGGCTGACGATGAGCACGGCGCCGTCGTAGTTGGCGATAAAGCCACGCAGCCACTGGACGCTCTCGAGGTCCAGGTGGTTGGTGGGCTCGTCCAGCAGCAGCAGGTCGGGGTGGCGCAGGAAGAGCTTGGCCAGCGCGATGCGCATCTGCCAGCCGCCCGAGAACTCGGAGCACGGGCGCTCAAAGTCGGTGACCTTAAAGCCCAGACCGGACAGGATCTTGCGGGCGTTGCTTTCGAGTTCGTAGCCGCCCAAGTGCTCAAAGCGGTCCTGGACCTGGCCGTACTCGTTAAGGAGTGCGTCGACGTCCTTGCCCTGCTCGGAGAGCTCGGTGATCTGGGCCTGCAACTCGTTGGCGCGCTCTCCCATACGGCGGATTTCCTTGGCGGCGGCCATGACCTCGGCAAGGATGGTGGTGTCCTTGTGCTCCAGGTTGGTTTCCTGCTCTAGGTAGCCCACCTGGCAGTCCTTGGCGTACTGGACCTGGCCGGCATCGGGGCTGTCGATGCCCATGATGATCTTGAGCATGGTGGTTTTGCCGGCGCCGTTTGGGCCCACAAGCGCGAAGCGCTCGCCGGGGTTGATCTGGAAGGACGCGCCGCTAAAGAGGACGCGCGCGCCGAAGCTTTTTTCGATCTTGTCGACCAGGAGGATCATGGTGCCGCCTTTGACCTTGTGTGCCAATATGAAAAAAGGCCCCAACTTGCGTTGGAGCCTCATTCAATGCTCGGGTGGAGACGAGGGGGATCGAACCCCTGACCTCTTGACTGCCAGTCAAGCGCTCTCCCAGCTGAGCTACGCCCCCGTGCGAAGAAGTACTATACGGGAACTCGGACGGCGATGCAAGGACATTTTTGGAAAAACTTTCCGTGGGCGGCGGCGCGGATGCGGGCCTTGATTCTCATTTTCATTGCAACAGCCTCAGGACTCAGCGCAACGCGTTGCG
>DXZU01000010.1 GCA_019419525.1 Collinsella sp.
CGGTCCGACCGGGCCGCGCGGCAAGGAGATATATTGCCAGACCGGAGGGGCGCCGTGGGCGGGAATCTGGGCGTACACATTTCCTACACATCTTGTGATCCGACTAACGTTTGCCAGCCGTTAACTACCGCTCGCCGAGCATCTCTTTATATAAGGCAGTCTCATGATTAAAGCGGATACGTCCCCCTAGCTAAAGCACAGCCAGCATCGAGCAACTCATCGCGTTCTTCCACCGAGAACCCCTCGGCGTAGACGCGCACCACTGGTTCGGTCCCGCTAGGACGGACCAGCAGCCACGTGTCATCCTCGAATTCCAAACGCAAGCCATCCATATGACTAACGTTTTGCGGCACCTTGCCACAAATCGACTTGGGGTTTACGCCCGGCAGCAGGGTTCGTAACGTTTCGGCATCTTCGGCCTCAAGGCGCAAATCCCGTCGACCGTAACTCGTCTTACCAAAACTGTCCTCGAGTTGGTCGACCAGAACGCCCAAAGGCGCGTCCGTCTTAGCCATAAGCTCACACAGAATCAGACAGGCGAGGACTCCATCGCGCTCGGGCATATGCGCGGCGATGCCGATACCACCGGCTTCTTCACCGCCTATGAGGACGCCGCCCTTCTTCATCTCCGCCGCTATATATTTGAAACCGACTGGTTTGACGGTCACGCGGCAGCCAAGCGCCTCGGCAATGCGACGCACGAGCGTCGAGCATGAAAGATTGACGACGACGCGCCCCTCCAAATTACGAAATTGGACCAAGTCGCCCAAAACGAGCGCCATGATCTGATGCGGATGTATATATCTGCCGCGCTCGTCAACCGCACCGATACGGTCGGCGTCGCCGTCGGTCACCAGGCCGGCGCAAGCTCCGTCATCGATAACCGTGCGCTCGCAAGCGTCCACCCAAGGCTCAACGGGGTCGGGGCAGATATCTTCTTGGTCAGACGCCTGCCCGGCGTGAATCTCGTGCACCTCAACGCCAAGCTCGCGCAGCAAGTCGGCTAGATAGCCCTGGGCTGCGCCGCCCATGGGATCGACAACCACGCGCAGGTGCGCGGCGCGGATGGCTTCGGCATCGACAAACGATGCCACCGCCTGCATATAGTCAGGAATAATATCCGCGGTGCGATATTGCCCCTCGATCCCCATTGGCTCGGGAGCCATGGTCTCTTCGAGCTCTTCGATGACATCCTGGTTGGCGGTCGAGCCGTCACCCATGCGAATCTTGAGGCACAGATAACCCTGCGGATGATGGGACCCCGTCACCATGAGCGCGCCGCACGCCTCACCGTCATAAGCCGCCGCCCACGTAAGGGCAGGGGTCGGAACAGGTCGCGAAGCGAGCACGGCGTCCAGCCCGTGCGCTGCTAGCACGCCCGCCGCAAGCTCAGCGAACTCGCTCGCCAGGGGCCGGGTGTCGAACCCTATATATACCGTTTTGCCTGGATTGGTCTTTTGCCACAACTCGCCGACGGCATCGGCGATACGGGCAACGTTATCGGCAGTGAAGTCCTCATCGACGCGAGCGCGCCAACCGTCAGTTCCAAAATGAATTATCGCGCACACGCGCAGACACCTCACAGTGTTTGGATCATGGTACGCATGGGGTATACCCGCAACATGCACTCGGCAACCCGCCGGCACCAGCATTCACCATTTGGGCAAATGCTGCCGAGGACATGCAGGCAATAAAAAACCGCCCCGTATGGAGCGGTTTTACCCTTTATATATCGAGCGCCTCGGCCATCGCTGCCGTAGTGATTGCCGTGGTTCCACAACAACTGCCCACCATTGCGGCGCCGGCATGTCTCCATTCGATGCATGCGCGCGCGAAAGCTTCGGGGCTCTCGTGCCATACGGGGCCATCCTGAGTCTGGACCGGATCGCCCACGTTGGGACGCACCGTGACGGGAGTAGTCGCCGATGCAACCATCCTGGGCACCGCCGCGTTCGCGGCCGCAAGCGAACAGCAATTAACACCAACCGAGTTTGCGCCGTGTTTTTCGGCGTACAAAACGGCTGCCTCGATGTTGAGGCCATCGCCCAGCAGGTCGCCTTTATCGTCAACGACAAAACTCACCAGAACAGGCATGCCGTCGGCGGCATCTCGGGCGCCGGCAAGCATGGGCTGCAGATTACGGATAGACGTCACCGTCTCGATCAGCAGACCGTCAACGCCGGCATTGAGCAAGGCGTGCGCCTGTTCGCGCGCAATGCCGCGGATTTCACGATACTCGACAGAGTCCTCGGCAAACCACTCAATACCGATCGGGCCCATCGAGCCCAGCAGTAGCTGAGGGTGCGCCTGGCGGGCATCGTCGACGGCCCCGCGATTGACCTCCGCCACGGACGGCGCAATCTGGTCGTGCTTGAGGGCATAGCTCGATGCCTGAAAGGTATTGGTAATGAGCACCTGCGCGCCGGCGGCGACATACAAGCGATGGATACGAGAAACGGTCTGCGGCTCTGCCAGATTCCAAAACGCCGGTGGAATGTCGGCGGCATCGTACTCACTCAACAAAACACTGCCCATGGGGCCCTGCGCCAACAAGGTCTCGCTCGACAAGCGGCGCGTAAGTTCCTCGGCACCAAAGCGGTTGTAATAACTCGTATCCATATATATCCTGCTATTCCTCGACGCTGATTCCCTGCTTTTCGAGATAGGCGAGCCAGCGGCTCATCGTGTCCTCGGATAGCGCATGCTCCATCATGCAGGCCTCGGAATCGGCTCGCTCAAATTCGACACCGAGCTCCTGAACCAAAAACGTGCGGATGAGGCGATGACGGTACCAGATAGCCGTGCCAACCTCGCGACCGCGATCGGTCAGGATTACCTTGCCGTAGTGCGATTGCTCGACAAGCTCGGATGCCTTGAGCGCCGAAACCGCTTTATTGACCGATGCCTTGGAGACGCCAAGGCGCTGCGCGATGTCGACCGATCGCACGCCGTTGGTTTCCCCCTCTTCGCTTTCAATGCGAACCATGCACTCCAAGTAGTCTTCGTTCGCCACCGTCAGATGTAGTTCGCGCGAGCTATTTGTCGTATCCATGATCTTCCGTCCCTTCTGCATTCAATGGCTGATTCTACCCCATCCAAGCGTCGTGGTATGCCGTGGCATACCGTGCTAGAGTTCTTGTTGCACACGACGACCAAGATTGGAGCGGTCTTTATGGAAAACACCACCACGAGCCCCGATGTCCTCGAGCGCTTTTTGCGCTACGTCCAGATCAACACGCAGTCCGAGGATGCAAACTGCGACCAGGTACCCTCGAGCGCCGTTCAGTTTGACCTTGCCAACGTGCTGGCCGAAGAGCTGCGCGAGCTTGGTGCGGAAGATGCCCACGTGACCGAGCACGCCTATGTCTGCGCGCATATCCCCGCAAGTGCGGGCGCTGAGGACAAGCCCGCCCTGGGCCTGATCGCCCATCTCGACACCACCGAAGTTGCACCGGGCGCCGGCGTGAAGCCGCACATCGTACACTACGAAGGCGGCGACCTGGTCTGCGGCACGGTTGACGGTAAGCCCGTTGCCATGAGTACCGCCAAGCTTCCTGCCCTGAACGACCTCGCAGGTGAGGACCTGGTCTGCAGCGATGGCACCACACTGCTGGGCGCGGACGACAAGGCAGGCGTCGCCGAGATCATGTCGCTTGTCGCGCGTATCGCTCAGGACCCTTCTCTGCCCCATCCCACACTCGGCATTTGCTTCTGCCCTGACGAGGAGATCGGCCACGGAGCCGAGCTGTTGGATATCGATGCCTTTGGCTGCAAGTACGCCTACACGGTCGACGGCGGCCCCATCGGCGAGCTGGAGTGGGAGTGCTTTAACGCCGCCGAGGCGACCGTCCGCTTTGAGGGCCAGTCCATCCACCCGGGCGACGCCAAGGGCCGTATGGTCAACGCAGGCAATCTGTTCTGCGACTTCAACGCGTTGCTCCCCTACGCGCAGCGCCCGGAGTATACGGAAGGCTACGAGGGCTTTTATCACCTTGAGGGTGTATCTGCAACCGTCGATCACGCCACAGCGCGCTATATCGTCCGCGACCATGACGCCGCCAAGTTCCAGCAGAAACTCGACCTTATTGATGCCGCCGCCTCGATGCTCAACCAGCGTCTGGGTGAGGAGCGTGTGACGGTCGAGATTAAGCAGCAGTATCGAAATATGGCCGAGATCGTTCGTGACTATCCCGAGCTTATTGATGTTGCCAAGGAAGCCTACCTTGCCTGCGGCGTTGAGCCCCAAGTGCTGCCGATTCGCGGCGGCACCGACGGCGCTCAGCTGTCGTTCCGCGGTCTGCCCTGCCCCAACCTTTCCACCGGCGGCTATTGCTACCACGGCGTCAACGAGTTCGTCCCGGTCAGTTCGCTCGTCAAGATGACCGACGTCCTGCAGGAGCTCGTCGCCTGTTTCGCATAAGCCTGGCTGCATAAGCCCAAAAGACGAATCGCCCCGTCCTCAACCAAGAACGGGGCGATTTTTTTGCTGCAATGAGAACAGGTTGACGCACGCCAGCCTCTTAACGCAAGGAGTGTCCCAAACTGCCGGCACAAAAGGAACGTCCCCAAGTGCCGCAAAATGACGACATCCACTCTCGCTTTGTAGGTAGTCATTGGGGAGGTTCTTGTTTGACTAGTCGTTTAAAAACGTCCCCAATGACTACCCAACGACTAGTCCGGACCAAGGCAACGCCGATGTTTTGGCAACGACAGCGAAAACCCGCCAGAGCGAGCAAGGTGCCTTGAAACGAGGCGGCATTGATCTTTTGATCATGCCGCCGAAGTTGAAAGGCAGATTGCCGCTCTGGCGGGTTTGCAGCGTCAACTGGTTACGCGGGCTGGTAAGCCCGCGTAACCCTAATAGTTGGCTTCGTAGCCGTTGCCGTCGCCGGTGGGCTCTTCGTAGTAGTCCGAATCGCTCGAATCGCTTGAGTCATCGGAATCGTCAGAGCTGACCGATGAGGTTGCGGTACCGTTTGCGTAATCGTCAGACGTGTTGTTGTTCAGGTCGCCGATCGTAGAGCTGGAACCGTCGGAAAGACCCATGGTGTTGGGACCCTTGGGATCCTTGCCAGCATCGACGCGCTCCATCATTTCCTTGAGCTCGTCCTCGTAGACAAAGACGTAGCTCACACCGTCGATCATGGTGCTGTCGTCGGCGTACGAGGGCAGGTTGGCCGAGTAGATACCGTCGACATCCATACCGCGCATGGCGTTGACCGTAGCCACGATATCCTGAACGCTCATATCGGTTACGAGCATATCGGACAGCGAATTAACCAGGCCAAAGATCTTCGTGGCATCGAAGTTATTGAGAATCTGGTTGGCAAGGGCGCCAAGCACCTGACGCTGGTGGCGCATGCGTGTGTAATCGCCGTCGGCATAGGTGTAGCGGCAGCGGGCATAGGTAAGGGCGGTGGCACCGTCCATATGCTGCTGGCCAGCGGTAATCTTAATATCCAGGTGCTCGGGGTCGTCAACATCATCGGTTGCGTTAATGTCGATACCGCCAACCGAATCAATCAGCGCCTGCATTCCGTCGAAGCTGACCTCGGCATAGTGGGAAATCTGAACACCGCACAGCTCGTTGACCGCCTCGACCATGGCCTCGGCGCCGCCAACGGTATGGCAGGCGTTGATCTTCATGGTCTCGCCCTTGTACTCGACCTTGGTGTCGCGCGGAACGGAAATGAGCGTCGCCTGCTTTTGCGTGGGGTCGATGCGTGCCAGGATAATCGAGTCGGCACGATACGTATCCTCGCCCGGACGGCCGTCGGTGCCAAGAAGCAGCACGTAGAACGGATCCTTTGCCTCATCGGTGTCAACCAGAACCCGACGCAGATTGTCAGTAATGACATTAGAATCGCCGAGCTTGCCCATAATGGTGGCAAACCACAGGCCGGCAGCGGTAGTGGCACTCAGCAGCACGCCAAGCACGACAATGAGCGCGACGTGACGAATCGTGTGGCTACGACGACGTTGGCGAGCGCGCTCGGAATAGCGAGCCACGTTATCGCGACTGTAGATCTTGGCCTGCGCACCAGTTGAGGGTCTTCGGGTGGTGGTATCCGCGAGGGGCTTTTTATTAAACATAGGCAACCTGTATTAGTAGATGACGGGATCGGGGACGGTAGCATGCTCGACATGCGCGCCAAGCGCCTGCAGCTTATCGACAAACTGCTCGTAGCCGCGCTTGATGTGATGGATAGCCGAAACCTCGGTCGTCCCGTCGGCGATCAAGCCCGCTATGACGAGGGCCGCTCCGCCGCGCAGATCGGGCGAGGTAACCTGTGCACCCGAGAAGCCCTTGACGCCATGAATCATGGCATGATGGCTCTCGATACGAATGTCGGCACCCATGCGCACCAGCTCAGAGGCAAACATAAAGCGATTCTCGAAGATGTTTTCGGTAATAACAGAACTGCCGTCGGCAAGGGCGGAGAGCACCATAATCTGCGCCTGCATGTCGGTCGGGAAACCGGGGAACGGAAGCGTCTGGATGTCGACCGGCTTGATACGCTCGGCACGGTTCACATGGACGCCATCCTCGACGCGCTCGCAGTCGATACCCATGAGCTCCATCTTCTTGAGCACCATGCCCAAGTGAATGGGGCAAAAGCCCGTGACATCGACACCGCGATCGTCGGCCATCAACGCACCGGCAACGATAAAGGTACCGGCCTCGATGCGGTCGCCCACCACGCGATGGGTAACGGGATGGAGCTCTTCCACGCCTTCGATAGTCACGACGGGCGTACCGGCGCCAACAATCTTGGCGCCCATCTCGTTGAGCATGTTAGCGAGATCGACGATCTCGGGCTCGCGGGCGGCATTGTCGATAACCGTGGTGCCCTGTGCGCGCACAGAGGCCATGATGAGGTTCTCGGTCGCACCGACGCTGGCGAACTCGAGCGTGACGGTGGTACCGCGCAGACCTTGGGGCGCATTAGCGTTGATGTAACCGTGGGCGGTATCGAACTCAACGCCCAGGGCCTCAAGACCAAGAATATGCATATCGATCTTGCGAGCACCCAGGTTGCAGCCGCCCGGCATGGCAATTTTGGCGCGATGGAAGCGGCCCAGCAGGGGTCCCATGACGGCGGTGGAAGCGCGCATCTTGGCAACGAGCTCGTAGGGGGCCTCCCATGAATCGACCTGAGAGGTATCAATCTCGAGCGTGTGCTCGTCGAGAACATCGATCGTAGCGCCCATGCCCTTGAGCACCTTGCCCATCACGTGGACATCGGAAATATCGGGCACGTTCTGCAGCGTCGTCTTGCCCGGTGCCAGAAGCGTTGCCGCCATGAGTTTGAGCGCGGAGTTCTTGGCGCCCGAGACGGGCACGGAGCCTCCGATGGCGTGGCCACCCTCAACGCGGATAATATCCAAGGTCTACCCTTTCAAAAAGCATGCCCGGGGTGGCTGGGCCATCCCGGGCATGATGTGTTCGCAAATGGTCGAACGCTAAATCGTTTGACTATTGGGCAAGCTTGAGCTTACACCATGCGATTTCATTATAGAGGTAGGCGCGGCGTGCATCATCCTCCGACAAATTACCCAGCTTCTCTTCAAAACCTTGAATATCAGCTTTAAGCTTGTCGGCATCGACAGTCGCCAAATCGCAAGCGCGCTCGGCGAGAACGGTCACGACATCGTCCGCAACCTGGGCATAACCGCCGGCCACGGCAAACGTGTGGTCGACAGTGCCCATGGCCTTATCGGAAACGCGAACGTAGCCGCGGTCGATCGTGCAAATCTCGCTGGAGTGAGCAGGCAGGACGCCAAACTCGCCATCCGTGGACGGAATCGACACAAACGCAGCGTCGCCCTCATAGGCGCAGCTCACGGGGCACACGATGCGGATACGCATAACCTACTTCTCCCCCATCTTGCGGGCGCGCTCGCGCACGTCCTCAATCGTGGAAGCATAGCGGAAAGCCTGCTCGGGCAGGTCATCGGCCTTGCCGTCGACAATCTCGGCGAAAGAGCGGACGGTATCCTCGACGCGGACGTAGACACCGGGGTTGCCGGTGAACTTCTCGGCGACGTGGAAGGACTGCGAGAGGAACTGCTGAATCTTACGGGCACGGTTGACCGTAAGACGCTGCTCCTCGGACAGCTCGTCCATACCCAGAATGGCGATGATGTCCTGAAGGTCGGAGTACTCCTGCAGGAGCTCCTGGACCTTGACGGCGACACGGTAGTGCTCCTCGCCAACGATCGAGGGATCGAGAGCGTCGGAGGAAGATGCGAGCGGGTCGATAGCCGGGAACAGGCCGAGCGACGAAATGCTACGCGAAAGAACCGTGGTGGCGTCGAGGTGCGTAAACGTCGTGGCAGGCGCCGGGTCGGTCAGGTCGTCTGCGGGGACGTAGACAGCCTGGACGGAGGTAATGGAGCCCGTCTTGGTCGAGGTAATGCGCTCCTGGAGGTCGCCCATCTCGGTTGCCAGCGTGGGCTGGTAACCAACGGCGGACGGCATACGGCCCAGCAGTGCGGAAACCTCGGAACCTGCCTGGGAGAAGCGGAAGATGTTGTCGATGAACAGCAGAACGTCCTGGCCGCGATCGCGGAAGTACTCAGCGGTGGTAAGGCCGGCCAGACCGATGCGCAGACGCGCTCCGGGCGGCTCGTTCATCTGACCATAGACCAAGCAGGTCTTGTCGATAACGCCAGACTCGCTCATCTCGAGGAACAGGTCGGTGCCCTCGCGGGTACGCTCGCCGACGCCGGTGAACACCGAGGTGCCACCGTGCTCCTGGGCGAGGTTGTTGATGAGCTCCTGAATCAGAACGGTCTTGCCGACGCCGGCGCCGCCGAACAGGCCTGTCTTGCCGCCACGGATGTAGGGCTCGAGCAGGTCGACGGCCTTGATGCCGGTCTCGAAGATCTCGGTCTTGGTGGTGAGCTCGTCAAAGCGGGGCGCTGCATGGTGGATGGGGTAGAACTCCTCCACCTCGGGCATGGGCTTGCCGTCGACGGGCTTGCCCATAACGTTCCAAATTCGGCCGAGCGTCTTGGGGCCAACGGGCATCTTCATGGGCTCACCGGTATCGGTGGCGATGAGGCCGCGCTGCAGGCCGTCGGTCGAGGACATGGCGACCGTGCGGACGACGCCGCCCGGAAGCTGGCTCTCGACCTCGAGGATCGTGCTCAGATGACCGATCGGGGTCTCGGCCTCGACCGTGAGCGCGTTGTAGATCGGGGGCACCGCGCCGTCAAACTTGACGTCGACGACAGGGCCGATGATTCGCACGATGCGACCATCACCGGCAGTCGTCTTCTTGGTGGCTTCCTCGACCGCAAGCTTTACGGTGTTATTAGCCATTACTGTTCCTCCAATGCTGAGGCTCCGCCGACGATCTCGTTAATCTCGGTCGTGATCGAAGCCTGGCGCACGCGACTATACGTGCGGGTAAGGGTCGAGATGATCGCGGTGGCGTTTTCCGTCGCGGAGTGCATGGCCTTGCGGCGTGCACCCTGCTCGGCAGCCGCCGAATCGATCAGGGCCTGGTAGATGACCGTCAGGATGTAAGACGGCACAAGCTTGCCGAGAACATGCTCGGGAGAGGGCACGAACTCGAACGTGGACGAGATGCGCTTAGGGGCGTCGGTCTCGTTCTTACGCGGACCGTGGGCCATAGCGATCATCTCGGGGTCGAGCGGCAACAGATGCTCGACGCGAAGCTCCTGATCCACGCGGTTCTTGGCGTGGTGGTAGACAAGCTCGACACGGTCAAGCTCACCGGCACGATACGCATCGCAGATATGAGAGGAGATCATGCGGGCCTGATTGAAATCGGGCTCAGAGGAGTTGCCCTCAAAGTGCATGACAACGTTTGCGCGGTCACGGAAATACGTGGCCGGCTTACGCCCGCACGCGATGATCTCGCACTCGATGCCGTCGTTCGCCCAAGAAGCGGCGAGCTTTTCGGCCGTGCGCTCCACCGTCGTATTGAAACCGCCGGCAAGGCCGCGGTCCGAGGCAATAACGACAATCAGGCCATGCTTGACGCTCTCATGCTTCTGCAGCATGGGATCGGTGCCCGAACAGGAGGCGTCGCCGGCGACCGTCAACATGACGTCGGTCAGCGCCTCCTTATAGGGCTCGGCCTGCTTGGAGCGATCGAGGGCACGACGGATCTTGGCCGTAGAGACCATCTCCATCGTGCGCGTGATCTGCTTGGTCGTGGTAACCGAGGAGATTCGCTTCTTAATGTCGCGAAGGTTAGCCATGGGGCTTAGTTCTCCTCTGATCCAGAAACATCCGAATGGTGCTTGGCCATGAACTGCTGCTTGAAGTCGCCGATGACGCGCAAGAGCTCAGCCTTGGTGTCATCATCGATCTTCTTGGCGCGAACCTTGTCGAGCAGCGAGCCAAAGCCATTGTCCATGTACTCGATGAGCTCGGCACGGAAGGGCAGCACGTCGGCGATCTCCAGGTCATCCAGGAAGCCCTCGTTGCCAGCGAACAGCGTAACGATCTGCTCGCCAACCTCAAACGGCTTGTAACGCGGCTGCTTCAGGAGCTCGGTCATGCGAGCACCATGGGTCAGCTGCTTTTGCGTGGCCTCGTCGAGGTCGGAGCCGAACTGCGTGAAGCCGGCGAGCTCCTGGTACGAAGCAAGGTCCAGACGGAGGTTGCCGGCGACCTGCTTCATGGCCTTGGTCTGCGCATCGCCACCGACGCGGGACACGGAGATGCCCACGTCGACTGCCGGGCGCTGACCCTGGAAGAAGAGCTCGGACTGCAGGTAGATCTGACCATCGGTAATGGAAATGACGTTGGTCGGAATGTAGGCCGAGACGTCGCCGTCCTGGGTCTCGATGATCGGCAGTGCCGTCATGGAGCCGTAACCGTTCTTCTTGGACATCTTGACGGCACGCTCGAGCAGACGAGAGTGCAGGTAGAAGATGTCGCCAGGATAGGCCTCGCGTCCGGGCGGACGATGCAGCGTCAGCGACATCTGACGGTAGGCCACAGCCTGCTTGGACAGGTCGTCGTAGATGACGAGCACGTGGCCGCCGGGGTTGGTCTCGCTGGCGGGCTTGCCGTCCTCGCCGTTGTACATGAAGAACTCGCCGATAGCGGCACCGGCCATAGGCGCGATGTACTGCATAGGGGCGGAATCGGCAGCGGTGGCCGAAACGATGATGGTGTAGTCGAGCGCACCGTGCTGAGCGAGGGTCTCGCGGATGTTGGCAACCGTGGAGGCCTTCTGGCCGATGGCGACATAGATGCAGACCATGCCCTTGCCGCGCTGGTTGAGGATAGCGTCGATGGCGATGGCGGTCTTACCGGTCTTACGGTCGCCGATAATGAGCTCACGCTGACCGCGGCCAATAGGCACCATGGAGTCGATAGCGAGCAGACCGGTCTGAACCGGCTCGCACACCGGGGTACGATCGATGACGCCGGGAGCCTTGAACTCGATGGGGCGACGGTGCGTGGCGACGATGTCGCCCAGGCCGTCGATGGGCTGGCCGAGCGGATTGACGACGCGGCCGAGCATGGCACGGCTCACGGGGATATCCATAATGCGGCCAGTGGTGCGGCACTCGTCGCCTTCCTTGATGGAGTCGACGGCACCGAACAGAACG
Source organism: Collinsella sp. (assembly GCA_019419525.1). GTDB lineage: Bacteria > Actinomycetota > Coriobacteriia > Coriobacteriales > Coriobacteriaceae > Collinsella. The sequence continues at coordinate 11,602 of DXZU01000010.1, forward strand.
GCGCCGACCTCGTCACGGTCAAGGTTCTGGGCAAGGCCGAAGACGGTCTCACCGGTATCGGAGCTCTTGAACTCCAGAAGCTCGCCTGCCATGGCGCTCTTGAGGCCGGAGACGCGCGCGATGCCGTCGCCTACCTCGTCGACCGTTGAAACCTCATGCGTATCGACCGTCGCGGAGAGGCTCGTGAGCTGCTCCTGCAGTTTCTTGGCGATATCCTGGGCATTGAGGGTTTCGGACATTAGGCTTCACCTCCGTACGAATTAGCAGAGTTTGCGAGGGTCTCCTGCGCGATGCGCAGCTGCGTCTTGACGGAAATATCACGACGCTCGCCGCGGGCCTCGAGCACCAGGCCGCCCACGATAGACGGGTCGACCCGCTCGATAAGGAATACCTTGCGGCCGAAGTCCTGCTCGCATTTCTTAGTGATGGTTTGACGCAGCTCGTCGTCGAGCGGGATCGCCGTGGTGACGGTCACGCCCACTACATCCTCGTCTTCCTCGGCAACATACTTAAAGGCAGCTGCCACCTTGGGAAGAAGGTCGAGCTGGTCGCGCTTGGACATGGTGTCGAGCACGGCGATGATCTCGGGGCTGGCAGAAGCCAAGCGCTCGATCATCTCGAGGTCCTCGAACACATGGTTCTCGGCCTTAGCGGCTTCCAGAAGGGAGCGCGCGTAGGTCTCGAGCACCTTGTCCTGATAGCGGCTAGTCGGCATTCAGGCTACCTGCTTCCTGGATGTAGCGCTCGATGAGCTTCTTCTGCTCGGCATCGTCCTCGAGTGCCTCGCCTACGATCTTGGTGGCGACGGCAACGGACAGGTCGGCGATGGAGCTCGCGGCACCGGCGTAAATGGACTTGCGCTCGTCCTCGACGGTCGTATGGGCCTTGGCGATGATCTCCTCGGCCTCCTTGTGAGCAGCCTCGATGATACGGGCGCGCTCGGACTCGGCGTCCTTACGGGCCTCGAGAACGATGTCGGCAGCCTGACGACGGGCGTCGGTGACGATCGAGTCGGACTCAGCGCGCTTGGCGATAGCCTCCTGCTTGGTCTTCTCGGCCTCGTCGAGGCTCTCCTCGATCTTCTTGCCGCGCTCCTCCATGGTTTTCATGATGCCCGGCAGGGCGACCTTGGCCAGCACGATCCAGATAATCAGGAAGGCGATAAGCGCCGGGATGAACTCCGCCATCTTAGGGATGAGGATGTCCGCACCGGCAGCGCCGTCCTCAGCGAACGCGGAAACCGGCATGAGCAGCGCGGCCGCGGACGCGGAGAGTGCGATCGCGCTCTTCTGGGATGAAAGATTCATACTTGACGCTCCGTGCTATTTAACGATCAGCGCGACAACGAAGCCGATCAGAGCCAGAGCCTCGCCGAAGGCGGAGCCCATGATGAAGACGGTGAACACGCGGCCCTGGACCTCAGGCTGACGGGCCATAGCACCCGTAGCACCCAGAGCAGACAGGCCGATAGCAAGACCAGCGCCGATAACACCGAGACCGTAACCGATAACTCCCACGATTCCTCCTTTGTCGTGCGTGTCTTATTTCACGCAGGATAACCTTTTTTATAACTGCCGGGCTCCATGGGTACGGGCACCGGCGATTTAACGAATTGCTTACCTTTAAGGCGCGAGCGGAAGGCTACTCCTCCTCCGCGACCTCCTCTGCCTCGGAGACATACACGGCGGTAAGGACCGTGAAGACGTAAGCCTGGATGGCGCCGACCACAAGCTCGATCGCATAGATCAGGATGAGGATGGCAAGCCAGGCTAGCGAAGGCAGGGCGCCAACGGCGTGGGCCGCGGAAACCTGCTGAAGCAGCGGCTGCATGAACATGCTCGCCATGATGGCGAACGAGCCCATGACCACGTGTCCTGCGAACATGTTGCAGAACAGACGGACGGCAAGCGTGATGAGACGCAGGAAGGTCGAGAAAAGCTCGACGACCCACACAAGCACGTTCATCGGGAAGCTTACGCCCTGCGGGGCGAGGCTCTTGATGTAGCCGATCACGCCGTGAACCTTGCATCCGTAGTAGATGAAGTACACGAAGGCGAAGATGGCGAGCGCGGCGGTGGAGCCGATTGCGCCGGTGCCGGGCTTCATTCCCGGAATCAGGCCGATCATGTTATTGATCAGGATGAACAGGAAAAGCGAGCACAGGAACGGGAAGTGCTTCTTCCAGTTCTCACCCACGACGCCCTTGCCGATATCGTTCTCGACGTACTCGATGATGTACTCGAAACCGTTGACGAAGAAGCCCTTGGGGACCAGGGTCTGCTTCTTCTTGAACACGGCCAGGACGATCAGGAGCACGATCGTGGAGACGATCAGCCAAAACGAGTACTGCGTGATGCCGCAGCTCAGATCGCCCACGACAGGGGTGGAGCTGAACTCGCTGACCAGATGATTAATCTCATCAGGCAGCTTTTCAAAAATTTCCACGACTTACCTTTCGACCTCATGAGGATCTCGCAGCGCCTTGACGACACGAACCGTGCAGGCAGCCATAAAGGCCACGAAGCCGATCGCCTCGCCCAGGAGGAACATGCGAAATGCCTCTCCGAACAACACAAACACAACCAAGGTAAAGACGAGCAGGGCGATTGCCGAGACCGCCAGACTCACCATACCCTTGAGCATGTCCGCATTCTGTTTATCGTCAAGAACCGGCTTGAGCGTAAAGACAAAGGGAAGGAAGGCAATTGCGCCCGCGATGGCGCCTGCAACGATAGCGAGCAGATCGGCTATCTGAAACACTGGCGTCCTCACTTTCCTTTTTAACGCTTCACAGAACAGTTCCCGCCAAACATTGGTGACTATTGTACGAGCCAATCGCTAAAGTACAACCGAAAAAGCATCGGTTAATACGCACCTGTTCGTTTTCTTAAGACCTTCTTTATGCCGCAGGTACGGTAATACGTTTTTCTCGAACCCTGCAGGGCAAAACGTCCGTTAACAGAAGTGCGCGCGGTCGCCTTTTGTTCGTCCGCGCGCACCGTTTCTTCGTATTTGCAGCCGCGGCCGTTTAGCCCAGCGACTAGAGCGTGCCGTAGATGCGGTCGCCGGCGTCGCCGAGGCCGGGAACGATGTAGGCAGCCTCGTTGAGATGGTCGTCGATGGCGCAGGTATAGATATGTACATCGGGATCCTTCTCGGTCAGCGACTTGAGGCCCTCGGGGGCCGCGACGATGCACAACATGCGGATGTCCTTGACACCGCGCCCGCGCAGGTAGCTGATGGCCATCTCGGCCGAACCGCCCGTGGCGAGCATGGGGTCGACGACCAGGCAGATGCGCTGGTCGATATCCTTGGGCATCTTGCAGTAATACTCGTGCGGCTCGTGGGTGACCTCGTCGCGCTCCATGCCGATGTGGCCCACGCGAGCGGAGGGCACCAGGTCGAGGATGCCGTCGACCATGCCAAGGCCCGCACGCAGGATGGGCACGATGGCGAGTTTCTTGCCGGCGAGCTGCTTAAACGTTGCGGTGGTGATAGGGGTCTCGACCTCGACGTCTTCCATAGGCAGGTCGCGCATGGCCTCGTAGCCGTCAAAAAGCGCGAGTTCGCGCACGAGCTGACGGAACTGGTTGGTGCCGGTGTTTTTGTCGCGCAGGATCGACAGCTTGTGCTGGACGAGCGGGTGATCGACAAGCGTCACACGGGACGCATCGTAGGTGACGGTCATGGGTTGATTGCCCCTTTCGTTGCGGCCGCAAAACGGCCTTGCTGACAAGGCGCGCAGCAATGTTGCCGCCGCACGCCATGCATTAGTTTAGCGGTTTGTTGTATCGAGCAGCCCATCGCAGCCCTACTGTGAGGTGCTGAGCGAGCGCCTGACTGCATCACGCCAGCCCGCAAGGTTTTGCTCGCGGCGCTCGGCGGACATGTGGGGAAGGAAGGTCCTAACGATCTGGGCATTTTGCTCCAGCTCTTCCAGGTCTTCCCAATAGCCGACGGCAAGACCCGCCAAGTACGCGGCACCGATTGCCGTGGTCTCCACCGTCTCGCATTGCAGCACGGGGATATCCAGCAGGTCGGCCTGGAATTGCATGATGAACTCGTTGCGCGAGGCACCGCCATCGACAGACAGGCGCTCAATCGAAAGCCCCACGTCCTGCTCCATGGCGCGCAGCACGTCGTAGCTCTGATATGCCATGGATTCGCAGGCGGCACGTACGATGGTCGCACGGCTCGAGGCGCCGGTCAGACCGCACACGATACCGCGAGCATGCGGGTCCCACCAGGGAGCACCCAAACCCGCAAAGGCCGGAACGAAGTAGCAGCCCTCGTTGTCGCTAATCGAAGCGGCGAGTTGTGCCGACTCGCTCACGCTCGAGATGATGCCCATGTTGTTGCGAAGCCAGTTCATCGTTGAGCCGGCGGCAAAAATAGAGCCCTCGAGCGCATAGCTGACTTTGCCGTCCGCAGCGATACCGATGGTGGAGACCAGGCCATTCTTGGATTCGACGATCTCGTCGCCGGTGTTCATGAGCATAAAGCAACCCGTGCCATAGGTGTTTTTGGTCTGGCCGGGACGGAAACAGCAGTGGCCGAACAGCGACGCCTGTTGGTCACCCGCCACGCCCATGATGGGCGGCATGTTGGTCATGATGTCGCTCGCGACGCGGCCGTAGTCGCCCGAGCTCCAGCGAACCTCGGGCATCATGGAACGTGGAACGTCAAAGAGTGCCAGCAGGTCGTCGTCCCAATCGAGCGTATGGATATTAAAGAGTGCCGTGCGGCTGGCATTGGTGTAGTCGGTGGCAAAGACCTGGCCGCCGGTGAGGTTGTAGATGAGCCAGGTGTCGATGGTGCCAAACATGAGGTCGCCCGCCGCCGCGCTTTCGCGTGCGCCGTCGACGTTGTCGAGAATCCACTGCACCTTGGAGGCCGAGAAATACGGGTCGAGCGTGAGTCCCGTGCGGGAGCGCACCAGCTCCTCGCAACCCTGTTCAACCAACGCGTCGATTGCCGGCGCGGTACGGCGGCACTGCCACACGATGGCGTTATAGATCGGCTGACCGCTCACGCGATCCCAGACCACCGTGGTCTCGCGCTGGTTGGAGATGCCGATGGCAGCAATGCGGTCGGAGTGGATACCGCTCTTAAACTGGACTTCCATCATGACGGCGATCTGGCTAGCAAGGACCGCCATGGGGTCTTGCTCCACCCAGCCGGGACGCGGGAAGCTGGTTTTGACGCTGCGACGTGCCTGCGCGACGATGCATCCGTACTCGTCGACGATGGTCGCAAGTACCGAGGTGGTGCCGCAGTCGAGCGCCATGATGTAGGAACCGCCAAAGTCAAACGAGGCATCTTCCATGCCCAGGCTGCCCAGATTCAACGACATCGCTTAAACCTTTCTATTGCATCGGGTCGGACAGGACCCGTTCGATCTCTGATGCGGGAAGTGCGCCTTGGCGCAGGATCTGGAGCTCGCCGTGCTGAAACGACACGATGGTCGAGGCGTCGCGACACGGGGTCTCACCGGCGTCGACGGCAACATCGACCCCCTCCAGGATGCGACCCTCCACCGTGATAAAACTTGCCGGCGCGGGCGCGCCATGCGTGTTGGCGCTGGTGCAGGCAAGGGGGCTGCCACAGGCGCGAATGAGCGCCTGCACCACGGGCGAGGCCGAAGCGCGAAGTGCCACCGTGTCGTCGGCAGCGCGCATAAAGGTCGGCACGCAGGGGGCTGCCTTGACCACGATAGTCAGGGCTCCCGGCCAGCATCGTCGCGCGAGTATGCGGGCATCTTCCGGGATATCCACGCCATAGCGGTCGAGTGCTTCGACGCCATCGACCAGCCAAGCGACGGTTTGCGTGAGTTCACGTTGCTTGAGAGTGAAGATACGGCGATAGCCGGTGCCGAGCGCAGGAACTGCGGCGCCATTGACGGCAGCCTGCGGATCGCGCGGCCACGATGGGAATTCGCTTGTATCTTGGGGCACGGCGTCCGAGAAGGCGTTGACTGCCACGGCGACACCGTAGACGGTCTCGGTCGGGATCAAAGCCAGGCCGCCGCGGCCGAGCACCTCGGCCGTGCGCTCGACGGCAAGCCGATGCGGCTCGCGCGTTCCCTCGTATACCCGATAGACCGTCTGCATGTGTATGCCAGCCCCTTACGCTCTGGTGCAAGTTTGTTTACTGTGGGGCATTCTCGCACGAAACGTTCAACCTATTTGCCCAGAGCGCATGTTGGTTTGGTGAGCGGCTCTAGTAGTCGGTGAAAGTGAGGGGGTTATTGGACTGCGACGAACTTCTTTGGCCTGCCGGCGTGGCGTTCTTGGGCGGCGTAGCGCTCGATGCTGTCTATCGTTATCATCCGACGGCCGTCGACGAGTTCAACATCGAGCTTTCCGGCTTTGACCAGCGCGGTAATCCGCGGAGCGGAGACTTTGAGGTCCAGCGCTGCGTCTTTAAATGTTCGGCACGCCGCTTCCCGAGCGTCCTCGTGGTCGATTTCGACTGAAAGGGCCACGACCTCGGCCGAGCGTTCGTACCCCGCCGGAGTCAAACCGTTGTTGAGGTCGTCGGCCAAAAACGCCATCAGTGCCTCGGTGGCATGGGCAATCGCGTCTTCGCGCGTATCGCCATCGGCAAAGGCGCCGGGAATCTGCGGGAAGCTGGCGCAGTAACCGTCGTCTTCTTTTATGAGAACGCAGTCATAGGTAAATCGCTGCCTCATTTTGCCTCCAACTACCGTCCAGCTTGGCGACGAATACTTGCCCACGTGCCCTTCTTTGGTCGATCACCACCAGAGCCGTTCACGGTGACAACACGATCGCTAGAAACATACTTAGCATGACTACCGACTTGCGCGACCTTCACGAATCCATCGTGCTTGAGTAGGGCAATGATTTCCCGAAAGGTAAGAGGTTGCATGGACCGACCTCTTTCAGCCGTCCTAATTATAAACTAATTTATAATTTTTGTTAACCAGTTAATAAATATTACTGGCGCTGCTTGGGCTCGGTGACGATGGCTCGGACGATGCGGGGGCGATCGGTAAGGTCATGGACGATACGCACGTCCGAAAGGCCTGCCTGGCGACAGAGCTCGGCCGCGGCATCGAGGGTACCCTCGTAGAGCTCGCAGGCAAACAGGCCGCCGGCGCGCAGCATGTAAGGCGCCGCGTTGAGCAGGCGGCGGAAGATATCGAGGCCGTCGGCGCCGCCCTCGAGCGCCAGGTCGGGCTCAAAGTCCTTGACCTCGTGCGGCAGCGAGCGCATGACGTCGGTCGGGATGTAAGGTGGGTTGGAGACGAGCACATCAAAGGTGCCCCACTCTTCGCGGGGAATGGAACTCACCAGGTTGGTGAGGCTAAAGGCAACCTCATCTGCCGTGAGGCCGAGGGTGTCGCGGTTTTTGGTGGCCAGATCGATGGCGCGCGACTCGATATCGGTGGCGGTGCAGGTAACGTGGCCGCGGCGCTCCCAGGCAAGGGAGAGCGAAATGCAGCCCGTGCCGCAGCCGACCTCGAGAACGCGGGCAGTGCAGGGCTCGGCTGGGGCAGGCGCAGCGGTATCCTGAGCTAAAGCCGTCTCCTGGTCGGCACCCTCGATGGCGACGCCGTATTCGTCGAGCTCGGACTCGGCGGCTTCCGCGGCTTCGGCTTCTGCTGCCTGCGCGGCGGCTTCCTCGGCCTCGCGATCGGCCAGTTCCTCGGCATAGGCACGGCTGCCCAGTACGTCGCCGCCTAGCGCCGCCTCATCGGCAGCCGTCAGATTAGCGGCACGGCGCTCGGCAGTCGCCCGTTCGTCTGCCAGCGCGGCCTCGGCCTTGCGTGCCTCCTCGACCTCATCGTTCCAAGGCAGCTCAACACGCTGACGGGCAGCAGCCTCGGGGCTCAGCACCTCGGCATCCAGATAATTGAGGACTTCCTCGACGAGCATCTCGGTTTCGGGGCGCGGAATGAGCACACCGGGAGCGCACGCGACGTCAATCATGCGAAACTGCGTGCTGCCGGTGATGTACTGCAGCGGCTCGCCTTTGGCGCGACGAACGACGGCCGCGTGCATGGTCTCGAGCTGGGCCGAGTTAAGCGTCTCGTCCATGCGCATATACAAGTCGATGCGCGCCAGGCCCGTGGCCGCGCACAGCAGCCACTCGGCAGAAAGACGGGGATGCTCCTCGCCGCGCTCGACCAGGTACTCCTTGGTCCACTCGAGACAACGCTTGATGGTCCAGATCTCGTTTGCCATGGGGCCCTCCCCTCTTAAGCGCCGGGCGGCGCGCGAATGTCGGAGCAGATTGTAAGCGAGGCCAGCGCCTGGCAAGGGACGATTGAAGGCGATTATCGAGAATCAGCCCAGAATTTTGCTTGGAGCCCACCTGAAGTGTTCATTCGTCGACGTCTAAATCTGCATCCGTCAAGCTTTTGGCAAGGTTGCCCCAAAACTGACCAATATCTAACCAAACGCTTGCCACATCGCTTGACGCGCGACGCGTCAAAAATCGCCCCGCGATTTCTTGGACGTTTTTTCGAGCAATATTTTCAATTGCAGATGCATGCCGTTAATTACTTTAAGCAGGTAAGCAGCTCAAAGGCCATCAAAACCGATTGAATAACATCTCAAAGCAATGTCCCCAATGACTCCCTACGGATCATTTGACAACCAAGGAAACGCCGATGTTTTGGCAATGCCAGCGAGCGACGTCCAGAGCGAACAAGTTGGCATGAAAAAGGCAAGGCATAGACCTTCTGGTCATGCCTTGCCTTTTGAATGACAAATTGTCGCTCTGGGCGGCGCGCAGCGTCGAGCCGTTACGCGGTTTGGCAAAACCGCGTAACCTACTAAACGGCCTGTGCCAGCTTCTCGGCACGCTCGGCGGCGGCGAGCGCCTCGATGACGGTGCCGAGCTGGTCGCCCAGGAGGACGCCATTGTAGGTGGAGTTGAAACCGATGCGGTGATCGGTCACGCGGTCCTGGGGCTGGTTGTAGGTACGGATCTTCTCGGAACGGTTGCCGTGGCCGATCTGGCTCTGGCGCTCAGCACCGAGCTCTGCCTGCTGCTTCTCGAGCTCCATCTCGTACAGACGGGCGCGCAGCATCTGCATGCAGACTTCGCGGTTCTGGATCTGGGAGCGCTGTTCCTGCGACTGCACCACGGTGTTGGTGGGCAGGTGGGTGATGCGCACGGCGGAGTAGGTGGTGTTAACGCACTGACCGCCAGGGCCGGAGGCACAGTAGGTATCGATGCGCAGGTCGGACTGGTTGATCTGGACGTCGATCTCCTCGGCTTCGGGAAGTACGGCGACGGTCGCCGTGGAGGTCTGGATACGGCCCTGGGACTCGGTCTTGGGAACGCGCTGGACGCGGTGCACGCCGGACTCGAACTTCATGACGGAGTAGACGCGGTCGCCCTCGACCTTGAACTCGATGGACTTAAAGCCGCCGGCCTCGCTGGGACTGGAGTCGAGCACGGTGGTCTTCCAGCCGCGCGACTCGCAGAAGCGCTGATACATCTTGTACAGATCGCCGGCAAAGATGGCCGCCTCGTCGCCACCAGCGGCGGAGCGAATCTCGACGATGGTGTTCTTGTCGTCGTTGGGGTCGCTCGGGATGAGCATGTACTTAATGTCTTCCTCGAGCTGGGGAAGCTTGGCCTCGTTTTCGGAGATGTCCATCTGGAGCATCTCCTTCTCATCGGCATCGGTAGTATCGTGGAGCATTTCCTTGGCAGCCTCGATGTCATCGAGCGCGCCGATGTACTCGCGCGAGGCAGCGATGAGGTCGGACTGGTGCGCGTACTCCTTGTTGAGACGCGTGAACTCCTTGATATCGGAGGCGACGGCCGGGTCGGAAAGCTTTTTCTCGAGTTCCTCGTAGGCCTTGATAATCTTTTCGAGCTTGTCGCGCATGGCGGGACTCCTTTATATGCGTGAAGGTGAAAATCGGCAGAGCTGATGGGGCGCACGGCGCCACTGCGGGGGTAAGCCCGGCTAGAACATGTCGATCTTCAGATACATGCGCATCCCTTCGCGTATGGGGTACTTAGTTGCGGTCTAACCCATACATGATAGCGTGCGCAGGCAAACCTGCATACAACCCGCACGGAATCCGACAAAGGGAGAGTCCCTTTGTCGGATTCTAGAGCGTATGGAGCAGGGCGATGAGGAAGCGAACACCCTGGAGGTAGGCGCGGCGGGTGATGCGCTCGTTGGTGCCGTGGACGCCGCGGTCGCACTCGTCATCGTCGACCACAAACGCCGAAAAACGAATGCATTCGGAGCAAATGTGCTGGTAGTTGGCAGCGTCGGTCGCGCCGATCACGGTCGAGGGGACAATCGCCAACGGCTCGGATGATCCGTTTTCCTCCGTCCCCTTTGGATCGCAGAAATAGCGGGCGGCGATGGAGCGAACCGCCTCGAGGCCGGGACCACCGATGCGCGGGGACGGCGAGGGCTCGGAGCTGCCGGGGCCCAGCTCCACTTCGACACGACCGGCAAGGTCCGCCCCGGTAACCGCCTCACGGCAGCGCGCCACAACGTCGGCCACGCTCGTGCCCTCGAGCATGCGGAAGTTAATGTTGGCCCACATATCCTGCGGCATCACGTTGGCGCCGGCGCTGCCTCCCTCGATCTGCGTGGGCGCGCAGGTGGTCGTCACCAGCGGATAGAGCTTCTTGCTGGCGAGGCAATCGCGGACAATGGCGCCCCCGTTGGCGGCAATCTCATCCGCCGTGTAGAGCCCCAGCTCGACAAGCTGCGCGGCAAGCAGATCGGTCACGCGCGTCGGCCACTCGATATCGCAGATTGCGGCGATGGCACGGCTGAGCACCTCGAGCGACGTGCCGCCGTAGGGGTTAGACGAATGCCCGCCCGCGCTCTTCGTCTTGAGCACGATATCGGCATAGCCCTTTTCGGCCAGGTCGGCATGCATAAGCCAGCCCTCGCCCGCGCCGTACTCGGCAGCCGGAACGATGCGGTAGTCGCCCTCGTCGATCAGGAACTCGAGCTCAACACCGCGCTCCTCGAGCACGCGGCCGATAGCTCCAGCGCCGTACTGCGTGGTTTCCTCGTCCTGGCCAAAGGCGAGCAACAGCGAACGCTTGTGCTCCCAACCGTGCGCCAATGCATACTCAACCGCCTCGAGAATGCCTGCGACCTGATCCTTCATGTCGATAGCGCCGCGGCCCCAAATGTAGGTGTCGTCCACGTGCCCGCTAAAGGGGGCGTGCGTCCAGTCGGCCTCGGTACCCGGCACCACGGGGACCACGTCCATGTGGCCCATGAGCATAACGGGATTGAGAGCAGGGTCGGAGCCGACAAGCGTCACCAACAGCGAGTGGTCGATAAGCTCGACCTCGCCCGCCGCAAACACGCGCGGCCAGGCCTGCTGCATATAGGCGCGCAGGTCGTCGAAGGGCTGCCAGTCCACCGCCTCGGCATCCATGCTCGAAATGGTCGGAAACGACAGCACGCGGCCCAAGCGCTCGCACGCGCTGACCTCGTCTATATCGGCAAAATCGTCCTCATGCGCAAAGAAGCGCCAAACCTCGGCCATGACATCCTTTCGATTGTGACGACAAAGGCCGCCCCACGGGAGCGGCCCTGCAACGTAAGCGTTTGCGGTCGGTTATTTGTCCTCGAGATAGCGAGAGAGGAACTCACGAGTGCGCTGGTGTTTGGGGTTGCCGAAGAGCTCGGCCGGCGCGGCATCCTCGAGCACCACGCCCTTGTCCATAAAGACCACGCGGTCGGACACCGTGCGGGCAAAGGCCATCTCGTGCGTGACGACGACCATGGTCATGCCGTCGGCGGCGAGCTTGCGCATGACCTCGAGCACCTCGCCCACGATCTCGGGGTCGAGCGCGGAGGTCGGCTCGTCGAACAGCATGATCTGCGGATTCATACATAGGGTACGAGCGATGGCCACGCGCTGTTTTTGACCACCGGACAGGCGGCCAACGGCGGCGTGCGCGAACTTTTCGAGTCCCACGCTCGTCAGATGCTCCATCGCGACCTTCTCGGCCTCGGCCTTGCTCATCTTTTTGAGCGTGACGGGCGCGAGCGTGCAGTTGTCGAGCACATCCATGTTGTTGAACAGGTTAAAGCCCTGGAACACCATGCCGATGTCCTCGCGCAATTTGTTGATGTTGCAGCGCTCGGCCGTGAGGTCCTGGCCGTGGAACCAGATGTGGCCCGCGTCCGGGGTCTCGAGCAGGTTGAGGCAGCGCAGGAAGGTCGATTTGCCCGAGCCCGAGGCGCCGATGATGGTGACAACCTCACCGGAATTGACGGACAGGTCGATGCCCTTGAGTACCTCGAGTGAGCCAAAGCTCTTGCGCAGGCCCTCGACGCGGATAAGCGGCTCTTGGTTTTGCACGGCTGCCGCAGTGCCGGTAGTGGCGGTATCTGCCATGATGATTCTCCTCGTCTTGAGCCTAGTTGGAGCTGGGCAGCGTGGCAGGGGCCTCGGCACCGAGTTTTTTGCCAAAGGCTTCGAGCAGGCGGCTCGCCACGAGCGTCAGGATCAGGTAGACCACGAGCGCCACGCAGTAGACCTCCATCTGGCGGTAGTACACGCCGGCGACCGTGGTAGTAGCGTACATGAGGTCGAACACGCCGATGACCGAGAGCACCGACGAATCCTTGATGTTGATGATGAGCTCGTTGGTGAGCGCCGGGATCGCGTTTTTAATACCCTGGGGGAACACGACCTTGCGCATAGCCTGCCACTGCGACAGGCCCAGCGAGCGCGCTGCCTCGGCCTGGCCGGGATCGATGGACTCGATGCCGCCGCGCAGGACCTCCATCATGTAGGCGGTGGAGTTGAGCGAGATGGTGACGAGGCCGGCGGTGAAGGTACTCCAGACCTGGTTGGCCTGGGCGGTCTCGAAGCCCATGCCGCGCAGAACGGTAAAGCCCGCGTAATAGATGAGCAGGCCCTGGACCATCATGGGCGTGCCGCGCACGACGGTGGAATAGACGGTCGCAAAGCCTCGGCCAATGCTCTTAAAGAAGCGCACCAGGTCGTTGTCGACGCGATCGAAGGTCTGGGTGCGCAAGAACACAAAGAGCAGCGCCAAGAAGAAGGCGATAACGGTGCCGAAGGTGGCAAGCGCGATGGTGATCTCGATACCGCGGATAAAGAAGTCGCCGCTCTTGTAGGTCATGTAGACCAAGCTCGACAGAAAGTCGCTGGGATTGGAGTCCGAGACAATGCTCACCTGCACCAGGTCGACAAACGACATGACGCAGCGGTCGATAAAGAAGATCGCCGCGATGGCAACCACGACATAGCTGCCCAGGCGCGCGCCGCGACGGCAACGCTCGGATGCGAACGGCGACGTTTCGCGATAGTCGTTCCAGTGCATAAGCTTGGTGACGAGCGCTGCCACCGATACGACGATCCAGGCCCACAGAATCGCCCAGAGACAATCCTGGGACACGCCCGTGGGCGCCAAGAAGCTCAGCGGCGTTGGGTTGCGCTGGCTAAACGCCAGACCGAGCGCCGCGATAGCGCTCGTGCCCAGATACACATAACGGTGGTCGGCCTTGATAAAGGAGGCCAGACGATTGATAGCTTTCATGCTGCCTCCCTATGCCGGCTGACGGTCGAGGCACGCGTCCCACATCTGGTCGCGCTCCTCCTGGCTGATGCCCTTGAGCGTCTTATCGATAAGTTTGAGCAGCTTGTCCGAGCCCTTGCGGCAGCCGACGTTTGTCGTAACCTCCTGCTTAAAGCCCTCGCCCTCCGCAAAGCGAATGGGCACGATGCCCGGGTTTTGGGCCATATAGCCCTTCTCGTTTTCGGTGTTGTAGGTCACGGCGTCACAAGTGCCCTGCAGCAGGTTCGAGAACACCGTGGGTACCGAATCGACCGGATTTTTGTGGACGACGCCCGGAATCTCGTCGATGACGGTGTCGAGCATCGTGTCCTTTTGGCCGAGCACCGTGGCGCCGCTAAAGTCGCTGAGCTTGGTCGCGTTTTGGTAGGGCGAGCCCTCTTTTACGAACAGGCCAAAATAGCCGATAAAATACGGCTTGGAAAAGCCGACGGACTCCTCGCGCTCGGGCGTGGCGCTCATGCCGGCGATGATGAGGTCGATCTGGCCGTTGTTAAGCGAATCGATAAGGCCCGAGAAGCTCTGCTTGACGGCAACAGGCTCGCCGCCGAGGGCTTTGCAGACGATCTTGGCGATCTGCACGTCGTAGCCGTCGGCATAGGCGCCCTGCACGTTGTCGATGGGAATGGTGAACTCGCTGGCCTCGGAAACCTGCCAGTTGTACGGGGCGTAGGCCGCCTCCATGCCAATGCGGATCTTATCCTTGCCGATAACGGAATCGGACAGGTCATCGCGACCGCCGCCCGTCGTGGGCTGGACCACCTTGAGTGTGGACGGACGCTGGCAGCCGGCAAGCGCGCCGGCGACAACGGTTGCGCTCGCAGCGAGGGCGCTACCCAAGAAGATGCGACGACTGCACACCGGCTGTGGATGCGCGTCGCGTTGATGGGGAGAATGCATAATCTGCCTTCCCTGTTGAATCGTATGCTGACGACTTAACAGGATATACGCCAGCGACCAGCAGCGCAGCACAAGCTCGAAAAATTAATAGACACACGGTAGTCATTGGGAGCGTCGATGTTTTGGCAATGCCAGCGGGCGCCACCCAGAGCGAACAAGTTAGCATGAAAAAGGCAAGGCATAGACCTTCTGGTCATGCCTTGCCTTTTGAATGACAAATTGTCGCTCTGGGTGGCGCGCAGCGTCGACCGGTCCGTCGTTCGTTAGAACGGCGGAACCTCTAGAGCAGGGTAACGCTAAAGCTGCGAACGTCCGTCTCACCCGGTGCCAAGGTAATGGTGTTGACCTTGTGCTCAAAGACGTCGTCCTCGGTGTCCATGGTGGTGTGGCCGGTCCAGGGCTCGAGCGCCACAAACGGGGCGTCGTTGGCGGCAGACCACGCGCCGATGTACTTAAAGCCCTCAAAGTCGATCTTGACGCCGTGGCCCGACTTGCGGCCGCGCAGCGTGAGCGTGGAACCCGGGACATCGGTGAACATGATGGCATCGTTATCGAAGCTGCGGTGCGTGATGGGCAGCACGTCCGAGTTATCGGGAGCCTTGTAGCTGCCCTCGAACGTCATAAGACCGTCGGGCGTGATGATGGGGGCCTCGTTAGTCCAAGCCTCGGTAAACGCCAGCTCATAATCCTCGAATGCCTCGTCCTCGGCACCGGGGGCGGGCACGTTAAATGCGGGGTGGCCGCCCACCGAGAACGGCAGGTCCACGTCGCCGGCATTGGTGACGGCAAAGGTCTGGGTAAGCGTGGCGTCACCAGTCAGGGCATAGGTCATGTTGAGCTTAAAGTGGAAGGGGAACGCCTTGAGCGACTCGGGCGTGTCAGTGATCTCGTACGTTACCGAGGAGCCGTCCTCCGAAACCTCGACCAGCTTGTGCTCGACGATGCGCGCGAGTCCGTGGCGCGGCATCTCGCAGGTGCCGGCCGCAGATGTCGCCGTGTTGTTGCGCAGCGATCCCACGATGGGGAACAGGATAGGCGCATGCTTGCCCCAAAAGGCGGGATCGCCCTGCCACAGATACTCGTTGCCGTTGAGAGCAAGGCTCGTGAGCTGGGCACCCATGGAATCGATGGCCGCGGTAAGGCCGCCGCGCTTGATGGTAGTGACGGTAGACATGCTACTTCCTCCAAAAGTAAACAATAGTGTCGAGGGCTATTGTCCCACTCTTGGCGGCGGGACGGCAGGCGATTATTGAGTAGCCATAGCGGAATGAGTGGCGAGCGCCTACTGGGTATCCACGTAAAGGTCGAACCCGCCCTGCGGCGTGCTGTCGACCGTATCGGGCGCCTGCGAGTTAAAGCTCACGGGAACCATGCGCTTTGAGGCGCGGTAACGCGTGCCGTCGGTGGCGACGGGCGGCTCATCGACCGTGAGCTCGTAGTCGCCGGGCTTGAGCTCGATACCGTCACCTTCGGAATTGACGTATTGATACTCGTCGATTGCTTGTCCCTTGAGCGTGCGACCCACGATATGGACGAGCATCTGGCTGTCGCCGCGGGCGGTGTCCCATGTCGCACCGTCCTTAACCTCGACCGACACATGCACCGAGCGCGTGCGGCTGAGCGATTGCTCGACAGACATCTCGACCTTGGCGGCGTCTTGGCGCTGCTGCTCGACATGACCCCAGATGCTGCCGATCGCCGAGCAAGCGATGACGCCGGCCATAAAGGCGATGAGAATGGGGCCGAGCGGAGAGCGACGGCCCGCGTCTTCCTCGCGAGCCAGGTTGGGGCGATGGGTGGGGGCGGGCGCCTGGGCACCCTGCGCGGGCACGTCGAGTATGCTGAAGGATGCCGTGCTGCCGGGGTCGATGGTGTGGCGCGGCTGCGGGGTCTTGGCCGGCGAGATGGACATGTCGACTGGCTCACCCAGCGTGGCCGTGGCATCGGCCTTTGCCTCGTTGGCCTCGGCCTGGGCCCAGGCCTGCTCGAAGGTCAGGGGCTCGGCGGGGTCGGAATCGGCATCCGAGTCAAGCGCATCGCCAGCATCGGAGTCCACATCGGTCCCGTCGCTCAACTCATCACTTGGCAAGGGCTCGTCCCACACCTCATCCGGAGCCTCGCCCTCGCTGTACCACCATTCAAAGCTATCGATATCCATACGGGGCGCCCCCTTGGCCTCGCAAATAAACACTTGCTAGCCTTATACCCCCAGACGGCACGGCGGCTCGCCGGCACAGATAGGAAAACCATCACAACATTCGACGCTTTTCCTCGTTTTCGAGATTTTCATCGAATGTTGTAACGGTTTGGGCGGCAGCCATGCCGCGAATGTGACAAAGGGACTGTCCTCTTGTCACATCTGGAGGGCTACGGGGATTTGGATGCAGCAGAAGTCCTCTTGGTGGGACTCGTCGTAGCTGGTGGTATCGAGGTAGCAAAAATCGAAGGCATCGCCGATGGGCTGGAGTGCGTGCTCGTCCATGCATGCCACGATGGCACGAATGCCCTCGGGTTCGTACGGCATGCCCCAGCGGCTCATGCACAGGTATGTGCCCTCGGGCAACACCTCGACGCCAATCTCTGCCAGCTCGGCAGGATCGCTCGGCAGCAGCTCCTCGGCACCGCGCGGCAGCACGGCAAAGGAGCCGGCACCGGCGATGGGGTCGTCGGAATGCAGCGCCTCGCGACGCAGCATGGCGCCCCAGCCGCGCATGGGGCGCGTGCCCGTGAGCGCACGCATGCGCAGAATCGCGCGCATGAGCGTGGGGTGCAGCATCGAACGGCCGCGCTCGATATCGGCCGGGAACTCCTCAAAGACCACGAAGCGGCGCTCGAACTGCTTGAGCTCCGGTTTGCCCTCGCGCTCGCGCCAATAAACCGCCTCGTCGTAAAAGCTCAGCCGCTCCTGCACGCTCGCACGCTCGGCTTTGAGCCCGGCAATCTGCCCATCGAGCGCCTGAACCCGCGAGCGCAGGTGATCGGTCATCTCGCCAATGTCGAACGTCGAGGTCAGGCGGTCAATCTCGTCGAGCTCGAGCCCTAGGTCGCGCAGCATGCAGATCAGACGCATGAGCGGGATCTGCGTGGGCGAATAGAAACGGTAGCCTTTTTCGTTAACCACGGCGGGCTTAAACAGGCCGATCTTGTCGTAGTAGATGAGCGTTTGGCGCGAAACGTTAAACAAGCTCGCCATCTCGCTAATCGCATACATACCCGTCTGCATAGGTCCTCCCGACACATCCTTTGACGCGAAAAGCCCGCCGCCCACAGGGGCAGCGGGCTCAAACACTCCTCGTATCCTACCCTAAATGCGCCTATGACCAGCGCTTATAGTTTGCACATGACACGCCGACGGCCTCGAGCGCCTTGGCGGCGATGTGATGCACCGCATCGTCGAGCGTTGCGGGGCCGTTGTAAAACGTGAGCATGGGCGGCATGAGCATGACACCCGGCACACGCGCCAGGCGCGCCATGTTGTCGACATGGATCGCACTGAAGGGCGTCTCGCGCACCATGAGTACCAGGCGGCGTTGCTCTTTCATCTGCACGTCGGCCGCACGCAGCAACAGGTTTTCGCTGTAACCACTCGCGATGCCGGCAAGCGTCTTCATGGAGCAGGGCGCCACGATCATGCCATCGACCGGATAGGTGCCGCTTGCAATGGCGGCGCCGATGTTCTTGTTGTCGTAGACCACATCGGCATGCGTGGCAAACTCGTCGAGCGTCATGCCGAGCTCCTGCTCGATGGTGATCTCTCCCCCGCGCGTGACGACAAGCGCCGATTCGGCGCCGGCCTGGCGCAAGCATTTAAGGCACTCAAGACCCAGCGCGGCACCGCTGGCACCAGACACACCAACGACAATGCGACGGGGACGGGCAGAAGACTCAGGCATGACAACTCCTTACTTAGTTACTCGGTAGGGCTACTTACTAGAAAGCAAGCTCGGCGGCCCACTTATCCTTGTCGATCTCCATGAACTGCGAGCGGATGAAGTTCTTCTTGAGGTCGAACGGGACCGTGCAGTCGAAGATGGCCTTGCAGGCGATGCCGTGCTCGCGGATCGTGGGGTCGAACGCGGGGTCGTTGGACGGATCGAGCACGTGGCAGTGGCAGCCGGGAATGGTGATGAGGTCCACGTCGGCCTGGAAGCGCGTGGTCATGGCCCACATCACGTCGCTCATGTCGAAGATGTCAACGTCTTCGTCAACCAGGATCACATGCTTGAGCTCGGAGAATGCCGAGAAGGCGAGCATGGCGGCGTTGCGCTGGCGGCCCTCGTCATTTTTGCTCGACTTCTTGAACTGCATGATGGCAACGAACTTGCCGCCGCCGCAGGGAGCGGCGTGGACGTTGAGCAGGCGGCCCGGGATGGCGGTCTCGACCATCTTGTAGATGGAAGCCTCGGTGGGGATGCCGGCCATGGACACGTGCTCGTGCGAAGGGCCGATGCAGCTCTCCATGATGGGGTTGACACGCGTGGTGACGGCGGTGATCTTGATCACCGGGCAGACCTTGGCGCCGCCGGTGTAACCGGGGAACTCGGGCATGGCGTAGCCGTGGCCGTTGACGTCCTCATTGATAGTCTCGTCGTGCATGAGGTAGCCCTCGAGCACGTACTCGGCATTGGCAATGCACTTCTGCGGAACGGTGACGCAGTCGGCAAGCTCGACGGCGTGGCCGCGCAGGGCACCGGCGATCTGCAGCTCGTTGAAGCCGAGCGGCGTGGTGGGAGCCTCGAAGCCGCAGCACATGTACACGGCGGGGTCCAGACCGATGGAGATGGAGATGGGCATGTCCTCGCCGCGCTGGCAGTACTCGTCAAAGAACGCGCCCAGGTGACGGCTGCCCGGGGTGATCCACATGGCGAGCTTGTCCTTGTCGACGCAGGAGAAGCGGTGGATGGTCACGTCGGACTGGGTGCCATCGGGGCTCGTGCCGTAGGCGAGGCCCATGGTGATGTAGGGGCCACCGTCGACGGGCGTGTTGGTGGGAGCGGGAACGATCTTGCGCAGGTCGAAGCCCTCGTCGGTCGCCTTGTACACGACCTCCTGGCAGTCGACGTGCTTGCCCTCGGCGATCTGCTCAGGGGCGATCAGGTTCTCGAAGCGCTTGCCGATCTCGAGGCCCAGATGCTCCTCGTCCAGATCGAGCAGGGCGGCAACGCGCTTGCGGCTGGCAAGCATGCCGATGCAGACCTTGGCGTCGTCAAAGCCCTTAACGTTGTTGAAGACCATCGCCGGGCCCTCTTTGGTCGGACGCATGACGGTGCCGCCGGCACCGACGTGACGGTAGACGCCCGAGACCTCGGCATCGGGATCGACCTGGGTGTCGGTCTCGAGCAGCTGGCCCGGCATCTCGCGCAAAAAGTCGAGTGCAGAACGCAGGTTGTGGATCTGGGAAGCATCGGTAGTGGACATGGCATGCTCCTTTCGGGAGAGTGCCCGACGGCGGTGTGCCGCCGGGCGGGGTAACGTAATGGGGCCACGGCGCTCACAAATGGAGCGCTCGACCGCTCGAAGTTCAAGTGCTTGGCTGCTTACAGCCGGAACGCCCGACCGCTTACATCAGGCCAAAGAGGTGGAACCAGGCGGCCTCGACCAGCACGACGACAAAGACGACCGCGGTGAGGGGGATGCCCATGCGCATGGCCTCTTTGGAGGTGTAGCCGCCGGCGTCCTTGCCTTCGCCGATAAGGATCGGCAGGTTATGGAACGGCAGGATGTAGTGGATGTTGATGGACGTGAAGACGATGAGCGCCACGGCGAGCGGGCTCACGCTGGAGCCGGCGGCAAAGCTGATGAACGCCGGCACGCACACGCCGAGCACGGCCATGACCGAGCCCATGAACATGTGGATGATCATGGAAAGCGCGGCGACGAGCAGGGCGAACAGGAAGATGTTCTCGGGCACGGAGCTGGGGAGCACGACGTCGGCGATCCAGGCGTTCATGCCGGTGGCACCGCCCACGGAGCCCACGGCCATGGCGGCCGTCAGGAACATGAGGGACTTGATATCGACAGCGTTCCAGCTGGCGGGGGTGAGGACTTCGCCAATGATGGGCATGGCGAGAGCGACACCAATGGCCAGGGTGACCCAGCCGATGTAATCGCCCGAAACGGTGAGCCACAGCGCGATGGCGATGACAAGCCACACGATGGTGCGGATCTCTTTGACGGAGAGCTTGCCGAGCGCGGCCTGCTTGGCCACGATCTGCTCGCGATCGTAGACGAGCTCCTTGCTGGGCTTAAAGAGGAAGAGGCCCAAGAACAGGGTGCACAGCAGCGCGACCAGCATAGGCACGCTCATGTACAGGAACCAGTCGACGAAGGACGGGCTCATGCCGCCGGCCTCGGCACTGTACTGTGCAACGAGGGGGTTGAGCGTGGAGTCGCCCGTCAGGAAGAACATGGAGCCCGGGGCGGCAGCGGCAAACACGAGGAAGCCGAGCTTGCCCTTGTCGTCGTCACCGTAGCCGGCGGACTCGGCGATGACCGAGACGACGGCGAGGATGAGGAAGGCGCGGGGGAACGGATGCGGGATCAGCAGCGACAGCACAAAGGTGAGCGCGAAAATCGAGATGATGAGCGACTTGGCGTCGCGCACGAACTTGAGCATGAACGCGTAGGCGATACGCTCGCCCAGGCCCGACTCCTTGACCGCGCTGGCGATGAGGTAGGCGCCGATGACGAGCCACATGGTGGCCTTGGTCCACGAGCTAAACGTAGAGGCGACCGTCGCCGAAATGCTCGCGGCGCCCGTGTCGTCCACGCACACCTTGAACAGGACGAGCAGCGCGCAGTAGAGCAGGCCCACAAAGCCCGGCTGTGCCACGCCACATGCCCAGAACACCACCGTGGCGAGCGTCAGTGCCAGACAGGTCTGACCGCCGACCGTGAGCTCGACCGTCGAGCTCAGCTCCGCCAAAGGAAGAAACTTCACCAGCAAAAAGACAACGATACCCAGCACAAAGCCAATTTCGCGCTTGGTGATCTTAAACGCCTTCTTTTCCGCTTCCATCTCCCCACCTTTCTTGTTGGGGGCGCTCCGGATTCGCAGCCACGTTGCCGCTTAAAAAGGGGCGCCCGTTATCGGACACCCCTTACGTTGCGCTGTGTTGCGGCAATACAGTCAAGCGGATTTTTTTTGGATGAGAAGCGATTCCCTAGACAAAAACCGTCACAACATTCGACGCTTTTCCTCGTTTTCGAGATTTTCGCCGAATGTTGTGACGGTTTGGATGTGACAAAGGGACTGTCCCTTTGTCACATAGCGAGGGCCGTACGGATGGATGGGTCGCTGAGAGCCTCGCGGAGCCAGGGGGCCAGCTGCTCGGGGTGACCCTGCAGGTAGCCGTCGAGCTCGGACGGGGCCACGCGGCGCAACTCCGAGATCTCCTCTTGGTTGATATGCAGCTCGCCCGGCTCAACATGGGCAAGGTAGACCTCGCACCATTCGCACTCGCAGCGGCCGTCGCCGTGGTCCTCACGGTACACCACGTGTCCGAGGTGCTCGAGCTGATCGGGCTCGCGTGTAATGCCGAGCTCTTCGTTGATGCGGCGCACCGTGGCGGCCGCGACGTCTTCCCCGGGGAGCGGATGGCCGGCACAGCTATCGGCCAGCACTCCGCCCCACAGTCGCTTGAGCGGACTGCGGCGACAGAGCAGCAGGCGCGCGTCTTCGCCCCGGCCCTCGACCAAAAGCGTCAGAAATGCCTGATGCAGGATGCCCTCGCCGGCATGGGCATCGATGCGGTCGACGGGGCCAAGCGCCTCGCCGGTCGCGGCATCGACCGCCACGACCTCGGCGCCCGCGCCGCCCTCATCCCAACCGGCGCGCAGGATGCGCGCGGCGGCTTCCTCAAGCGCGGCGATGAGCTCCTTGGTGGTATCGAGCACGCGCTGCAGGTCGTCCCCGCTCGCCTGTTCAACATGAAAGCCCGTGCTTGCAACTACCGGCACGTCAAAGCGCGTGGCCAGCGCCGCCGCGATATCGTGCGCCGGGATCTCGTCTCGATGGCACGGAACGGCCAGGATGCTCACCGTCGCCGTACGGCCGGGCTCGGGGCGCGGAATGGCCTGCGCCGTGGCGCCCAGGTGCGCAAACTCCGGCGAGCAGGCGTACACCGCCATGCCTCGCGGCGTCACCGTCAGCTGGGCCTCGAGCGCAAACTTGCCCTCGCCCACTGCAACCTTTGTCGTGTGCATACCCATGGGATCTCCTGTCGCCCGCGATGTACCTGAGACCATCTTCGCCTGTATTGCGACTATACAGGCAAGCTCTCCATGTGACAAAGAGACTGTCCCTTTGTCACATTCTGTTAGAGTTGCAGGGATTGAATCCCGCTTATTCATGCGACATTGGAGTGACAACCTTGACCGCCGCAACCACGCCTAAAAGTAAGCCAACCGCCGCCGCGCTCTCCCCCGCGCGCACCAAGCTCTGCCTGGCGCTGCTCGTGCTGTTGGGATTCTCGCTCGGCTGCTCCGAGTTCGTGGTCATCGGCATCGAAAGCGACTTGGCAACGGAACTCGGCATATCACTTGCCACTGCGGGCCAGCTCATCAGCGTGTTTGCGCTCGTCTACGCTATCGCGACGCCGGTGCTCGCGCTCAGCACGGGGCGATTCCGCCGCTACCAGCTGCTCGTGTGCTATAGCGTCGTCTTTGTGCTCGGCAACCTGGTCATGGCGTTGGCCCCCAACTTCCAGGTGCTGTTTATCTCACGCATTGTCCTGGGCTCTGTCTCGGGTGCGCTGCTCGCCGTGGGTGTGACGTACATCCCCGAGCTGCTGTCCCCGCAGCAAACTTCACTTGCCATCTCGGTGGTATATGGTGCGTTTTCCGTGGCAATGGTCTTTGTCACTTCGATCGGCAAGTTTGTGGCCGACACACTCGATTGGCACGTGGCCATGTACGGCACGCTGACCTTTGCCGCTTTGATCTGTAGCGCGCTCGTGGCGTTTATGCCTCGCGCCGGGCAGACCGATGAGCCCGCCACCTTCCGCGAGCAGGCGGGGCTACTACGCGAGCCGAGTATCATCACCGGCATGCTCATCTTCTTGTTTGGCGTGGGCTCGGTCTACGTATTCTACGGCTACGTGACGCCTTATCTGGAGCAGGTGCTGAGCATGGATACCGTTCAGGCGAGCACCACACTTATGGCCTATGGCGTGTTCTGCCTGATCTCGAACATCCTGGGCGGATGGATCGATGCGCGTTTTGGCATGAAGGCGCTGCTGGTTACGTTTGTGCTGCAGGCGGCGGCACTGCTCGGGCTGTTTGCCGTGGGCGCCGCCATGCCGCTCGCGCTGGTCTTTGTCTTTAGCCTGGCGATGCTCATGTACCTGTTCTCGGTCTCATGCATCACGCACTTTATGGACGTGGCACGCAGCCGCCATCCCAAGTCGATGGTACTCGCAAGTTCGGTTGAGCCCATGGCGTTTAACGTCGGCATCTCGTTTGGCACCGCAGTGGGCGGCGCCGTGGTAAGCAGCATTGGCATTGCGTACGTGGGTGCAGTGGGCGCCGCGTTCTCGCTTGTGGCCTGGGCGCTCACGCTGGTGACGATTAAGTTGGCTCGCTGGGAGCGCAAGCGGGCGAGGGCGTAGGCGTAGGTGCGATACTCGAACTCGATGATGGCGATCGAAAGGAAACCGCATATGCAACGCGTACTGTTTATCTGCTATGGGAACATCTGCCGCTCGACGATGGCCGAGTCGGTGTTTACCGAGCTGGTGCACCGCGCCGGGCGCGCGGGCGAGTTTGTCATCGATTCCGCAGCGACCTCAACTGAGGAGATTGGCAACCCGCCGCACCACGGTACCGTTGCCAAGCTACGCGAGGCCGGAATTCCCATCGTCGCACATCGCGCACGTCAGGTGCGTCGCGCGGAGTATGGCGACTGGGATCGCATTGTCTATATGGATGCCGAGAACGCGCGCAGCCTGCGTCGCATCTTTGGCGACGACCCCGACGGCAAGATTTCGCGCTTGCTCGATTGGACCGAGCGTCCCGGCGACGTGGCCGATCCCTGGTACACCGGCAATTTCGATGCCACCTACCGCGATGTGCTCGACGGTTGCACCGCTATGCTCGAGCAACTGTAGGAAAGCGAGGTCGCAGGCCACGCCTTCGGCGCGAAACGAGCGTGGATAATCTCCCGCATGAAAAATGAGCGTGGATTATCTCCCACTTTGAGCATTCAAGTGCGCTCTAAACGGGAGAAAATCCACGCTCACCTATTCGTCGACGATCTCGGCAAGCCAGACGTTGAGGGTGTCGACCTCGGGGCAGCAGAACTTTGCCGTACCGGGCTCGTTTCCAGGCACGGTTCCGCCGTAGCGCAGGATATCGATATAGGGAAAGCCCACGTGGCAGGCCATGGAGCACATCTTGCCGCGATCGCGGTCGAAGTCAAAAACGTCGCCCGGCTTGTGACCGTGGTGGCAGCGGCACGTCCCCAGCTGGTCCACGCAGCTCACGCGGATACGCGGCCGCTTGCCACGCGGCGCGCCGAGCGGCCTGTTCTCGCCCGCAGGCTTGACGCCGTCCTCGCCAGCATTACTCATGGTCAATCACATCCAGGCAGGCCTCGATGGGAAGGCCAGCCGACTTGTCCTCTTGGTCGGCATTGCGCTCGATAAGCTCAGCCACCACACGCATGGCATCGGACGTCGCGCGCTGCAGACTCCAGCCTGCCATAACGCGGCCGACGAGCACCGCCGAGAACGTGTCGCCCGTGCCCGGGAAATAGACCGGAATCAGGTCAAAGGGAATCGTGAAGTACTCCCCCGCCACATAGTCGTAACCGATAACCGCGTTCGTGCCATTGACCACGGCGCTCGTAATGACCACCGATTTGGCACCCAGCTCGCGCACGGCGTCCACAAGGGCGCGGGCCTCATCGGGCGTGATCTGCTCTGCAATAGGCGTATCGGTGAGCAGACAGGCCTCGGTGTAGTTGGGCACCGCGTAATCGGCGCACTCGAGCAGGTGCCTCATGAGACCGATCGTGGACTCGGGCACGCCCGCATAGAGCTTGCCGTTGTCACCCATGATGGGATCGACGAACACCTTGGTGCCCTTTTGCCCGCGGCGGTGGCAAAAGTCCGAGATGATACGCGTCTCTTCCTCGGTCACGATAAAGCCGGTCGAGATGGCGTCGAACTCAAAGCCGAGCTCCTCCCAGATGGCAAGACTCTGACGCACGTACTCCGTGGTGTCGTGGATGTAGAACTTGGGATAGTTGAGCGTATCGGACACAAGCGCCGTCGGCAGATTGTGGATACGGTAACCCATGTGCGACAGCACCGGCAGCATGGCGGAAAGCGCGACCTTGCCGTAACCGCACATATCGTTAATCAGCAGCAGCTGAGTATTCTTCATGAGGGTCTCCCTTGGTTCGGGCACGGCGCAGCAGCGCCACAGTGCGACTAAGTGTAGCGCAGGAGGCGTTGTGGGCGGGCGGTGGCGCCGTGGAGGTCAAATTGTTGCGGAAAGGTTTCGGAAATGGGGGCTGTTTGCTCCATAGCGGCCTAGTTGATGCTACTCATATAGCTCCATTTCAAAACTATGCCTATTTACTACGTTTAACCGCCCGCCTCCAACCACAGCGAATTTCTCTCCAACAAAACCGCAGGTAGATAGCTTGCGTTTTTTCAGAAACAGCTGTTGTGGTCAGCGATGCTGGATTCATCGTAGTAATTAGGCATAGTTTTTGGCAAGGCCGCTTCGAAAGGCATCATCGCAGCCCAAAACGATACCTTTTCCTTCGTCCCCAAGGGATCAGATTGCCGCTTAGGAGCGTTTGCAGCGTCGAGCGGTTACGGCGTTTGGTAAAACGCCGTAACTTAATAAGTTTGGTACCTTGACATTTATTTCTTGCACTCCTAAATTAGTTAGGCACAAAACAATTGCACTACCTAACTAAAGAAAGGAGCGACACCATGTGCGATGACCACATCGGCCTCTGCCCCCACACGCCGGGCGGCGACCCCCATGAACCCGCAGATGCGCCCGCGGCACAGTCCCAATCAGACGCGCTCGCCAAGCACATCCTAAACGGGCTGGGCTTCTGCGGCCACTTTCTGCACTTTCACGGCGGCGGCGCCTCGGGAAAGGCCCCCATCGTCTGCTTGCTCGCCAAGCAGCCAAACGGCGAGATGTCACAGCAGGAACTAGGCCTGCACTTTGATCTTAAGCCCGGTTCGCTTTCCGAGATTCTCTCCAAGATCGAATGCGCCGGCCTTATCGAGCGCAGCCGCAATCCCAAAGACCGGCGGCAGCTCACCATTCGCCTGACCGAAGCGGGATGGGAAAAGGCCCACGTAGAGCAGGCGGCCCGCATTCGCTTTAGAGAGCAGGCCTTTAGCGCGCTCACCCATGACGAGCGCGAGGACCTCGCCGAAATGCTCGATAAAATCCGCGTAACCTGGGAGGAACTGGATGATTAAAACCCTCATGGGAAGCATCCGCGACTATATGAAAGTCACCGTTGCCACGCCGCTGCTCGTGCTTGGCGAGGTGCTCTGCGAGATGCTGATTCCATTTATCACCGCCAACCTGATCGACGCCATCAAAGACGGCGCCACCGTAGCCGAGATGCTTCCCACCGCGGGCCTTTTGGTGCTCATCGCGCTGACATCGCTTGCTTTTGGCGCCGCGGCAGGCGTCACCTGCAGCCATGCGAGCTGCGGCTTCGCCAAGAACCTGCGTCACGACCTGTTCTACAAAATCCAGACGTTCAGCTTTGCCAACATCGATGAGTTCTCGAGCTCCTCGCTCGTCACGCGCCTGACCACCGACATCAACAACGTGCAGCAGGCCTTTATGATGATCATCCGTATCGCAGTGCGCGCGCCGCTGGTATTGATCTTCGCCTTTACCATGGCGTTTATCATGGGCGGCAGCGTCGCCATGGTCTACCTGGTCATCATTCCGCTGCTGGGCTTTGGGCTGTTCTTTATCATCTTTAAGGTGCGTCCCATCTTCTCGCGCGTGTTCCACAAGTACGATGCCCTTAACGAGTCCGTCGAGGAAAACGTCACCGGCATGCGCGTGGTTAAGAGCTACGTACGCGAAGACTTTGAGAAGGAGAAGTTCGCGACCGCCGCGCGCGACGTCCAGATGGACTTCACCCGCGCCGAGAAGCTGCTCGCCTTTAACAACCCCATGATGAACATCTGCGTCAACGGCGCGTTTGTCGTCATCATCTACCTGGGCTCCAAGCTCATCATCACGAGCCAGGGCACGCTGTTCGACGTGGGCCAGCTCTCCTCGACCTTTACCTATGGTTTCCAGATTCTCATGAGCCTGATGCAGCTGTCGATGATCTTTGTCATGGTGACCATGGCCGACGAATCGGCACACCGCATTGCCGAGGTGCTGGCCGCCGAGCCCACGATCGCCGATCCCGCCGAGCCCGTGCTCGAGGTTGCCGACGGTTCCATCGACTTTGACCACGTGAGCTTTAAGTATTCCAAGCATGCGAAGCGCCAGGCGCTCGACGATATCGACCTGCACATTACGAGCGGCGAGACCATCGGCATCATCGGCGGCACCGGCTCGGCCAAGTCCACGCTCGTTAACCTCATCGCCCGCCTGTACGACACCACCGAAGGCGCTGTGCGCGTGGGCGGCGTGGACGTGCGCGACTACGACCTGGACGCGCTGCGTCACCAGGTCGCCATGGTGCTGCAGAAAAACGTGCTGTTTAGCGGCACCATCGCCGAGAACCTGCGTTGGGGCGACCCGAACGCCACCGACGAGGAAGTCCGCGAGGCAGCGCATCTGGCCTGCGCCGACGAGTTTGTCGACGGTTTCCCCAAGGGCTACGACACCTGGATCGAACAGGGCGGCTCTAATGTTTCGGGCGGTCAGAAGCAGCGCCTGTGCATTGCACGCGCCCTGCTGCGTCGCCCCAAGATCTTGATCCTGGACGACTCCACCAGCGCCGTCGACACCAAGACCGACGCAAAGATCCGCGCAGGACTGGCAAGCTATCTGCCCAACACGACCAAGCTCATCATCGCCCAGCGCATCAGCTCCGTGCAGGACGCAGACCGTATCATCGTCATGGAGGGCGGCCGTATCGCGCAGATCGGCAACCATGACGAGCTGCTTAAAACAAGCGAGATCTACCGCGAGACCTTCACCTCGCAAAACAAGATGAGCGCCGAGGGCGAAGGGGCCGTCGAGGCCGACACCGAGGCATCCGCAACGCAAGCTCAGACTCAGGAAGGAGGCGAGGCACATGAGTAAGGCAACGACCGCCGAGCGCGCGCTCAACCGCAAGGGCGGCACCATGTCGCGCCTCATCAAGACGCTCTTTGGCTTCTATCCCATGCTTTTGCCCCTCGTCGTCGCCGGCGTGGTGCTCTGCGCCATCATCAACTCCATCGGCGCGACCTTCCTGCAGAGCGCCCTGCAAATTATTGGCGAATCGTGGCAGTCGGGCGATTGGGAAGCCGCGCAGCCCAAGATCGCACAGCTCGTGACCACCCTCGCCTGCATCTACGGCGTCGGCGTCCTGTCCTCGCTCTTCTGGAACCGCGCCATGGCTATCGTCACGCAGGGCTCGCTCGAGAAGCTGCGCGAGATGATGTTCAACCGCATGCAGGACCTGCCGATCCGCTACTTCGACACGCACCAGCGCGGCGATATCATGAGCCACTACACCAACGACATCGACACGCTGCGTCAGATGATCAGCCAGTCGCTGCCCAACCTGCTCATGACGATCATCATCATCGTCACGGTGTTCTTTATCATGCTGTACTACAGCGTGTGGATGTGCCTGGTCATCATCGCCGGCGTCGCCTTTATGACCTTTATGACCAAGCTGCTCGGCTCCAACTCCGCGCGCTTCTTCATTGCGCAGCAGACCGAGCTCGGCGTGGTCGAGGGCCATATCGAGGAGGTCATGAACGGCCAGAAGGTCGTCAAGGCGTTCTGCCACGAGTCTGCCGCCGAGGCCGATTTTGACGAGCGCAACGAAAAGCTCTTCGAGGTCTCCCAGAAGGCCAACATGTACGCCAACATCCTCATGCCCATCCTTATGAACCTGGGCAACCTGCTCTACGTGCTGGTCGCACTGGCGGGCGGCATTTTCCTGGCGCTGGGCGTGCCCAACCTGAGCATCTCGGGCATGGCGCTGTCCATCGCCGTCGTGGTGCCGTTCCTCAACATGACCAAGCAGTTCTGCGGACAGATCGGCCAGATCTCACAGCAGATCAACGCCGTGGTCATGGGCCTCGCCGGCGCCGACCGCATCTTTGAGCTCATCGACGAGGAGCCCGAAGCCGACGAAGGCTACGTGACGCTCGTCAACGCGCAGGTGAACCCCGAGACCTGGCAGTTCGAGGAGGCTGACCACCACACCGGCATGTGGGCATGGAAACATCCGCACCGCGCAACCGGCGAGATCGAGTACGTGCCGCTGCGCGGCGACCTGGTCATGGACAACGTCGACTTTGGCTACACGCCCGACCACGAGGTGCTGCACGGCGTGTCCGTGTTTGCCAAGCCGGGCCAGAAGGTCGCGTTTGTCGGCGCCACCGGTGCCGGCAAGACGACCATCACCAACCTCATCAACCGCTTCTATGACATTGCCGACGGCAAGATCCGCTACGACGGCATCAACGTCAACAAGATCCGCAAGGCCGACCTGCGCCGCTCGCTGGGCGTCGTGCTACAGGACGTGAACCTGTTCACCGGCACCGTGATGGATAACATCCGCTACGGAAACCTGGACGCCACCGACGAGGAGTGCATCGCGGCGGCCAAGCTCGCGGGCGCGGACGACTTTATCACCCGCCTGCCCGAGGGCTACGACACCATGCTCACCGGCAACGGCGCACAGCTGTCGCAGGGCCAGCGCCAGCTGATTTCGATCGCACGCGCCGCCGTCGCCGATCCGCCGGCAATGATTCTGGACGAGGCCACGAGCTCCATCGACACCCGCACCGAGGCTATCGTGCAAGCCGGCATGGATAAGCTCATGGAGGGCCGCACGACGTTTGTCATCGCGCACCGCCTGTCCACCGTGCGCAACTCCGACGCGATCATCTGCCTGGACCACGGCCGCATCATCGAGCGCGGCAACCACGACGAGCTGATTGCCAAGCGCGGGTACTACTACCAGCTGTACACGGGAGCGTTTGAGCTGGAGTAGGAACGGTTACTGACGGAGGGTGCCCCGGGGCGGCGGGGTAATTCCTCCGTGCTCAAACATTCTCGCTTCGCTGCGAAACTGCGCGCGGAGGAAATACCCCGCCGCCCCGGGGCACCCTCCTGCGCGCAATCAGCCCGTTGTTTAAAACGGAATAAAGGTTAGTGAGGCCCTGGCCGTTTGGCCAGGGCCTCGTTTTGTTAGTCTTTTTGGGACGGGGCTTTTTGACTACTTTGAGGGTGCGCAGGCAGGGCGGCAAAAGTAGCTAAAAAAGCCCCGTCCCAAAAAGACTACCCGCGCCAAATGAGCTAGTTGAGGAGTTGGGCCATGGCGTTGACGAATTTTTGTACTTGGAGGGTTGGCTCGAGCGGGTAGTGCAAGAAGACCGGCACCTCGCGGCCGCATAGAAACGGCACGCCCACAAAGGCCGGATGCACCCCCGACCATGCGCCGCAGGTGAGCACCGCGTCGCCCTTTTCCTCGGCTTCGTTAAAGAGCGCAAAGTCAAAACTGTCCACGTCGATCACGTCCACGCCGCCATCGGCCAAAAGATCGATGCGCAGGCTGTCCATGGCGTCGTTGCCGTGGCGCAGTACGCGCAGACGCATACCCTCCAAGTCGGCAACCGTAATGCGATTCTTGCGCGCCAGCGGGCTCGTGCGCGGCAGATCGATATAAAACGGCACGTTGACAATGCGGAGCTTTTGGCAGGCATCACCCCAGCGTGGGGTAGAAAAACTCGATTGCACCACATCGACCTCGCGGCCCAAGCTACGCATGACGGTCTCGCGCTCGTCGTAGAGATCGCTTACCGGCACGATTTCAAATCGCAGCGACGGTTCCAGATCGTGGATGCCCGACCACATCGACAGCGTTTGGCGCCCCGGGCACATCATCGACACGCCCAGGCGCACGGCACCGCCATCGCCCGCCGCGCGTCGGGCACGGCGCAGCGCGTCCTCGGACTGCCGCATGATCGAGCGCGCGTCGTCCACCAGCAGCGCGCCGGCCGGCGTCACTTTGACGCCCGAGTGCGAGCGTTCGAACAGCGTGATGCCGAACTCGGCCTCGAAGCCCGACACCTGCTTGACGAGCGCCGGAGTCGACACGCGCAATTGTGCCGCCGCACGCGAGAAGCTTCCCAGCTCCGCAGCGGCCGATATGGCCTCAAGTCGTCGATCGTACACGTCAATCTCCCGTTTTTGCGCCCGTGGCCACATGGTGCCACAGGAGGTTGTTTTCGCAGGTCATGCGTTCAATTGAGAATAAACTGCATCGCACAGTGTAAACCTATGGTTAACGCCATTCTACAAATATGCAATTCACCTGCGCAAATGCAAAGCATACGATAACCAGCGAAAACCACGTGGGTCGATTAATGGGAGCGACCCACCGGGAGGCACAAGAAGGGAAGTTCCTATGAGCAATTGGCTTAAGCTCGAGGGCGATGTCTGCGCCGTGACCGGCGCACTCGGCGGTATGGGCGTCGAGATTTGTCGCGAGTTCGCCCGCAATGGCGCCAACGTCGTCATGCTCGACCTAGACGAGGAGAAGGTCAAGGCCGCAGCCGCCGACCTCGCCGCCGAGTTTGGCATCCACGCCGAAGGCTATAAGATGAACGCCACCGACGAGGCCGAGGTTCAGGCCGCCGTCGATGCCACCATCGCCGACTTCGGCCGCGTCGACGTTCTCGTCAACACCGCCGGCATCCTGCGCTTCGCAGCCATGGAGGACCTGCCGCTGAGCGACTGGGAGCAGGTGCTCAACGTCAACCTCACCGGCTACTTCATCACCTCGCAGCGCTTTGGTCGCGAGATGATCAAGGCCGGCCAGGGCCGTCTGGTGCACATCTCGACCGTCGCCAGTCACTCCCCCGAAACGTTCTCGGGCGTGTACAGCTCCACCAAGGCGGGCGTCAACATGATGTCCAAGATGCTGGCTGCCGAGTGGGGTCCCTACGGCGTGCGCTCCAACTGCGTCGAGCCCTGCTTCGTCAAGACCCCCATGTCGGCAAGCTTTTACGCCGATCCCGAGGTCGAGAAGAGCCGCAGCCGCCTCATCGCCACGCGTCGCATCGGCGAGGTCAGCGATATCGCCAACGCCGTCATGTTCCTGGCGTCCACGCGCTCAGACTTTACCACCGGCGACGCCATCAAGGTCGACGGCGGCTTCTCCAACATGATGGGCGACCTCACCGCCAAGCCCGGTGGCCGCCGCGCATACGCCGACAACTACCTCAAGAACGAGGGTGTCGAGCTCTGGTCCGATGAGTCCGGCGTCGCCAAGCCGACCGACCAGTAAACCAACCTGACAGGGAGACCCCGCGGACACGCCCGCTCCTCCCCCGTATCGATTAGAAAGAGTCCAATGGCTTCCACCAACTCCAACAAGGGTCGCGCCGTCGTGCTTTCTGCCGCGTGCGTCACCATGTTCTTCATCAGCTCCATCGCGCTGTACTCCGTCGTGTCCAAGAACCTGCTCGCCGTCTACCCCGAGTGGTCCAGCGCCCTTACCTGGGCCTTCCCGGTCTTTCAGACCATCATGGCCGTGACGGGCATCTTCGCCGGCCGCATCTCCGATAAGATCGGCCCGCGCAACGTCGTGATCGCTGCCGCCGTGTGCTACGGCCTGGGCTGGTTCATGTCCGGCACCGTCACCGAGCCGTGGCAGTTCTACCTGTGGTTCTCGCTCGTCGCCGCCATCGGCAACGGCCTGGGCTACAACCCGGCACTCACCACCGGCCAAAAGTGGTTCATCGACAAGAAGGGTCTCGCCTCCGGCATCACCCTGGCCGCTTCGACCGCCGGCCCCGCCGTGTTGTCCCCGGTGCTCGCCTCGCTGCTCATCCCGAGCCTGGGCATCTTTGGCGCCCTCAAGGCACTCGGCGTCATCTTCTTTGTGACGATCGCCGCCTCTGCCCTGTTCCTGAAGGCCCCCGAGGCCGGCTGGCTGCCCGAGGGCTTCGAGGCCCCCAAGGGCGGCGCGCATGCCGGCACCTTCGGCGACCTCACCCCGAGCGAGATGGTCAAGACCCCGCGCTTTTGGGTCCTCATCGTCACCTTCGCCTTTGCCGCCACCGCGGGCACCCTGCTCGTGGGCAAGGTTGCCTCCATCGCCGCCGTCCAGCTCTTCGCCGACCCCACGAGCGCTGCGGCCGTCGCCCTCGGCGGCGTGGTCGTCTCCGTCAACACCTGCGCCAACCTGGTCGGCCGCCTGTCCTTCGGCCAGATCATCGACAAGCTCGGCGCCTACAAGTCGCTGCTCATCAGCCTTGTCGTCACCATCGTCGCGCTCGTCATCATGTCGATGAGCTTTACGCAGAGCATGTTCTTTGTGGCGCTCGCCCTGCTCGGCTTTAGCTTTGGCGCTCTGCTCGTCATCTACCCGCCGCTCACCGGTGGCGCCTTTGGTACCAGCAACATCGGCGTCAACTACGGCATCATGTTCTTGGGCTATGCCGCTTCCACCTGGATCAGCCAGCCCATCACCGCTGTGCTGTATCACGCCGAGGCCGGCAGCGCCGCCTACCAGCAGTCCTTCTACGGCGCCATTGTGATCGCCGCCATCGCCGTCGTGCTCACCGTCTACATGATGGTCTCCGACAGCAAGAAGAAGTCCGCCTAGTTTTACCGATGCGACAAAGGGACAGTCCCTTTGTCGCATTCCACCGGTCACCAGTATTAAGGAGTCGAAATGTCTGAGCTCAACCCCGTCCGCATTGCCGTTATCGGCGCCGGCGCCATGGGCCGCAACCACATCCGCTTTGTCACCGAGGAGCCCGAGGCCGAGCTCGTCGCCATCGCCGACGCCTTTGAGGGCGCCCGCGCCACGGCCGAGGCCGCCGGCGTGCCGTTCTTTACCGATCCCGCCCAGATGATGGACGAGGTCAAGCCCGAGGCCGTCATTATCGCCACCCCCAACGACCTGCACCTGGGCGTTGCTCGCGAGGCCATCAAGCGCAACATCGTGCCGCTGGTCGAAAAGCCGATCTCCAACGATCTCGAGGATGCCCAGGCCTTTGCCGCCGAGGCCGAGACCGCCGGCGTGCCCGTGCTCGTGGGTCAGCACCGTCGCCACAACCCCTTCGTCAACAAGGCCAAGGAGATCATCGAGTCTGGCGAGCTGGGCAAGCTCACCGTGTCGAGCTTCCACTACATGATCTATAAGAATGACGAGTACTTCGATGTCGAGTGGCGCCGCAAGAAGGGTGCCGGCCCGATCCTGGTTAACCTGGTGCACGACGTCGACCTGCTCCGCTACCTGCTGGGCGAGCCCGTTGCCGTCCAGGGTATGCAGTCCAGCGCCGCCCGCGGTTTTGAGACCGAGGACTCCGCCGTGGTCAACGTCCGTTTTGCCGATGGCGCGCTTGCGAGCATGACCATCTCCGATGCCACCGCCAGCCCCTGGAACTGGGAGGCGACTGCTCGCGAGGACCCGCAGTACCGCCCCTTCGACGCCGATGCCTACTTTATCGGCGGTACCAAGGGCGCCCTTTCGCTGCCCCGCCTGCACCAGTTCTCCTACGACGGTGCCTCCAACTGGCACAAGCCGCTGCAGATGGAGATTCCGGCCGTCGACCCGGCGCTGCCGCACAAGATGCAGCTCAAGCACTTTGTGAAGGTTGTCCGCCGTGAGGTTGAGCCCGTCGTGACCCCCGCCGACAACGTTAAGACGCTCACGCTTCTCAACGCTATCAAGGAGGCCGCCGAGACCGGCCAGCTCGTCGAGCTGTAATGCCTTGAGAGCGGCCGCGGCAGAAACCCCATGCCGAGTCCCTCGGTCCGCCACAAATAAGTCCCTCTTCTTTGCCCCGCGAGCAGCCTCCTGCCCGCGGGGCATTTTGTTACCTTGCCGACGATTTTTCTGGGGCGGGGGCTATTTTGCACCTCGGCTTGATTCGTTCGCCACGAAACGCGCCTATCTACTACGTTTAACCGATCGCCCTTAACCATGCCAAATTTCGCGAAATAAAAGCCGCAGGTAGACGGCTTGCGTATTCTCGGAAAACCGGGGGATGGTCGACCCATACGGTTCAAACGTAGTAGATAGGCCGCTTTCGTGGTTCCGCGCCAAAACAGTCTTTTTTTGGGCGAAGTGGCGGGTGGTATCCTTGGTAGCCCTGTGCTGCAAACGCACCTTAAACGCAAGGAGTTCCATGGATCTTATCGCCCAGCTCGCCCGCGAGCTCAACCTTAAGGCCGCCAACGTCGAGGCAGCCGTCAAGCTCATCGACGAGGGCAACACCATCCCCTTTATCTCGCGCTACCGCAAGGAAGCCACGGGCGGCATGGACGACGTCGCCCTGCGCGCACTCGACGAGCGCCTGTCCTACCTGCGCAATCTTGAGCAGCGTAAGGAGGACGTCATTCTGCTCATCGACGCCCAGGGCAAGCTCACGCCCGAACTCGAGCAGCAGATTCGCGAGGCCACGCAGCTCCAGCGTGTCGAGGACCTCTATAAGCCCTACCGCAAAAAGCGCATGACCCGCGCGCAGAAGGCCCGCGAGGCAGGCCTGGAGCCACTCGCCAACATGATCATCATGCAGGCTTCGGCCAAGGGCAGCGCGCTCGACGCCGCCGCGGACTACGTCAACGAGGAGGCCGGCTTCGACACGCCCGAGAAGGCGCTCGCCGGCGCCGCCGACATCGTGGCCGAGACGGTAGCCGAGGACCCGGAGAACGTCGCCGACCTGCGCACCTTTACGCAAAACACCGCCGACATCGTCGTCGAGGCCACCGACCCCGCCGAGAAGACCCCCTACGAGCCGTACTACAGCTATGATGAGCCGCTGCGCCGTATACCCAACCACCGCGTGCTGGCTATCGACCGCGGTGAGCGCGAGGGCAAGCTCCGCGTGCGCGTGAACGTCGACGGCGCTGCCGCCACGGTGCGCCTCGGCAGCCGTTGGCCCCGACGCCAGGGCGTGTTTGCTCCCATCTTCGATGCCGCCATCGCCGACGGCTACAAACGCCTCATGGCTCCCTCGCTGGAGCGCGAGGCCCGCGCCAAACTCACCGTTCGCGCCCAGACCGAGGCCATCAACGTCTTTGCCAAGAATCTCGAGGGCTTGCTCTCGGCGCGCCCCGTGCGTGGTGCCCGCGTGCTCGCACTCGATCCGGGCTACCGCACCGGCTGCAAGGTCGCCGTCATGGACGAGACCGGCAAGCTACTCGACCACGGCGTGGTCTACCCCACCAAGCCGCGCCACGACGTCGCCGGCACCAAGCGCGAGCTCGCCCGCCTCGTCAAGAAGGACAGCGTCAACACCATCGTCATCGGCAACGGCACCGCCAGCCGCGAGACTGAGGAAGTCGTCTCGGAGTTTATTGCCGAGCAGGCGCCCAGCCTTCGCTACACCATCGTCAACGAGGCCGGCGCGTCGGTGTACTCCGCCTCCGAGCTCGCGAGCCAGGAGTATCCCGATCTGGATGTCACCGTGCGCGGCGCCATGAGCTTGGGTCGTCGCCTGCAGGACCCGCTGGCAGAGCTCGTCAAGATTCCGCCCCAGTCCATCGGCGTAGGCCAGTACCAGCACGACCTTGACCAGGCCGAGCTCTCGCGCACGCTGGGCCACGTGGTGGAGGACGTCGTCAACCGCGTGGGCGTCGATGTAAACACCGCAAGCGCGAGCCTGCTGGGCTACGTGTCGGGCATTACGCCAAGCGTGGCCAAAAACATCGTGGCCTACCGCGAGGAAAACGGCGCCTTTACCGATCGCCGCCAGCTTAAGAAGGTCCCCAAGCTGGGACCCAAGGCATATCTCAACGCCGCGGGCTTCCTGCGCATCAGCGGCGGCAAAAACCCGCTCGACGCGACAAGCGTCCACCCCGAGAGCTATGAGGTGGCCACGTCTGTCCTGGAGCGCGCCGGCGTTAAAGCCAGCGAGCTCAACCGCGGCGGCGTGCCCGATATCGAGCGCCGTCTGGGCAGCATCTCGGCGCTGGCAAGCGATCTAGACTGCGGCACCCTAACGCTCATCGACATTGTCAACGAGCTCAAGAAGCCCGGCCGCGACCCGCGCGACGACGCGCCCGAGGTGGTCTTTAGCCGCTCGGCACTTTCCATCGACGACCTGGAGCCCGGCATGGAGCTCAAGGGCACGGTGCGCAACGTTGTGGACTTTGGCGCCTTCGTCGACGTGGGTGTGCACCAGGACGGCCTCGTACACATCTCCAAGCTGGCCAACCGCTTTGTCAAGCACCCCAGTGACGTGGTGCGCGTCGGCGACACGGTCAAGGTGTGGGTCGAGAAGGTCGATCGCGACCGCAAGAAGATCTCACTCACCATGGTGCAGGGGAAGTAAACCGCCAAAGCAAGGGTACCCCCTGCAGCGACGTGCAAAATCGCGAGTATTCTGCAATTTCCGCCGTTCCGAACGCCCCACAGAGACAATGACGTCAAAAACAGCCCCCGTTTTAGCGTCATCAGAGCCAAAACGGGGGCTGTTCCATGCTTCACCCAGCTGGTAAAAGCCTTTACCTTGCTGAATACTCTCAATTTTGCACGGCGCAGGCGGGGGTACCTTTGTCCACGGCAGGATATGGAAGCCTATCACCAACCTACCGGCAAGTTCGTGTCGGCAGCCCCGGCCTTTCCTTTGCCTAGCGCGACCCTCGCGAAGCGCGTGAGTGATAGGGAAAGGAAAGGCCGGGGCGAACAACCCGCGATGTAGCCAGCGTTCGCGTTACGGCAGGATATGGAAACCGAGCGAGGCGATATCCTTGGCAAAACCGCGCACGGTATCGAGCGAGACCTCGTACGGGTCACGGCCGATGTTCTTACGCTTGGCCAGGATGCTGTTGGGCACCGTGATGATCTGGCAACCGCATCCTTCCGCCTGGTAAATATTGATAAGCTCACGCGTGGATGCCCACAGGACCTCGCAGTTGGGCTTGGCGGCGGCCTTCTTGACCGACTCCGTCATAAACGGAATGGGGTCGACGCCGGTATCGGCGATGCGGCCGGCAAAGAGCGAGATGATGGACGGTGTCTCGGCATCAACGGCCTCGACCATCTCGTCGACCTGCGTAGGCGTAAAGATGGTGGTGACGTTGACCTTGATGCCGTCGGCCGAAAGCTTGCGCACCAGCTCGGCGGTGGACTCACCCTTGGTGGTCACGCACGGAATCTTGACGTAGACGTTCTCGGCCCAGGTAGCGATCTCGCGGGCCTCGACCTCCATGGTCTCGACGTCGTCGGCAAAGACCTCAAACGACACGGACACATCGGTGATGTGGGCCAGGACCTCCTTGGCAAACGCGCGGTAATCCGTCACGCCGCCCTTCTTCATAAGGGACGGGTTGGTCGTGAAACCCTGAACGTTGCCGTTCTCGTACATGTCGAGCATGCCCTCGAGGTTTGCACCGTCAGCGAACACCTTGATTGCCATCTGCCTGATTCCTTTCGTTAGCATACGGCCGATAAACTGCTAAACACTTTACCTACGTTTATCAAGGCGTGAGCTGCGGTTTTTTATCTTCTCGGCGAACGGTATAAACACCTCAGTGTTTGGATTGATAAATCGATTGAGCATGCAAAAGCAAAGAGTCGCAGTTTGAGCAAACGTCAGAAGGCGAGATTCATTAGATGAGGCCAAAATGCTGCATCGCGGTGACGGTGCCGTCGTGTGCGACATCGTCGGTCACGTAGTCGGCGACCGCCTTGACCTCGGGCATGGCGTTGCCCATGGCCACGGCCGTCTCGACAGCAGCGAGCATGCCCAGGTCGTTGCCAGAATCGCCAAAGCCAAAGGTGCGCGCATTTCCCTCGCGGCCCAGATACGCCAGCGCTCGCGCCACGCCCACGCCCTTGTCGATGCCCTTGGGGCTCAGCTCGCGATTCTGACCACCGGTGTTGCACAGCTCAAAGTTGCGATCGATAAAGCCATCGTCGTTGGCTACGCGAGCCAGGTTGCACGCGTTAATGCACACCTTGCCTACGCGCAAGCGGCCATCGACGCGCATCTGATCAACGCCATGCACCACGCCGGCGCCTAGCAGAAATGACTGTTCGACACCAACTGGCTCAAGTGAATAGGTGGCACTGTTCGTCTCGAACAACGCCTCACCGCCCGCCGCGGCAATGCGGCGCGCAAGCTCCTCAACAATGTCTTCGTCAAAGCACTCCTCATGCACCACGCGGCCCTCGACCTCGAGCGTAGCGCCTGCCATGGCCACGACGCCCGCGGGGTCGAGCGCACGCAGGCTATCGGCGATAAGCCACAGGGGACGACCCGTGCAGATAAATGCCTTGTGCCCCACATCGCGCAGTGCACGGAACGCCTCAACCACCGTCTGCGAGGGACGAACCGCCGTAAAGTCCTTATCGGTCATATCGTCGGGATCGAACGACGTCAGCGTGCCGTCCACGTCAAAAAAGAGCACAGCGGATTCGGGGTACGCATCAATCATATGGGTTCCTTTCGAGGATAAGGGCAAACGAAGCATCCATCATATAATGGAGCGACGCAATCAGAGAGGTCACCCATGGAATTTTACGCAAGCTGCCCCGAGGGCTTTGAGTCCGCACTCGCCGATGAGCTTAAACACCTCGGGCTTTCGCATGTCCGCCGCCTGAAGGGCCGCGCTACGTTTGAGGGCGAGCTCGAAGAAGGCTACCGCGCCTGTCTGTGGTCGCGCCTGGCCAGCCGCGTGTTTGTGGTGCTTGGGCGCTTTGAGGCGCAGGATGCCGACGAGCTGTACGACAGCGTTTACGACATCGCCTGGGAGACCATCATCCGCCCCGGTGCCACCATCGCCATCACCGCCCGCGGCGTGACCGAGCAGCTGCGTAACACGCGCTTCTCGGCCCTGCGCGCCAAGGACGCGCTGTGCGACCGTCTGGCCGAGACAACGGGCCGTCGCGCCGATGTCGACGCCGCCGATCCCGATGTTCACCTGCTGCTTTCGCTGCGCCAGCGCCGCGCGAGCATCAGCCTGGACCTTTCGGGCGACCCGCTGTTCAAACGCCTGCCGCCCGCTGCGACCCGTGCCGGCGAGGGCGCGCACGTGTTGCGCCCCGACTACGCCGCCCTGGTGCTGGCGCAGGTCGGCTGGACCGCACTGTGCGAGCGCGAGTTGACGGCCGACGATTACGAGAATGAAGCCCTTCCTACGCTGATCGATGCCTCGTGCGCCGGTGGCGGCCTGCTGCTGGAGGCCGTGAACATTCTGGCCGACCGCGCCCCGGGCGCCGCACGCGAGCGCTGGGGCTTTGAGGGCTGGCAGCTGCATGACGCTGCCCTGTGGGAGCAGCTGCGTGCCGAAGCGCGCGAGCGCGAGGCGGCGGCGCGCGAACGCCAGGCGCGCATCGTTGCCGTAGACATTGACCCTGCCGCCCGCAAGACCGCTGAGCGCATGGTCAAGTGTGCCGGCTACAAGCGCTTTGTCGATTTTTGCGCCGCCAAGTCCGCCACCGTGCTGGACCACGCAGGTGCCGTTGCCGGTGCCGCCCTGGTCGCGGACACGACCGAGACCCCGCTTTCGCTCATGCACGATGCCATGACGCTGGTCGGCGAGCTGCGCCGCGCGCCCG
This sequence comes from Collinsella sp., assembly GCA_019419525.1. Lineage (GTDB taxonomy): Bacteria > Actinomycetota > Coriobacteriia > Coriobacteriales > Coriobacteriaceae > Collinsella. The sequence continues at coordinate 52,781 of DXZU01000010.1, forward strand.
AGCTCGCTTCGGCACCGGTCGCCGCACTCACCCGCGATGGCCTTATGGCCCGTGCGCTCCATGCCGAGCCCGAGCGCTCGATCGCCGTCATGCCCAATAACGAGGAGGCGGCTCTTGAGGTTTGGCCCTCGCTCGATCATGCTGCCGCGGCGTTTGAAGCTGCGACCAGCGCAAACACCGAGGAGCAGACCGCGGATGCCCAAGACGAAGCCGCCGACACCCCCATGCCCGAACCTGCTGCCACGCTCGACCTGGGTGACGGCAAGCCGCTACCCGTGCTCATCCCCGAGTCCGAACAGTTCGCCAACCGCCTGCGCAAGAACGCTCGCCTGCGTCGCAAGTGGGCCAAGCGCGAGGGCGTGAGCTGCTACCGCGTCTACGATGCCGACCTGCCCGATTACTCCGCCGCCATCGACCTGTACGAGGGTTGCCCGCAGACGCCGGGCCGCTGGCTCGTCATCGCCGAATACGCCGCGCCCAAGACCATCGACCCCGCACTGGCCCAGGCCCGTATGCTCGATATTCTGGCCATCGCGCCGCGTATCCTGGATATCCCGGCCGAACACGTGCACGCCAAGGCCCGCATGCGCTCGCGCGGCGGCTCGCAGTACGGCAAGCAGGGCGCCGGCAAGGGCGGATCGGGCGAACGCGCCAACATCGCGCGCCGTCGCCTGCCGCTCATCGAGGAGGGCGGGCTCACCTTTGCCGTCAACTTTGACGACTATCTGGATGTGGGCATCTTCTTGGATCACCGCGTCACCCGCAACCTAGTGCGTGAGCACGCCAAGCAGGCGCGCCGCTTCCTCAACCTGTTTGCCTACACCGGCACCGCCACCTGCTACGCGGCCGATGGCGGCGTCGAGGAGACCGTGACGGTCGACCTTTCCAACACCTACTTGGACTGGGCCGAGCGCAATATGCGTCAGAACGGCTTTGTGGGGCCGCAGCATCACTTTGTGCGCGATGACGTGCTCGCCTGGATTCGTGACCAGCGCCAGACGCGCAACCGCTGGGACCTGATCTTTGTCGACCCGCCCACGTTCTCGAACTCGTCCAAGATGGGCCGCCGCACCTGGGATGTCCAGCGCGACCATATTGAGCTTTTGGCCGGCGTATCGCGCCTGCTCGCGCAGGGCGGCCATGCCATCTTTAGCTGCAACCTGCGCGGCTTCCGCCCCGAAACGCGCAAGCTCGCCCGCGCGGGCGTGCTGCTGGAGGACATTACAGCGCAGACCATCCCCGAGGACTTCGCGCGCAACCAGAAGGTGCACCACTGCTATATCGTGCGCCGCCTGCCCATCGAGGACGCCATGGCCGAGGTCGGCTTTAGCGCCGAGGAAATTGCTGAGCGCGTCGAGGAACTGCGCAACCCCGAGGCCCGCAAGCCCCGTGTGGCAGTACCCGCGCACGCGCAGGCCGGCAACGGCAAGTCCAACTTTGCCGGCAAACCCTCCCCCGCCGGCAAGCCCAAAAAGAAGAAGTTCTACGCCAGCAAGCCCAAGGGCAAATAACAAAGTTGCGGTGGAATACGGACTGTTTTGCCTGGAATTAGGCAAATTTAGACCGTATTTCACCGCAACTCATATTGGGATGGTGGTTGGCGATCTAGCCTTGGATGACTAGGCGGTAGCCAATGCCTACGTGCGTTTGGATATAGCGCGGATGCGCGGGGTCGGACTCGATCTTCTTACGCAACGTGCCCATAAAGACGCGCAGGCTCGCCAGATCGCTCTTGGTCGCCGTACCCCAAATCTCGTGCAATATAAACTGGTGCGTCAGCACCTTGTCGGCGTTGTGTGCCAGCAAGCAGAGCAACTTGTACTCGATCGGCGTCAGGTGCAGCTCCTCGCCATCCATCGTGGCGATGCCGGCGTCAAAATCGATATGCAGCTCACCGGTATCGAACGAGCCCTCGGAGGCAACACCGCCCGTTTGCGCATACGAAAGGCGCCTGAGCGTCGTGCGAATGCGCGCGAGCAGCTCTTCGACCGAAAACGGCTTGGTCAGGTAGTCGTCGGCACCGGCATCGAGTGCGCGGATCTTGTCCGCGTCTTCGCTGCGCGCCGAGACCACAATGATCGGCATGCCCGACCATGCGCGCACCGACTCCACCACCTTGACGCCATCCATATCGGGTAGGCCCAGATCGAGCAGCACAATGCTCGGTGCCTGCGACGAGGCGGCGGCGATGGCGGCATGGGCGGTCTCCACAGCCATATGACGCAGGCCGTGCGCCTCGAGCGCGGCAACGATAAGGTTGCGAACGGCGGGATCGTCCTCAACGACCAAGATGAGCGGTTTTACGGCAGAGTTCGGCACGGCGCTACTCCTTATCAAACGAAACATCGGCGACGGGAAGCTCAATCGTAAAGACCGAGCCGTGCGGGTCCGCCGCGGCAACCTCTATGCTACCGCCATGCGCCAACGCAATGGAGCGGCAGAGCGAAAGACCCAGGCCCACGCTGCGATGGCTGTCGGCAAGACCGTGATTGGCGGTGTAGAACGATTCAAAGATTCGCTCGCGGTCCTCGGGCGCAATGCCCGGCCCGTCATCGGCCACCGAGCACGTCACGTGCCCATCGTCGACGCCAATCGAAATCACGATATGCGAACCCGCGGGCGTATACGTGATGGCGTTGTTCACCAGATTCACCACGAGCTGTACCATCAGACGCGCGTCGACGTTAACGAGCGCCGGCTCATCGCACGCCACCACCTTAAGGTCGTGCTCGCGCACGGCCGGACTTACGTGGCGCAGCGCCTCCTCGACGATATCGTCCATGAGCTCGAGCGTAGTCGCCAGATGCATACCGCCGCCCTCGAGCTTGGTGATGGCAAGCAGGTTCTCGACGGTGGCGTTGAGCCATTGCGCGTCCGAGCGAATGGACAGGAGCATGCCGCGGCGCGTCTGGTCGTCGAGCTCGGCGGTGCCGGTCGAGCCCTGGTCGAGCAGTACGTCGGCATTGCCCGAAATGCTGGTAAGCGGCGTGCGCAGATCGTGCGAAATGGAGCGCAGCAGGTTGGCGCGCAACTGCTCGTTTTTGGCAAGCACCGCCGCCTCTTCGCGGGCCTCCATGGCGCGGGCGCGATCGAGTGCCAGCTCGCCTTCGCTCACGATGGCATCGGCAAGTGTCCGCTCCTCGTGCGTCAGCACGTCGGACTCGGCAACGATAGCCAGCACGCCCACAACCGAGGCGGGGTCGCCCGCGCGCACCATGGTGTCGCCCGAGCGTACGGTCAAGTAGATGCCAAAGAACGCCGAGCCGCCATAGGTGGCATCGAGTGGTGTTCCCACATAGGCGGACGCCGAGAGCCGCGGCGGCATTTGCGACGCCAGCTCGTGCACCGGCACGGCATCGCCCACGGCCGTATACGTCGCGCGCGGCAGCAGGTCATCATCATCGGCATCATCGCTGTACCACACGACCGGGCAGCCCGAAAGACGCGCCAGCTGCGTTGCCATGGCGTGCACAATCTGCTGCTGATCGGCACAGCGCTGCAGCATGCGGTTGGTCTCGAGCACCATCTGCGTGCGGCGGTCGCTGGCGGCGGCCTGCGCCAAGGCGCGGCGCAGGGCCAACGCGATCGAACTCGACACAAGCGAGACCGCAAACATGATGAAGAACATGCCGGGATAAACACGGTCGATAAACGACAGCGAGTAGCGCGGGTCAACAAACAAGAAGTTGTAGAGCGCCACGGCGGCAGCCGAGCTCAGCAAGCAATACAGGCGGCTCCAGGTAAAGAACGCGCACAGCTGCACGGCGAACACATAGACGATCATGATGCTCGGCGCGAGACCCGGATGGTCGAGCAGCGCGCCCGCAATCGTCGCCGCGACCAGCAGCCCCGCCGATACGCAGGCGTCATACAGAGGGCTGCGACGCGTCAGCGTCGTGCGCCGCCACCAAAAGTTCTCGGCAATATCGCCGTCCGCATGGACGTCCATCAGCGCCCCGCCCCTCTCTCAAAAACAAAAACCACCACAAAGGGGACAGGCACCTTTGTGGTGGTTTCCCCTTGTGGTGGTTCCAAGTGTATAGCCTTTACAGCCTGCGGTCGTTAGACAAACAGCACGTGCGCGAGCAGGGCGCACACGCACACCGCTCCAAATACCAATGCCACGATCGAAATCACGCGATCGACCATGTCCATGTTGGCCCGATTCGTAAAGAACCGATCTTCGGCGGCGTCGACGCGCGCCTCACGGACGTCAAGTGTCCTTGCATCCATGTTTACCTCCCCGGCTTTAGTTTTGCTCATCGATAACCAACTCCGTGTAGTCTCCGTCGGCTACGGGCGCTCGTTGGGGGCAAGGCGCTGCATCTTGCTCACGGCCTTAAACTTGGTGAACAGCGGCACGTACTCAAAGCTCACGTTGGAGTTCTCCAGGCCGTACCAGCGCGCGGGCGTGCCGGCGGCGCGGCGGATGATGTACTTGAGCGTGATGGCCGTGCGCTCGCTCGGCTCCACGTCGCTTTCGGGCGCCAGCAGCTTGCGGATCATGACGAACTTGAACGTGCCAATGTTGCCCGGATCCTTATAGACCGAGTAGTCGTGCGTCTGCGACGGCAGCTCGCCGCTGGCAGCCAGGTCCTGAACAACTTGGCGCAAGTAGGCATTGACGCGTTGGTTAATCTTGTAGCCCAGGTACAGATGCACGCGGAACACGTAGTCGGTGCCGAACGTCTCGACCGAATAGGCAAAGGTATGCGGCTCGTCCATGGTCTCGACGTTCACGAACCACCAGGCGCGAGCGCGCTTGGGATGCTTGTCCAAGATCGAGTAGACGATATCACGGTCGATGTAGTCGGTATGGGTGTCCTTGGTCAGGTACACGATGTTGTCGCTCATGCGCTCGTAACGGTCGTCGTCGCGCAGGCGCTTGAGCTGCGGCAGATAGCTGCGCAGCGGCAGCAGCGTAAACTGGCGCTGTTCGACCGCCGTGCCGTTGTACCAGCACACCATAATGCCCATGATGAGTGCAGCCATGAGGATGGTGAAGTAGCCGCCGTGGAAGAACTTGGTGAGTGAGCTCACGAAGAAGAAGCCTTCGAGCAAAAGGAAGAAGGCCGCGAAGATCCACGGAGCAACCTTGAGCTTGCGCTCCTCGTGCAGGTAGAAGAAGAGCAGCAGCGTGGTGCACATCATAGTCAGCGTAATGGCAAGGCCGTAGGCGGCTTCCATATGCGCCGAGTTCTGGAACAGCAGCACCACGATGACGCAGCCGACAAGCATGACGTTGTTGACCATGGGGATGTAGAGCTGGCCTTTGGTCTCGGCCGGATAGAAGACCTGCATGTGCGGCATGAGGTCCAGGCGACTGGCCTCGGACACCAGCGAGAACGCGCCGGTAATGAGCGCCTGCGAGGCAATGATGGCCGCGATGGTTGAAAGGCCGACGGCAAACGGACGCAGGCCCGGGGCGAGCATCTGGTAGAACGGGTTAAGGTCGGCAATGCCCATGAGCTCGGGGTTGGCAGCGTTGTTCATAAGCCAAGCGCCCTGGCCCATATAGGACAGCAGCAAGCAGCACTTAACGAACGGCCAGGTGGCGTAAATGTTGCCGCGACCCACATGGCCCATGTCGGAGTAGAGCGCCTCGGCACCGGTGGTGGCGAGGAAGCAGCTGCCCAGAATCATGATGCCCGCGTGGTTGTTGGGGCTCAGCAAAAAGGCGATGCCGCGCACCGGGTTGAGGCACAGCAGCACGGCGGGGTGCTGGAAGACAAAGAACAGACCCGTGCCGCCCAGGAACAGGAACCACAGCGTCATGATGGGGCCAAAGGCGTGACCGATCTTGGCCGTGCCGATGCGCTGCACCAAGAAGAGCGCAATGATGATGGCGAGCGTGATAGCGACGACGCGGCCCTGATCATCGCCCAGCACGGCATGGACCGCAGGGATGGTGCGCAGGCCCTCGATGGCCGTGGTAACGGTAACGGCCGGCGTCAGGATGCCGTCGGCGAGCAGCGCGGCGCCACCCAGCATGGCGGGGATGATAAGCCACTTGCCGCAACGCTTGACCAGGCTGTACAGGGCAAAGATACCGCCCTCGCCGTGGTTATCGGCGCGCAGCGAGATCAGCACGTACTTGACGGTCGTCAGCAGCGTGACCGTCCACACGACAAGGGAGAGCGCGCCGAGCACGAACTCCTGCGTGACGCTTCCGATGCCGCCGTTGCCGGCGACGAGCGCCTTAGTTACATACATGGGGCTGGTGCCGATATCGCCATACACCACGCCCAGCGTGACGAGCATCGCCGAGATGCTCACAGGAATCGCAGCGTGCGAGGCTGCCTCCTTGGCCTTTTGTTCCATAAGCCGGTTTCCTCCCAACTTTAATGTTCGAAGGGATTATAGGCAATCGGCCCATGTTTTAATGCACCGTTTTCCCAGCTAGATAAACATTTATACGGCCTTTATGCCATCGCGCGATATGGAATGTGGCAAAGGGACTGTCCCTTTGTCGCGTTCGTCATTTTCCGAGCCAGTTTTTGAACCACCACTCCATGGAGCGGCTCATCTCGGCCATAAAGGGGCTCGTGTGCTTGCGGGTATAGATATCCACGACGCGCTCCCCCACCTCGCGGGCATGCGGGCGAAACATCTTGTCCATCTCGGCCACCTGCGCGTCCATGGTCGCGGCATCCGCACGGCAGTAGCGTTCCTCGTGCACCAGGTTCACTACGGGATGCGCAATGGCCGGGCGCTCCTTACGGGGCGTGCCGATGATGAGCATCGACAGCGGCATGGTATAGGGCGGCAAGTCCAGCAGCGCGGCAACCGCCTCCGCGTTCTCGACGATATCACCGATGTAGCAGCTCCCCAGCCCCAGGGCCTCGGCGGCAACCACGGCGTTTTGTGCAGCGATCACGGCGTCCTGGGCCGCGATGGCAAAGTCGCCCAAACCCGGCGCGCGGCGGGGCGCCTTGCCCGTGCGCTCGACAAACTCGGGCTCAAAGCAGCCCACGTGCTCAAACAGATCGATCCACTTGGCATAATCGACCACAAATATAAGTGCCCAGGGCGCCTTGGCGATCATGGGCTGGTGATCGCACAGGTCGGCCAGACGGTCCAGCGTAGCCTGCTCGCGAATGCTCACGATGGAATACATCATCATGGCGCCCGCCGACGGCGCGCGACTCGCCGCATGCAAGATCGCCGCCCGCTGCTCGTCGGTCACCGCCACGGGACGGCCGTCGTCATCGCGCGCAAAAGCGCGCGTGGACGAGCGGTGCTCCAAAATGTCCAGTACCGCGTTGCCCGTAGTCTCGACCGGATAGCCGTACGTATCCACGCCCGCAGCTCCGTCGCCGCCCATGTCCGCCTCGCAAACCTGCTCGCTCATCGCCCTACCCTCGCCATTTCTTTAAGAAGCCTTTACGTTTCCGTGTAATTCCCGTCCATTATCGCGCAGGTCGCCACTACATTGCGCCACACCGCCACACGCGCGCGTTAATATGGCTGGTTGGTGTGCGCAGCCACCAATTGCTGCGCATATCTTGGTAACAATCGGGTAAATCCCCGCTTTCGTAGGTTTTAGTTTGTGAGGAGTCTCAGCATGTTCGCTGCCGCCATCTCGCTCGTCGGTCTTGCGGCGACCGTCTACCTTGTCTTGCGCGAGGCCAAGGCCATTTGCGCAAAGTCGGGCACCGTTGCCAAAAGCGCTCTTGGGTGGAGCGTCGCCTTCGGCCTGTTCCAGCTCTTTTTGACCATTTGGGGCGCCATTGGCCTCGTCGCTCAAAACGAGCCGCTCGCCTTTGTGATGCTCATCCTGACCAACGCCATTCTCACCGGATGCGCCTGGGCCAGCATCGCCCGCGACCGCATCGCCCCGCGCGTCTTTGCGTTCGCCTCGGCCGACGCTCCCGCCCCCACTGGCAAGCTCGCCCGCCTGCGCGGCGCCTTTGTGGGCAAACCGCTCGTCGCCGCCGTCTTGTGCCTGCTGCTCGCCGGCGTCTTTGCGCTGCTGGGCATGGAGGTCTCGTCCAACCACGACTTTACCTGGGTCTACCCCCTGTGCATTCTGCTCGAATGGGCCATCATCACCGTGCTCATGGTCGGCTTGTTCTTCCTATTCCAGCGCCACGGCGCAGCTCCCGCGGTCCTGGCCTTTGCCCTCTTTGTCCTGGGCATTGCCGAGTTCTTCGTCATCACGTTTAAATCCATGCCCATCCAGCCGGGCGACCTTTCGGCCATCTCCACCGCCGCCGCGGTCGCCGGCAACGGCTACACCTTCTCGATCTCGCTGTTCTGCGTGCTGTCCATGGGCTTTACCGCCATCGCCATGCTGCTGTGCGAGTACGCCGGCCTGGTGGCACCGCACCGTCAGAAGGGCGCCGCTAACGCCAAGCGCATGCTGCTCACCAACCTGCTCGTGGCGGTGCTGTGCCTGGGCGGCGTGACCGCGCATGTCACGCTCATCGACTACTACAACACCCTCGGCATCACCGTCTACACCTGGCGCCCGCTCGAGAGCTACTGGCGCGAGGGCTACCTGCCTGCCTTTATTAGTGCGGCACAGTCCATCAAGCCGCCCAAACCCGCCGACTACTCCGTCGACGATGCCAAGGCCACGCTCAAAAAGTACGCCAAGGCCTACGACAAGTCCGACGCGGCCAAGAGCGACGAGCGCGCCGCCGCAAAGGAGCAGTTCGACAGCGAGAAGCCCACGGTCATCGCCATCATGAACGAGACGTTCTCGGATCTGTCGATCTACCAGAACATGCGCGCCGGCTACGAAGGTCCGCAGTACTTTAAGAACCTGTCCAACTGCCTCAGCCGCGGAAAGCTCTACGTGAGCGCCTACGGCGGCGGCACGGCCAATACCGAGTTTGAGTTTATGACCGGCAACTCCATGGCCAACCTGGGCTCGGGCGTGTACCCCTACACCATCTACAACATGGAAACGACCGGGAACCTGGCAGAGCAGTTCAAATCGCTCGGCTATTCCACCACGGCCATGCACCCCAACCACGCGACCAACTGGAACCGCGAGAACGTCTATAAGGACTTTGGCTTTGACCAGTTCCTGTCCATCAACGATTTCCAGGGCGCCGATACCCTGCGCGGCATGGTGACCGACCAGGCAACCTACGACAAGATTCTTGAGTTGCTCGACCAGAACGCCGACCCGCAGTTTATCTTCGACGTGACCATGCAGAACCACTCGGGCTACGACACGGGCCTGCTGCCGGTCGACAAGCAGATGCACCTGAACATCGACACGACCGACCTGGACGCCAAGACCGTCGAGGATGGCACGCTGTCCGATGTCGACGAGTACGTCTCGTGCATCGAGCAGTCCGACCAGGCGCTGCGCTACTTCCTCAACGCCCTGAGCAAGCTCGACCGCAAGGTGGTCGTGGTGTTCTGGGGCGACCATCAGCCGTTCTTCCCGTCCAAGTTCAATGACAAGTGGTTTACCGGCGAGGACGACGCTACGCATCAGGAGCGTCTGTGGCAGACCGACTACATCATCTGGGCCAACTACGACGTTGCCGGCTGCGACCAGACGAGCGAGGTTGACGACTTGTCTACCAACTACCTGTCCACCCAGCTTATGCAGCTGATCGGCGCACCGCTGACCGACTACCAGAAGGCGCACATGACGCTGCGCGAGTCGCTGCCCGCCATCAACTCGGTCGGCTACGAGGACGCCAGTCTGCGCTGGGCGCTCTCCTCCAACGTCACCGGTGACGACGCCGCCGCAGCAGCCGCCACCAAGGCGCGCGAGGATTACGCCAAGATGCAGTATTACGAGATGTTCCGCGACGGCAAGAACGTGTATACCGAGCACTTCCAGACCGAAGCTAACGAGACCGACCCCAACCTGGCACCGGGTACAACCAAGATTAAGTAGCGGGTCGCTCATAACTGAAACGTCTGTCCGGGCGGAGGCATATAAGGTCCCTGCTCGGACAGTCCTGCGCAAGACGGAGGCCACATTAAGTGGCCTCCTTTGCGTGCGGAACTCGCGATGAACCTTATTTGCCTCCGCCCGGACAGACGCCTTGTTGTTGGAGCGCGGCTTGTCATCGGGGTGATGGAAAATGTCGCCCTAAACGCTTGCAGCGGTTGCGTCCACAAGTGTCAAGAAAAAAGCCTCGAGAACTTCGAGGCTTTCACATTTGTATTGTTTTGCACGAAGGACCGCGAACGGCGAAGCTACTCGCCCAACACGGCCTTCTTGGCCGCCGCCGCCATGTTGTCCAGATCCTCCTTGGTGGGATGGTCCTTCGCGGCAACCCAGTTGTCGAGCAGCATCTTAAAGCGAGCATTGCCGGGATCCTGCTCGAGCATGGCCTCGTAGCGCTGCTTGACCGCGGGACCCATCTTGCCCTGGCACATCGCCCAGCCCGCAAGCTCGGCATCTCCAGCCAAATTGGAAGTTACGCGGTCGATAATCTGCTGGTAATAGCTCTGGTCGGCGCCAAAACCGCAGGTGCCAAACAGGAAGACGCGCTTACCGTGCAAGGCGGAGAGCAACGCCGCGACCGAAGGCGTGCACGCGCCCTTGTCGCACCAAAAACCGACGAGCACCGTGTCGGCCGCGCAGGCGCCCTGCGCCTCGAGCGCAACCTGATCTGCATCCGCATCGTCGCTCAACGCCGCAGCATGGACAAACTCAACGCCCGCAGCCTGCAGAGTGCGTTTGATCGCACCCGAAACCATTCTGGTATTACCGCTCTTGCTGTTAACCGCCAAAGAGCACGTCATAGTCACGTTGCCTCGTTTCCCCCAAAACTAAAGCCACTAATGCAATTTATTAGATGAATATCTTAGTACTAACGTGACAGATGTAAACCACCGTCTGTCGATTGGCGACGCAGACGACATCTTTGGACAGATTTCGAACAGTATGTACTTCGGATTGAAACCGCCGCAGAACGTTTCACGAATGGCCGAAAAACTGTTTCACAAAACGCCGTCAAATTGTGTCACGGAGTATCGTCAAAATGTTTCACGCGCTGGTAGAACGCTATATAACAAGATCGCTCTATGGGACAAACAAACCTGATTAATTTGCCCCACGGGCTTGCTCACTGGGCGAACTGGCTGCGGTAGAGTTCGGCGTAGAAGCCGCCTGCCGCTAGCAGCTCGTCGTGCGTGCCGCGCTCGATAATCTGGCCGTCGCGCATCACCAGAATGCAGTCGGCGTTGCGGATGGTGCTCAGGCGGTGCGCCACGACAAAGCTTGTGCGACCGGCCATGAGCTCGTCGAATGCCGCCTGCACCTGCAGCTCGGTACGCGTATCGATGCTCGACGTCGCCTCGTCCAGCAGCAGAATCGCCGGATCGGTAAGCATAACGCGCGCAATGCACAGCAGCTGTTTTTGACCCTGGCTAAACGTGCCGCCGTCCTCGCCGATCACTGTATCGTAGCCGTCGGGCAGCTGCACGATAAACTTATGCGCATGCGCGCGCTTGGCCGCCTCGATAACCTGCTCGCGCGTGGCATCCGGGCAACCGTAAGCGATGTTGTCCGCCACCGTGCCCTCGAACAGCCAAGTGTCCTGCAGCACCATGCCAAAGGCGCGGCGCAGGCTTGCACGCGTGTAGTCACGCGAAGACCGGCCATCGACCATGATGCGGCCGGCATCGATATCGTAAAAACGCAGCAGCAGATTGATGAGCGTTGTCTTTCCGCAGCCCGTGGGACCGACCAGGGCAAAGCGCATGCCGGGCTTGGCCTCGATGCAGATATCCTGCAGCAGCTTGCGGTCGGGCACGTAGCTAAAGTCCACATGCTCAAAGGCGACCTCGCCCTGCGGGGCGGCAAGCTCCGCGGCATCCGTCGCATCGGGCTCCTGCTCGCGCGCATCGAGCAGCGCAAACATGCGGCGCGCCGAGGCGTACGCGGTCTGGATCTGCGTAATGACGTTGGTGACCTCGTTGAACGGCTTGGTGTACTGGTTGGCATAGGACAGGAAAATCTGCACGCCGCCCACCGTAAGCGCCGCGGGCACGCCCGTGATCACGCCCACGCAGCCGATCACAGCGACCACGGCATAGATGATGTTATTGATAAAGCGCGTGCCGGGGTTGGAGAGCGAACCCATAAACTGCGCACGCTCGCCCGCGGTGTAGAGCTCAGCGTTGAGGGCATCGAAGCGCTGCTGGGCGTTGGGACCATAGGCAAAGGCGTCGACAAGCTTTTGCTCGCCTACGTACTCCTCGATATGACCACCGAGCTGCCCTTGAATACGCTGCTGTGCCGTAAAGCTTTTGTTGGAGAGCTTGGCAATAGCACCGGCTGCAAAAATGGAGAGCGGCGTGACGAGCACCACCACGAGCGTCATGGTCAGGTTGATGGAAAGCATAAACGCGAGCGTGCCCACGATGGTAATAACACCGGTGAAGAGCTGCGTGAAGCCCTGCAGCAGACCGTCGCCCACCTGATCGACGTCGTTGACCACGCGGCTCATAAGGTCGCCGTGGGCGTGACTGTCGATAAAGCTGAGCGGCATACGGCTGAGCTTGTCGCTCGCCTCCACGCGCATGTCGCGCACCGTTTCGTAGGACAGGCGGTTGACGCAATAGCCCTGCAGCCACTGGAAGGCCGCAGCACCTACAACGACAATCGCGAGCTTGGTAACGAGCGGCAGCAGTGCATCGAAATCCACCTGGCCCGCGGCAACGATCAGGTCGATACCCTCGCCGATAAGGATAGGCGTGTAGAGCTGCAGAATCACCGAGATAGCGGCGCTCACAAACGACGCCGTAAACGAAATACGGTGCGGACGGACGTAGCCCATCAGGCGGCGGGTCACCGCGCCCACGGGATAGCGCTCTGGGTCGCCGGGCTGGCGCGGGCCGTCGCCCAGGTCGTTGAGGTTATCGTTACCGGACACGTTTGCCGTCATCGTGGCGACCGAACCGGAGGAAGTGTACGGATTCATTTAGCAGCCCTCCTTTGCGCAGACAGATGCGGGGACGGTCGGAGCGGACGCGGGTCTTGGGGCGGACGCGGGCGCCGCACTCCTCTGCTGGCCCTCGAGCTCCTCACGACGAAGCTGCGACTGGCAAATCTCGCGATAGAGCTGGCAGCTTGCGTACAGCTCGTCATGCGTACCCAGGCCCGCGACCGAGCCGTGGTCGAGCACGCAGATTATGTCGGCATCGCGCACGGTCGAGACGCGCTGGCTCACGATCACCGTGGTCAGCGGGAGCCCGCCCGCGGCGGCACCGTGTACGCTGCGCTCGCGGATGGCGTGGCGAAGCACCGCATCGGTCTTAAAGTCGAGCGCCGAGGCGGAGTCATCCATAATCAGGATCTGCGGCGAGCCCACCAGAGCACGCGCGATGGTCAGGCGCTGGCGCTGACCGCCGCTAAAGTTCTTGCCGCCCGCCTCGACCGGAGCGTCGAGCCCCTGCGGCTTGTTGCGCACGAACTCGCTGGCCTGCGCCATATCGAGCGCCGCCCACAGCTCCTCATCGGTTGCCGACTCGTCGCGCCAGGTCAGGTTGCTGCGGATCGTGCCGCTCACGAGCGACGCGCGCTGCGGTACGGTCGCGACCACATGGCGCAGCTGATCGAGCGGCCAGGCGCGCACGTCGGCACCCATTACGCTCACGCTGCCGATGCCCGTGTCGTACAGGCGCGGGATGAGCGAGACGAGCGTGGACTTGCCGCTGCCCGTGCCGCCGATAATGCCGAGCGTCTTGCCCAGCGGCAGCTCCAGCGTCACATCGTTGACGGCGTTGGCAGCGCCGGCGCCAAACGAGAAGCTCGCATGGCTCAAGCTCAGCGCGGAGGCCGGAGCGGCATTGCCCGTCGCACCCGGCTTGGGCAGCGCGACCGGCTGGTTGCCCTCGTCGGTGATGCTCGGCACGCAATTGAGCACCTCGTTGATACGCGACGCACTGGCGCTCGCCTTGGTAAAGACCACGACCAGGTTGGCAACGTACACGATGGAGGTCAGGGTCTGCGTCATGTAGTTCACAAACGCCATGACCTGACCCTGCGTGAGCTCGCCCACGTTGACCTGGATGCCGCCCACCCACAGGATGGCGCACACGCCCAGGTTCATCACCAAAAACGTGACGGGGTTGAGAATCGACGAGAGCTTGCCCACCGCGATGGCAGTATTGGCCTGGTCATCGGCAGCCTGGGCAAAGCGCTCGCGCTCGTGATCTTCACGCACAAACGCACGGACCACGCGAGCGCCCGAAAGGCCTTCGCGGCAGATAAGCGCGATGCGGTCGAGCTTTGCCTGCAGCTGCTTGTAATACGGAATACAGCGCGCCATGACAAACCAAAACACCAGGCCAATGGCGGGCGTGCAGATCAAAAAGATGATACCGAGCTTAAGGTCGATGGCAAGGGCTGCGCACATGGAGCCCACCGCTAGGAAGGGCCAGCGGATGAGCATGCGCACGCCCAGCGCCACAGCAAGCTGCACCTGGTTAACGTCGTTGGTAATGCGCGTGATGAGCGACGGCGTGCCAAAGCGATCGAGCTCAGCATAGCTCAGCTTGTTGATGTGCTTGTAGAGTGCGCCGCGAATGTCGGTGCCCATGCCCTGCGAGGTGAGCGCGGCCATCTTTTGGCAGACGAGCGTAAACGAGATGCCGATCACGGCCATGGCGCCAAGCACCATACCGTAGTGGACGACGGCGTTCACGTCGTGCGAGCCAATGCCCTTATCGATCATCTGGGCAATCACCAGCGGCGTCAGCAGGTCAAAGATCACTTCGATCAACTTGCACGCAGGGCCGATCACCATATACCGGCGAAACTTACCACCAAAACGCCTGAGCAACTCAATCATAAAAAGGCGCTCCCTATCATCATCCACATTCAATTCGAACCATGATAGTACCGCCACCCCAAAAGAAGCGTAAACAACTCGTCATTTCTAACGGGATTCAGTTTTCAGGGTTGATTTTCAATCTCAACGCAACAGCCTGAGCGGGTCCCGCGTTTCCGCAGCT
>DXZU01000011.1 GCA_019419525.1 Collinsella sp.
GGGCGGGCGGGGGTCGGTCCGTGGTAGACTATCGAACAACGTTTATTAATCGCGCGGTATCGTTGCCGCGAGAAGGGGTTGCGCCATGCAGGAGCTTGAGGATCGTATTCGCCATGACGGCATCGTAAAGGCCGGTAACGTCCTTAAGGTTGATGCCTTCCTCAACCACCAGTGCGACGTTGAGCTGTTCGACCACATGGGTGCCGAGTGGGCCCGTCTGTTCGAGGGTGTCGAGATCAACAAGATCCTGACGATCGAGGCTTCGGGCATTGGCATGGCTTGCATCGCAGCCCAGCATTTTGGCGGCGTGCCGGTGGTCTTTGCCAAGAAGGCACAGTCCATCAACCTTGACGGCGAGCAGTATGCCACGACCATTTACTCCTTTACCAAGCAGAAGGAGTATCCGGTTATCGTGGGCAAGCGCTTCCTGTCTGAGGGCGATAAGGTCCTGATTATCGACGACTTCCTGGCCAACGGTTGCGCGCTTGAGGGTCTTATTAAAATCTGTGAGGCTGCGGGCGCCGAAGTTGCCGGCATTGGCATCGCCGTTGAGAAGGGCTTCCAGGGCGGTGGCGATAAGCTCCGCGAGCGCGGCTTCCGCGTTGAGAGCCTGGCCCGTATCGCCGAAATGGACTGCGAGAACGGCGAGATCACGTTCGCCTAGACGCGCAACACAAGCGATTGGTATGCGATGTGACAAAGGGACTGTCCCTTTGTCACATTTTTTTGTATGAGGGGAGGTGTTGATATGGATGAGAACAAGATGGGATGGAGCGAGTATGCGCGATATGCCGAGATGTCAGTCGAGGAGTTGACGCGCGATTGCGAGGTGCAGGTGTTTCGTGCGACGGGCCCGGGCGGACAGGGCGTGAACACGACGGACTCTGCGGTGCGCATGAAACATGGGCCCACGGGGATTGTCGTGACGGCGCGCGAGAGCCGCAGTCAGTTCCAGAATCGTGCGAGCTGTCTGCGTAAGCTGAGGGCAGAGCTTGAGCGTTGCGGGCGCCCGCCGCGCCGTCGCGTCAAGACCAAAGTGCCACAGCGATCGCGCCAGCGAAGGCTCAACGACAAGCACTTCAACGCCATTAAAAAGGCTAACCGACGCAAACCGGGCAGCGACGAATAGCCTCCTCATAAGTTGCGGTGAAATAGGGACTGTTTTGCGGCTTTAGCTGCATAAACAGTCCCTATTTCACCGCAACTTAGGTGGGTTTAGAGGGTGGGGTGCCAGACGTGAAGGGCTCCGCCGAGGACGTCGACCTCGATGCGCGAGGCGACAACGGGCTCGCCGTCGGCCTGGATGGGGTAGTCGGGCTCCTCAAAGGTAAGCTCGGCATGGCGACAGCGGCGCATGCGAACCGGTGGCAGTTTGGTATGGTGGCCATCTTTGGCCGAAAGGAACATGGGAAGTGCGACCGCGCGCGGAACGGGGCCGCAGGCGTAGCAGACGTCGAGTATGCCGTCGCACGGGTCGGCGTCGGGACAGATGCGATAGCCCGAGCCATACGTGGGTCCCAGCTGAATCGCCATGATGATTGCCCTCACGCGCTCGGCGGGCGCCCCGTCAAAGCTGACTGCCATGGGGTAGTTGCGATAGCGCAGGCCAAACTGCTCAAGTCCCGAGAGGGTGTAGAGCGGCGCGCCCGTCAAGCCGGTCTTTTTGCGCAGCTCGGTGGTGCCCAGGCCGATGGCGGCATCGATGCCGACCGAAAGCGTCTGGTCGTAGTACTCAACGGTAGCCTCGCCGCTGCCGCTCGCAGGGCTCCACGAGCGAATGCGCCCGATATCCTGACGCTGCAGCTCGCAGGTGAGCAGCGCGCCAAAATCCTTGCCGGAGAAATCGTCGATACCGAGCGTCTGAGCGAAATCGTTGCCGGAGCCCACGGGCAGAACTGCAAGAGCGGGGCGGGCGTCCTCCTTTTGCGCCATAAGCCCGTTGACGACCTCGTGAATCACGCCGTCGCCGCCGAGTGCGATAACGGTGCGGTAGTCCTGAGCCTGTGCGGCCAGCTCCTTGGCGTGTCCCATACGCTCGGTCAACACCAGGTCAAACTGGGATGCGCGTGCGGTCATGTCCAAAAAGCGCTGCAGGTGCTCGGCAACTTCGCGCGCCGCACCCGACTGGGCGGCTGGGTTGGCGATGATGAGCGTGCGACCAAAATCAGTTGCGTGCATGGGGCGACTCCCGGCGTATAACGTGACGGTGCGGTCGCGCTCGGGTCGAATTGCCCCCGATTGTGGCTGCACGGCGAATACTAACGTCTACTCTATCAGGCCGCCGTGGCGCTCGATAGCATCCGCTACCGTACCGCCCTCATCCACAATAAGCGAACGGCGCTTGGGTGAGATGATGCGCTGGGCGGGGTACACGCCGCGGTGTCCGCCGGTTAGGTAGCTGATAAAGGCCACGATGACAAAGAACCCGGCGGCTGTGCCGTGGAACAGGTCGATGGCCATCATGCAGGTGGTGATGGGCACGTTGAGGCCGGCGCAGAATACGCCGAGCATGCCGAGAGCCGCCAGAAAACTGGGGTCGAGCCCGGTAAGGCAACCGATCCAGCCACCGAGTGCCGCACCGATGCCAAACAGGGGCGTGACCTCGCCGCCTTGGAAGCCCGCGCCCAGGGTAAGCGCTGTGACGACCAACTTGATGACTGCGTCCGCCAGGGTGGTGTTGCCTGCAAATCCGGCGCCGGAAAGCCACGTGGAAAGGCCGGCGTAGTCCCAGGCGTCGAGGAGGGCATAGGCGGCCAAAACCACGAGTGCGCCTATGAGTGCGCGGACGAGGTAATTGGCGATAAAGCGACCGTACAAGCTTTTGACGGTTCGAACCGACCAGGCAAAGAGGCGTGCCGTCAGGCCGAAGATAATGGCGCTGATAACAACGATGACAACCGTCCGTGGTGTCATGTTGGGGACGCTGGCGATGACATTCGCTTCGTACTCGGTACCCAGGGCGAGTGATGTAAAGTAGCCGGTAAACGAGGCGACCAGGCAGTAGATGCCCGCGGTGTAGTCGATCTTGCCGATAAAGCACATCTCCATGCCAAAGAAAGCTCCAGCAAGGGGCGAACCGAATACGGCGCCAAAGGCCGACGAGATGCCGGCGAGCATGAGGTCGTGGTGGTCATGCTTTTTGAGGTGGGCGAGGCTCGAGATGTTGCTGGCGATGGTGCCGCCAATCTGCACCGCAGCTCCCTCGCGACCGGCCGACCCGCCCGTTAGGTGCGTGAGCGTGGAGCAGACGAAGGTGAGAACGGCCATGCGCATGTGGATGAGGCGTGTGCCCAGAGCGGAGTCGATGACCAGGTTGTTACCGCGTTTGGCGGCAAGGCCGTGGTTTTTGTACACCCATGCGGTGGCAACGCCCACAACGGGAAGCAAGGCGTAGACCCATGCATGGTGCTCGCGATAGTCGGTCGCGATATTCAGCGAGGTCAAAAACGCCCAGGCGGCAACGCCCATGGCGAGCGAGACGATGACGACGAGTGTGAGCAACTTGGCGCTCGCGAGTAGGTTACGGGCGTTGCGGCGCGTGTCGGCGGCCAAGAGATGCTCGGAGCGGGTGAGCTGATGCCTGCCGGCCATGATGACGTCGTTCAGGGAGAAAAAGCCGCCGTCGTCGAGCGACTGAGAATGATCCTGCGCTTCGTTTGCGCTTTCGGGTTTGTCGGTAAAAGTCATACGTTCCTCTTTTGGGTTGCAACACGAGCATTATAAAACGCGGTAAACGCGACGAGCCGGTGGGTTGGTTTTGGTTTTGTTTCGCGGCTTGCGGCCGACAGGTTGATTTTCAATCTCAACGCAACAGCCTGAACGGTCCCCGCGTTTCCGCAGC
>DXZU01000012.1 GCA_019419525.1 Collinsella sp.
AACATTCGTTCATTCAACAGCGGGATCTCTTCACCATTCTCGGCCGGTCCGACAGAACTGCACACCAGTCGGACCGGCCAGACCCATAAAACGCTGCGTCCCGTCCACACCACACCTCACGAAACTCGCACTGCCACCACATGGGCGATTCGCGCCTCGATGTTGCGGCGCGATACTATCACGAATAGTCCCCGTCCAACAAGGCTATCCCTTCCACAGGCGTTTCAACTGTCAGTGGTAGCATTAAACTGAACGGTGAAAAATACACTAACACTAACAGCGGAGATGACGACGTCGATGCCCTTCATGCAGCTGAGCACGTCCATCGTCGGCTTCCATCGGGGCTGTTCCGACTGGGACTCCACCTTGAATTCCAGGTCCTTCTTCTCGTCTACCGCCCGCTTGACGCGCTCCTTATAGCAGTCGAGGGCCTGCTGGGCCGTGGGGTCGGCCATCTCCGCGGCTTCGATCCAGGCCCAGTGCGCCCTGGTCCACGTCC
Organism: Collinsella sp.; assembly: GCA_019419525.1. Lineage (GTDB taxonomy): Bacteria > Actinomycetota > Coriobacteriia > Coriobacteriales > Coriobacteriaceae > Collinsella. Next base: position 500 of record DXZU01000012.1, read on the forward strand.
CGAGCCTCCTTCTCTGGTCGTCTCCGCCGGGGTGGCACTGCCCATTCCTGGGCAGGTACTTGGAGAGGCGCTGCTTGACGGTAACACGGTAACCTCTCCCGGGCATCGGCAGGGGCCTGGGAGAGGTCCCTGGCGCCCTCGCACTCGCAGTCGGGGACGTGGACCTCGACGATTTCGTGCAGTGCGAGCTGCTTGGCCGAAAACTCGGCGTCGCGCTTGTCGGTCTTGCGTCGCTTGTCGGCCGCGGGCCTCTGCATCTTGGAGACCGCGCCGATGACGCAGTCCACGCCGAGGCAGCGCGGCTCCCTGCAGAAGGGAAAGCCGGTGACGCCGGACTCGTAGACTGCCCCGGGCGACTCGATAGAAAGGATCGAGTCGGCGACGGAGGCGGGGTCGTAGGAGAAGGGGCTTCCCGCCGATCTCGCCCGTGAACGGATTGAAGGCGCATCCTTTGATGCTGCGGGCGTGCACCTCAAGGCCAATAGAGGCAACATGTGGCATTGTGAGCCAGTCTCGCATTGTGGCAACCTGGCTGGCTGCCGGATTTTAATGACGACGACCATTGTCAGCCTTGGCCCACGAATCAAAAGACGATACGAAGCAGGGGCTCACATTGTTCTGCTCATATCGTCTTTATGGCGCACTACCATTCACCGAAATTCGGCAACTTTTTCATTCTCTATATACATGTTTAAACAACATGTTCTACAATAGGGACAATAGAAATGGAAACTCGGGACGAGCCGTTTATCCATCTACGGCGCAGCCCCTTATTCAAAAGGACGGTGAGTGCATCCATGGAGCATGCAAGCGGTGTTCTCATGCCCATCTCGTCTCTGCCCGGACCGTATGGCATCGGCGGCTTTGGCTGGAACGCCTATGACTTTGTCGATTTCCTCGCCTCGTGCAAACAACATTATTGGCAGATTCTGCCCCTTACGACGACGAGCTATGGCGACTCGCCCTATCAGTCGTTCTCGGCCCGTGCGGGCAATCCCAATTTCATTGACTTTGCCGAGCTCATCGAGGCAGGTTACCTGGAGCAGCGCGATATCGACGGCGTGTACCTGGGCTCCGACCCCAGCAATGTCGACTATGGCGCCATCTTTGGTGGCCGTCGTCAGATTCTCGACCGCGCCGCCGAGCGCTTTGCCGCCGACAAGCCGGCCGACTTCGACGAGTTTGTCCAAACCAACGAAGACTGGCTCATCCCCTACTGCGAGTTCATGACCGTCAAGGAGGAGTGCGGTCTCAAGGCATTTTGGGAGTGGCCCGCAGAGCTCCGTACCCGCGGTGAGGCTTCTGCCAAGGTCTGCGCCGCCCATCCCGCGCGCATGCTCTACCACCAGATGACGCAGTACTTCTTCGATCGCCAGTGGAGCCGCCTCAAGGCCTATGCCAACGAGCGCGACATTCTCATCATCGGCGACCTGCCCATCTATGTCTCGCGTGACTCCGTCGAGATGTGGGCGACACCTGAGCTCTTTAAGATCGACGCCGCCGGCAATCCCGTGAGCGTCGCCGGCACGCCGCCCGACCAGTTCTCGGCCACCGGCCAGTACTGGGGCAACCCCATCTACGACTGGGACGCCATGGAGGCCGACGGCTTCTCCTGGTGGGAGGGCCGCATTCGCGCCGCCCTCGACATGTACGACGTCATCCGCCTGGATCACTTCCGCGGCTTCGAGGCCTATTGGGAGGTGCCGTTCTCCTCGCCTGATTCGTCCTACGGTTCGTGGACGCAGGGTCCCGGCCTCAAGCTCTTCAAGACACTCGAGGAAAAGCTCGGCACGCTGCCCATCATCGCCGAGGACCTGGGCTTCCTCACCCCCGGCGTCATCGATATGCGCGACAACTCGGGCTTCCCCGGCATGAAGATCCTGCAGTTTGCCTTTGAGGGCACCAACTCGTACTACCTGCCGCACAACTACATTGCCAACACCGTCGCCTACGTGGGCACCCACGACAACGAGACGGCACGCGGTTGGTTTGAGGGAACGGCCACCCCTCGTCAGCGCGAGCAGGCAGCCCTGTACACCCATCAGCAGGCCGGCGAACCCATGGCAGATGCACTCAATCGCACCATCGCCGCCAGCGTGAGCGACACGTGCATCTACACCATGCAGGACCTGCTCAACTTGGGCAACGAGGCGCGCATCAACACCCCTGCCACGCTGGGCGGCAACTGGACCTGGCGCATGCTCGACGGCGCCATCACCCGCGAGCTCGAGCACAAACTCACCGACTGGACCGAGACCTACTTCCGCATCCCGTCGGAAGCCAAAATCGAGCTTCCTCAATAGGAGCTACCGCGCCCGACCCCTCCCCACCGTGCGGACGCGCTTGCTTTTCCCGCGCGAGGCCACCCCAATCCCCTCGCGCGGGCTTCTTATGAATTGCAGACATGAAACAACCCATCACAGGAGAAAACATGCCCCAAATTAACCTCATGGAACTCGCCGAGCAGTCTTTTGGCACCTCGCTCGAGCAGCTCGACGACCGTCGCATTTACAAGCTGCTGGTCAAACTCGTGCAGGAGCGCTCCGCCACCTGCCCGCTCAACAACGGCAAGAAAAAGCTCTATTACATTTCCGCCGAATTTTTGATCGGCAAGCTGCTCATCAACAACATGATCGACCTCGGCATCTACGACGAGGTTAAGGACCAGCTCACCGCCGCAGGCCACGACCTCAACAAGATCGAGGAATTCGAGGTCGAGCCGTCGCTCGGCAACGGCGGCCTGGGCCGCCTGGCCGCGTGCTTCCTGGATTCCATCGCCACGCTGGGCTTGACCGGCGATGGCGTGGGCCTCAACTATCACTACGGTCTGTTCCGTCAGCGCTTTGTCGACAACCAGCAGAAGGCCGTCCCCGACGAGTGGCTCGGTGAGCAGGACATCCTAGTCGACGATGACCGCTCCTACACCGTCGAGTTCGGCGATTTTGCCGTTACCTCCAAGCTCGTCAACATCGATGTGCCCGGTTACGACCAGCCCACCAAGAACCGCCTGCGCCTGTTCGACCTGGCGAGCGTCGACGACGGCCTGGTCCCCGGCAGCTCCATCGACTTCGACAAGACCGAGATCGCCAAGAACCTCACCTTGTTCCTCTACCCCGACGATTCCGACGAGCAGGGCCGCCTACTTCGCATCTATCAGGAGTACTTCATGGTGAGCAACGCCGCCCAGCTCCTGATCGACGAGGCCGTCGAGCGCGGCAGCAACCTGCACGATCTGGCCGACTACGCCGTGGTCCAAATTAACGACACGCACCCCACCATGGTCATCCCCGAGCTCATCCGCCTGCTCACCACCGAGCACGACATCGAGTTTGACGAGGCCGTGACCATCGTGCGCTCCATGGTCGCCTACACCAACCACACGATCCTTGCCGAGGCGCTCGAGAAGTGGCCGCTCGCCAGCCTGCAGAAGGTCTCCCCCGCCATCGCCGACATTATCGTCAAGCTCGATGAGATCGCGAAAGCCGAGCACGATGACCCGCGCGTCGCCATCATCGACGAGCACGACACCGTCCACATGGCCCACATGGACATCCACTTTGGCTTCTCCATCAACGGCGTAGCCGCCCTCCACACCAAGATCCTGGAGGACACCGAGCTTCATCCGTTCTACGAGATCTATCCCGAGAAGTTCTCCAACAAGACCAACGGCATCACCTTCCGCCGCTGGATCCATGGGGCCAACCCCGCGCTCGTCAGCCTGCTCGACGATGTGATCGGCACCGACTGGCGCAGCACCGGCGATCTGAGCAAACTCGCCAAGTTCGCCGACGACAAGGACGTTCTTGAGCGCCTGGCCGCCACCAAGGTCGAGGCTAAGGCCATCATGCGCCAGTTCATGGCGCTCGAGCAGGGCGTGACCATTCCCTCCAACGCTATCATCGATGTTCAGGTTAAGCGCATCCACGAGTACAAGCGCCAGCAGATGCTCGCGCTCTACATCATCTGGAAGTACCTCGATATCAAGAACGGCAACAGACCTAAGCACCCCGTCACCATCATCTTTGGCGGCAAGGCGGCGCCTGCCTACACTATCGCGCAGGACATCATCCATCTGATCCTGACGCTGTCGCAGTGGATTGCAAACGACCCCGACGTGGCTCCCTACCTGCAGGTTGTCATGATCGAGAACTACAACGTCACCGCCGCCGAGAGCGTGATCCCCGCCGCTGACATCTCCGAGCAGATCAGCCTGGCCTCCAAGGAGGCGAGCGGCACCTCCAACATGAAGTTCATGCTCAACGGCGCCCTAACCCTGTGCACGCTCGACGGCGCCAACGTGGAGATTGCCGAGCTCGTGGGCGACGAGAACATCTATACCTTTGGTGCCTCGTCCAAACAGGTCGAGCAGCTCTATGCCGACGGCACCTATGACGCCGGTGTGCTCTACCGCAAGCCCGGCATTAAACTGCTGGTGGACTTCATCACCAACCCGGCCTTTATGGCGACCGGCAATGCCGAGCGCCTGCAGCGCCTGCACGACGACATTAAGGGCAAGGACTGGTTTATGGCCCTGCTTGACATTGAGGAGTACATCCAGACCAAGGAGCGCGTGCTGGCCGACTACGAGGACCAGGACGCCTGGATGCGCAAGGCGCTCATCAATATCGCCAACGCCGGCACCTTCTCGTCCGACCGCACCATCTCCCAGTACAACGACGAGATCTGGCACCTGAGCTAGCTCATTCCCCTTACCCATTCTCTTGAGAAACGGAGTCGTGGCGACACGGCTCCGTTTTTTGTGCCCGCACGTTACCCTGTGACCCGACTCGACAAACAATCTCGATCTGTAACAACTACTCGGTAAAAACGGCCCCAGCTGTTACAGATTGAGACATACCGGCCCCTCCCTTTGGGTTTATCTCAATCTGTAACATCTGGTACCAAAAATTGGTTCTTCCTGTTACAGATCGAGACAAACGGAATCGTCCCGCAGCAATATCTCAATCTGAAACATCTAGCAGCTGAAATTCGCCTTTGGTGTTACAGATTTAGATGAAATGGTTAGCTAAGCGGAACCGTCTCGATCTGTAATATCTAACGTCCGAAATCGGCCCTACCTGTTACAGATCGAGACAAGCGACCGGTCAGACAATCCCAACACAAAGAAAGGCTCCCCTCTCGCCCAGTGGACGGGAGGGGAGCCTTATATGTGACCACGGCAAAAGGATGGCAAAGCCGCAGTCGCCCAAAAGGAGGGCCTGATTGGATCGGGCCTAGATAAGGTTCTTGCCAGAGACCTTATCGAAGAGGTGGGTCGCGTTCTTCTCGAACTTGAACCAGATGGGGTCGCCTGCCTTGAGCGCGCCCTTGGCCTCGAGGTCGACGACGGGGATAATCAGGACAAACTGGCCGTCGGGAGCGGTCACGTGGACATGCTCGGTCGAGCCCATGAGCTCGGTCACCTCGACGGTGCCCTGGAGCGCACCCTCCTCGCCCTTGTCGGCAAGCAGGATCTGCTCGGGGCGCACGCCGGCCGTAATCTCCTTCACGTCGCCGCCGTCCCAGTTGAGGGCAAGCTGAGCGCAAGTCTCCGGGGCGAGCGCCACGTTCATATCCTCGGTCTTGACAGTAAAGCCGTTGCCCGAGCGCACCAGCTGGGCATCGAAGAAGTTCATCTGCGGCACGCCGATGAAGCCGGCGACGAAGATGTTCGCGGGATGGTTGAAGACCTCCTGCGGCGTGGCGATCTGCTGGACGACGCCGTCCTTCATGACCACGATGCGGTCGCCGAGGGTCATAGCCTCGGTCTGGTCGTGGGTAACGTAGATGAAGGTGCCCTTGATCTCGTGACGCAGCTTAATGAGCTCGGCGCGCATCTGGTTACGAAGCTTGGCATCCAGGTTGGACAGCGGCTCGTCCATCAGGAAGACCTTGGGGTCACGCACGATGGCGCGGCCGATGGCGACGCGCTGGCGCTGGCCGCCAGAGAGCGCCTTGGGCTTACGGTCGAGGTACTCGGTAATACCCAGGATCTCGGCAGCGGAGCGAACCTTGCGGTCGATCTCGTCCTTGGGGACCTTCTTGAGCTCAAGCGTAAACGCCATGTTCTCGTACACCGTCATATTGGGGTACAGAGCATAACTCTGGAACACCATGGCGATGTCGCGGTCCTTGGGCGCCACGTCGTTGACGCGCTTGCCATCGATGAACACATCGCCGGAGGTGATGTCCTCCAGGCCGGCGACCATGCGCATCGTCGTGGACTTACCGCAGCCAGAAGGGCCAACGAGGACGATGAACTCCTGGTCGTGAACGGTGAGGTTGAAGTCCTCTACAGCGAGCACACCGTCCTCGGTAACCTTGAGGTTGTGCTTCTTCTCCTCGGTCTTCTTCTTTTTGCCAAAGAAGCCCTTCTTTTTGGACTCGTTGTTGGGATACACCTTCTGAACATGTTTGAGAACGATCTCGGCCATGTCTTTACCTTTCGATACGCGGCGCCGCGCTGAGAGGCGCCGCCAAAACTTGCAAAACAGTTACGGCATCAGCCCTTGACGGCACCTGCCACCACACCGTCGATGATGTACTTCTGGCAGAAGATGTACATGATGACGATGGGGATGACGACCATCATGATGCACGCCATCATGGGACCGAGCTCGACGTGGCCATAGCCGCCACGGAAGTACTGGATCAAGATAGGAATGGTCTTGTACTTGGTGGAGTCGAGCGTAAGGTAGGGCAGCAGATAGTCGTTCCAGACCCACATGGTCTCAAGGATGCCGACCGAAAGATAGGTGGGCTTCATAATGGGAAGGACGATCTTAAAGAACACCTGGACCGGGTTGCAGCCGTCAATCATGGCCGCTTCCTCAATCTCGAGCGGGATGTTCTTGACGAAGCCGGCGAACATAAAGACCGCGAGGCCCGCGCCAAAACCGAGGTAGATGAAGCAGATGTTAAACGGCGTGTTAAAGCCGATGCGGTCCGCGAGGTTGGACAGCGTGAACATGAGCATCTGGAACGGTACGACCATCGAGAAGACGAACAGGTAATAGAAGAAGTTCGAGATCTTGCTGTTGACGCGCACCACGTACCAAGCGCACATGGAGCAGCACACCAGAATCAGCACGACCGACGTGACCGTGATGATAAGCGAGTACATAAACGCCGAGGCAAAGCCCTGCTCGTTCAGAGCGTGCACGTAGTTTGCGAGGCCGTTGAACGTCTCGGGCGCGAGCAGATCGAACGCCGTGGTGGTGCTGATTGCGGTCGCTTTCTTAAAGGAATTGAGCGCAATCATGAACACGGGGTAGATCCATGCGAGCGACAGGATCGTAAAGAAGATCGAGAGCGCGCGGTTGATAGCCTTATCGCGTTTCATTACTGCTGCACCTCCTTGGACCTCGTGGCCTTAAGCTGGATCATAGAAATAGCGACAACCAGGATGCAGAAGATAACTGCCTTGGCCTGACCGATGCCCTGCCATGCGATGCCAGCACGCGAATAGAACGTGTTGTAGATGTTCAGGGCGAGCATCTCGGTGGAGTGCGCCGGGGCGCCACCGGTAAGGGCGAGGTTCTGGTCGAACAGCTTAAAGCCGTTGGTGATGGACAGGAACAGGCAGATGGTGATGGTCGGCATCAGGTTGGGGATCTTAACCTTCCAAAACGTCTGCCATGCCGTAGCGCCATCGACCTTGGCGGCCTCGATGTAGTCAGACGGAATGGACTGCAGACCGGCGATGTAGATGATCATCATGTAGCCGACCTGTTGCCACAGGGTCAGGATGATAAGGCCCCAGAAGCCAGCGGCGGAGTTGAGGGCGATAAGCTGGGCACCCACGTTGGAGAGCAGGCAGTTGATCAGAATCTGCCAAATGTAACCCAGTACAATGCCGCCAATCAGGTTAGGCATAAAGAAAATCGTACGGAAGATGTTGGTGCCCTTGAGCGCCTTGCGAGTGAGCGCCTGCGCAATGGCCAGCGCGATCACGTTGATGAGCACCGTCGACAGGAAGGCAAACGCCACGGTAAAGAAGAACGACGTGGAGAACTGCGGATCTGACAGTGCGCGCACGTAGTTCTCGATACCGACAAAGTGCGCGTTATTAATGGTAATAAACTGGCAGAACGAGAGATAGAAACCCTGGATAAAGGGAATCACGAACCCGATCATAAACGCCAGGCACGTGGGCAGCATAAAGAGCGGCCACCAGCGTTTGAGTGCTTTGCCCATAGAAGGGTCCTTTCAATATGCAGGGGGCGGGCAAACCTACGTCTGCCCGCCCCCTGTCGCTAATCAGATAGCTTGGGCAGCAACTGCTTACTCGGAAGCAGCCTTCTCGGTCTTCCAGCCATCGACGAAGGCGTTCTTGACGCCGTCCCACTTGGTGTTGTCGGCAGCATAAGCGATGAGAGCCTGCTTGAGGTTCTTCTTCCACTCCTCAGAGGGGATGTAAACGAAGTCCCAAGCAACGGTCTTCTTGCCGTCCTTGGCCATAGCAACGGCCTGCTGCGAGAAGACGTTGGTGGTCTCCTTAGCGCTCTTGAACGGGGCGGTCAGACCCATCTTGTCAGCGATGATGCTGGTGGCGGTGTCAGAAGTGACGCACCAATACATGAAGTCCTCGGTGGCCTTCTGGGCATCCTCGGAAGCCTGGGAGCTGACGCACCAGTAGTTCTCGCCGCCGGAGCACAGGCCCTGGTTCTCCTCGCCGTCGACGCCGATGTAGATCGGCAGCATGCCGAGCTGGTCGTCGGTCATACCGGCCTTGGTGAGGTCGGCGTAGGCCCAAGAGCCGTTCTGGTAGAAGACGGCCTTGCCGGTTGCGAACTCGTTGGTGGCGTCGTCACCGGTCTTGGAGGCGAGCTGCGAAGGATCGCAGGTGGAGTCGGTGATATACAGGTCGAAGATCTGCTTAAAGTTGTCGAGATACTCGCCCTTGATCTCGTCGTCCTCCTGATTGTGCTCCTTCTCGAACTCGTAGTAGAGCGGGAGGTTGGCGAGGTGCGTGGTGTAGCGCCAGCTGGAGGAGTCATCCATACCGGCGGAAGTGAAGGCACCGTCAACGCCGAGCTCGTCCTTGCGGGCCTGGATGTCATCGGCGCAAGCCTTCAGCTTGTCGAAGGAGTTGATATCCTCGGCCTTGTAGCCGGCCTTCTCGAGGAGCTCCTTGTTGTAGATGATGCCGTAGCTCTCCTGAACCCAGTCGATACCCAGATCCTTGCCGTCGGACTGCAGCGCCAGGGAGTCGTCGATGAGCTCGCCGCGGAGCTTGGTGTCGGAAAGATCGGCGCAGTAGTCCTTCCAGTTCTTAAGGCCGGTGGGGCCGTTGACCTGGAACAGCGTCGGAGCGGAGCTCTTGGACATCTCGGACTTGAGCTTCTCCTCGTAGGTGTTGGAGGCGGCGGTCACGATCTTGACCTCGACGCCCTTCTCCTTCTTGTACGCCTTGGCGATCTCCTTCCACTCCTTGTCGACCTCGGGCTTGAACTGGAGGAAGTAGACCTCGGCAGCGTCACCAGAAGCAGAGGAGCCGGAGCCGGCAGAACCACCGCAGCCCACGAGACCCAGACCAAGAACCGCAGCCGCGGAACCAGCAAAGCCCAGGAACTGCCTTCTGCTCATTTCGTTCTTCATTACAATCCACCCTTTCACACCGTGGCGGCACCCTTTGCCGCCGCCTTCGGAGATTGGCTCGGGGACTTTGCCCCTTTTGCTGATTTGTACAATACGCTATTTGGCTAGTTGTTTGAACAAGTATTACTAGAGCGGTAGAAAAACTTCGGTGAACGGTAATTTCGACTTGATACTTGACAAGTTTTGTATAAACAATTATTTGTTATCGAATGCAGAGAAAACGCCCGATCAAGCCGATGCATCGTCGGTTTGACCGGGCGTTTTCGCTTTGAGGGCATGAGTCTCGTCAGGCTGCGAGCTAGCCGGCTATCGCTTGGAATTGACGCGGTAATGGAAGATCTCGGGGTGTGTGCGGGCATGCGTGACCTCGAACAAGATGCCGTCCGAGGTGTACGACTGGCTCTCCATAACGGCGACGCAGTTGTACTTGCCAAGGTCCAGATAGCTGCAGTCCTCATCGTTGGCGAGCTCGACACTCACCGTACGACGGCTCGCCATCACTTTGACGCCGCGCTTGTGCTCCAGATAGCCATAGATAGAATCCGCCGCGATCTCGGGGGTCAGGCCCTTGGCGACCGACGCCAAAAAGATGCCATGGTCCACTTGGCGCGCGCTGCCGTTGAGGCTTCGGACACGCACTACGCGAATCAGCTCCTCGCCCACCTTAAAGCCCAGGCGGCGAGAGAGTTGCTCAGTGCAAATCAAATGTTCAAAAGACTTGACCTCGGTCGATGCGACGGCATTGTTGCGTTTTGCGAACTCGCCAAACGACTCAACCTCTTCGAGTGCGCCCAGCATGTCGGTTTCGCCCTTAAGCCAAATAACGCGCACGCCCTTACCGTGTATAGGCTGCACAAACATCTGGTCGGCCAGCATGCTCAAGGCGCGTCGAACGGTATTGCGCGTGCAGCCAAACTCCGCGGTCAGCTCGGCTTCGGTTGGCAGCATCTCCTGAAACGCATAGGTCCCGTTGATGATGCGCGAACGGATCTCGCGGTAGATTCCTTCGTAAATCGCTTTTGGCATGATTTCACCTCTAATGAATATGTATGGCTAGGCACGATAGCATTTCTTAAAGTTGTTTAAACCGATTATCGGTAAAGCACGGATTATTTACCGTCGACGGTTCCCCCGAAACCCAAATCGGACCGAATCAAAACCGTCAATGCGGCAAGCAGCCAGTCCTCTACAATGAGTTCATTGTTTAAACGTTCTTGCTCGCACAGCATGTTGCATCCGGAAGGCATATTATGCTGCAGAAAATCCAACGTTTTGGCGGAGCCATGTTCGCGCCCGCCATGCTGTTTTCTATATCAGGCCTCATGGTCGGCATCTCCGCCCTCGCAACGACCGTGGATATCGTCGGCGACCTCGCCGTATACGGAACCCCCTGGTACGTTTTCTGGACCATCATCCAGCGCGGCTCGTGGACGGTCTTTAAGCGCCTTCCACTTCTTTTTGCCGTAGCGCTGCCTATCGGCCTTGCCCAAAAGCAACCGGCACGCTGCTGCCTCGAGGCGCTCGTAGCCTATTTTGCCTACTGTTTCTTTTTGAGCGAGATCATTAAGCTGAGCGGCGACAACCTTGGACTTAAGTACCCGTCGTCTTTAACCCCCGCCAGCGGCATCACCGTCATCGACGGCATCAAGACGCTCGACACCGGCATTATCGGCCCGCTGGCGGTGTCGGCAACCGTCGTCGCCATCCATGACCGCTTCTACGATGCCAAGGTTCCCGATTGGCTCGGCACCTTCTCGGGTTCCTCGCTGGTCTACCTCATCAGCTTTTTTGCCGTGTTTGCCCTTGCCGCCATCTCGGCCGCCATCGTGCCCTTCGCATACGCTGTGACCGAAACGCTGCGCCACGCACTTGCGGGCGTCGGCCCCTTCGGCGTGGGCATCTTTGTGTTTTTGGAGCGAGCGCTCGAGCCCATGGGGCTGCACCATCTGCTCTATATGCCCATCTATTACGACAATCTGGTCATTCACGACGGTATTTACGCCACGTGGACCAACCTGCTCCCCATTCTCTCCCATAGCACGCGCCCTTTAAATGAACTTGCGCCCTGGGCAGGTTTTACCGCCACCGGCTGGGGCAAGCTCTTTGGCCTTCCCGCCATCGCGGCAGCATTCTATTTCACCGCCAAACCCGAACGCCGCGCCGGCCTTAAGGTCATCCTTTTGCCCGCCATCGTCGCCTCGGTGGTCTGCGGCGTCACCGAGCCGCTCGAGTTTCTCTTTATGTTCACCTATCCCGGACTCTTTTTGCTCTACGCCGTCCTGTCCTCCTGCCTTGCCATGACCATGAACTTCTTTGGCATCGTCGGCATCTTCTCGGGCGGTCTCATGGAAATGACGGCCTTCAACTTCATCCCACTCATGCGAATGCATGCCGGCTCCTACCTTTTGGCGCTCGGTATCGGTCTTGCCTTTAGCCTCATCTTTTTTGTTAGTTTTCGAGCACTCATCTTGGTCTATGACCTTAAGACGCCGGGCCGCGAGGATCATGTCTCCAATCGCGCGGCAATCGATCGTTTAACGGGAAGCGGCTTTGCCAAAGAGCAATCTCCCAATGGCGAGGTCGGTATTCAATCCGATCAAGATCACGTCCTCGCCGAGCGGGTAATTCAGCTTTTAGGTGGCGTTGGCAATATCGTGGGCGCAACCAACTGCGCCACGCGCCTGCGCGTCGAGGTCGCAGACCCTTCCATCGTTGCAGATAATGCGTCGTTTGTCGCGGTGGGCGCCAAGGGCCTCATCATTACGGGCAAGACCGCCCAGGTGATTATTGGCATCTCCGTTCCCCGCGTTAAAGAGCATTTTGACCAGATCATGGGCCTCGAGCCGGGATTTGTGCCCACCACCTCGGCCTCCCCTGCCGCCAGCGCAGCCCATAAGCGCGGCGATATCTGCTTCTTCGATATCGACGGAACACTCGCCTGGCAAGACCCTCGAGTGGCACAAGAACTTCCCGAGAGCGAGCGAGACCTCTCCCCCTATCCCAATGAAGCGGTCTCGCAAGCCATCCGTGATTTTGTCGCCAAGGGCAATATGGCGTTTATCTGCACAGGGCGCACGCTGAGCTGCATCCATCCAAAGCTGCTCGAGCTGCCCTGGACCGGCATCGTCTGCCTCGCGGGTGGCTATGTCGAACTTGAGGGACACGTGATTCGCGATTTGGCGATGACGCCCGGCATGCTGCAGCGCCTTGCTCCCATTCTTGAGCAATCGGACGAAGTGATTCGTTTTGAGGGACTCAATGGCGTCGTTCGCATGAGTGCCGATGCGCCCGACGCCCCGGGATACGCCCGCACCGTGGGCGATGCAATTACGCAGCTGCAACATTACAGCGCCTACAAGATCTTAATGTCCACGTCGCTTGCCAACCGCATCGCTCAGGATCAAGCGTTTGAGCCGCTGCTCTGCTTTAACGAGCTCGAGCTCGAAGTGACCGAGATTTCGCCTCGCGAATGCACCAAGCGCGAGGGTATCCAGTCCGTACTCGACGCCCTCGATCCCCACCACGGAACCGTATACGGCATCGGCGACGCCAGCAATGACGTCTCGCTGATGAACGCCGTCGACGTTGGCATCGCCATGGGCAACGCACCGGACTTCCTCAAGGAAAAGGCCGACTATGTCACCGACAGCATCGACCACGACGGCGTCGTCACCGCGCTCGAACACTTTGGGCTTATCTAGCCAAGCCCCTACCGCACTTGCGGCCGCATGGACCAATCGTCTTCAACCGCCGCGCTCGACGCCCTAATGTGGCAATATGTTGTCTGCATAATGCAACGATGCAACCTATCAAAGAATGCGAGAACCCGTGTCCAGTCCGTTTACCAGCTTTTTAGCCCAGCACTTTGACCAGATTAACGACTATCTGGCCACGTTCTTTGACGGACAGGCGACTTCCGCCGATATCGAGCGCTACCTGTATACCCCGCTCTCGGCATTTACGGCAAACGCTGGCAAGCGCCACCGCCCGCTCATCTGCATGCTCGCCGCCACTGCGGTAGGCGGCAGCTTTGAGAGCGCCCGCAGCGCAGCGGCGGCCATCGAGCACTTTCAGTCGGGCGCACTCATCCACGACGACATCGCCGACAACGGGCAGATTCGTCGCGGCAAGCCCTGCATGCACCTTACCGAGGGCACCGGTCTTGCCATCAACTGCGGTGACCTGGCGCTCACCATGGTCACCAAGACGGTTCTCGACGATCCCACGCTCGAGTCCGACGTGAAGCTGCGTGTGCTCCACGAGCTTACCGAGATGATCGTCCGCACCATCGAGGGTCAAGCACTTGACCTGGGTTGGGTCCGTGACGAGCGCTTTGATATCTCGGTTGATGACTACCTGGACATGGCGACGCACAAGACCGCGTATTACAGTGGAGCCACGCCGCTTGCCGCCGGAGCCATTATCGGCGGCGGCAGCGAAGAGCAGGTCGAGGCGCTACGCGCCTTTGGCCTGCACACCGGCCTTGCCTTTCAGATTCAGGACGACCTGCTCAACTTGGTCGGCACCAAAGAGGCCGCCAACAAGGACTTCCGCACCGACATCACCGAGGGTAAACGCACGCTCGTTGCCGTGCACGCCCTGTCTGATGAGCGCCATCACGACGAGGTCGAGGCAATCCTTTCCTCGGGCACCGAGGACCCCGCGCAGCTCGCGCGCGCCGTGGAAATCTTCCAGCAGATCGGCTCTGTCGATTTCGCCCACAACTATGCGCTCGACCTGACCGCCAAGGCCAAGGCCGCTATCGAAGGCGTCGAGCTCGACCCGCATGCGCGCGAGCTCTTCCTCTCCATGGCAGATTTCTTTGTGGAGCGCCTCAACTAGCGGGGGTCACAAAACCTGTGGGCAGCGCGTTTGGGTACAAGTTGCTACACTGTTGAGTGCATGTTTATGCATTGTCTCGCGTTGTCTATCCGACACGCGCTCAAAATAGTACGAATCGTACGCCGAAAGGGGTTCGTTCATGGAACCTATTACCACGGGCATGCAGGGAGCAGCCGTCGAGGATGTTCAGTCCCGCCTTCTGCAGCTCGGTTACACCATCGATGCCGACGAGGTCGCCGACAAGCGCTTTGGCACCACCACCGAGCAGGCCGTCAGCACCTTCAGGCTCGACAGCGGCCTTGCTGCCGGTCATGCCGTCGATATCCCCTGTTGGAGCGCCCTGGTCGACGCCTCGTATAAGCTGGGCGACCGCACTCTGTATCTGCGCATGCCCAATTTCCATGGCGCCGATGTGCAGGCCCTGCAGCGCGCTCTCAACGTTTTGGGCTTTGCCTGTGGCGAAGACGACGGCTACTTTGGTCCGCATACCGAGGCCGCCCTGCAGCAGTTCCAGGAAAATGTCGGCCTGTTTGCCGACGGCATGGCCTTCCAAGACACCTACGCCTACATCAACCGCCTGCACCATGTGTGGGAGGGCAAGCCCTCGGTCACCGAAGCCGAGTCCCGCATCGGTTTTGCTCGCGCCGCCAACGTGCTCGAGCGCTTCCAGATCGCCGTTATCGGTGAGGACCCCATCGCACGCAGCGTTGCTTCGCGCATGTGGAACATCGCCACGGCAACGACCGACAACAGCGGCATGATGCTCTGCGACTCCGAGGTCCCAACCGACGTTGACCTGGTGCTCGAGATCGCAAGCGACGAGCTGCCCGCCGACGCCGCGCCACGCGCCACGATTGCCCTCGCCGAGTGCCACAACCTGGCCCAGCGCATCCGCACCGCCAATGTCGCCGCGCAGCAGAAGCCGGCTCGCATTCGCATTGAGCTCACGGGCATGACGCGCTACAACGGCACCTTCACGGCCAGCGACGCGCAGACGCTCGCCGTACGCCTACTCGACGGCGTTTGCGATGCCCTCGCAGATTAGGTAAACTAGACGAGTTGCTTTTGGGCAACACCACACATTGGGACGTAGTTCAACGGTAGAACTCCGGTTTTTGGTGCCGGCTGTTGGGGGTTCGAATCCCTCCGTCCCAGCCATTAAAACTGAGCGCCCTAAGCCCATAACGGCCCAGGGCGCTTTCTTGTGGGCAAGCGGAGGAATTCGAACCCGCAAGGGTGCGGAGCTGAGGAAACGCGAAGCGTTTTCCAGCGCAGCACGCAAGGAGCGAAGCGACGCAGCGGGGCGCGGCCGCCGACCAGGCAGACGCGGAATCCCTCCGTCCCACACCAGCCAAGAGCCCCTCACGTCAAGCAAATCGAGCCAACGCCGCCAAGCGGAGGAATCCGAACCCGCAAGGATGCGGAGCGACGCAGCGGGGCGCGGCCGCCGCAGGCAGACGCGGTGCCGGCACTTGGGGACGCTCCTAAGTGCCGGCATTATAGGAACGTCCCCAAGTGCCGGCTCGGGACTATTTTCGAGGACCCTCCGAAGGACTGTGGCCAAAAAACGGCAAATATGAGTACTGTTACCGTTGTAGCTACATTATTTTCGTTAATAAAAGAAGATCTTAATGAGATTTATTCGCATCAAGGTCTTCCTTTAATGAACACTTGAGGAGATACGGCAGCTTATCTGCTCGATCGACACGTCAAATCACCTTAAATGTGGTCAAAATTACTGCTACTAAAAGAGTATCAGTACTCATATTTGATGTTTTTTGGCCACGGCTCTTTATAGACACCCTGCACAGCGACGGTGGTAGATTTCGGAACGTGTCCGTCAGCCCCGTTCCGAAAAACGAGCCGCATGCAACGGCCAAGCCACGACAGGCCCCGGGAGAGCGGGGACACCGGCTTAGGTTTATCGCGAGTTCCGCACGAACAGGAGGCCACTTAATGTGGCCTCCGTCGTGAGCAGGACTGTAGAGCAGGAAACCTAAGCCGGTGTCCCCGCTCTCCCGGGGCCGGCGGAATTTAGTTGTTCAGCATGCGGTCGAAGCTTCCCGAGTCGCCATCCCGATAGTCGGCGGTCATCAGGATCTCCTGCGGAATGCGCCCGCCCTCGCGTAGCACATTGCGGAACTGCACGCGCGTGACCATGGGCAGATCCTTGATCGTCGCCGCCAAGTTCTGCGGCACGCCCTGGTTGGCAGCCGCGGGCTCGCACTCGCCGCCGGCCTTCACGCGACGCTTATGCTCGGCGAGCATGGCGCGGTACATGCCGGCATGCAGACGAATCTCAACCACATTGGCATTGCGAGCCTGCTCGACGATGCGCGCGCCCTCGCGGTCGATATCGCCCACGTAGTAGACGTAGTTAAAGCGATAGCCGATCTCAGCCAGATAATCGTCCAGGGCATGCGAGACGCTCGCCTTGCATCCGCCGCCAAAAATCACGCCGCCCACCTTGATGCCAAAGAGCTTGGCGTGCTTGCGGCCACGCAGCAGCCTGACGATCTCGTCATAGGTGTCCAGGTTCTCGACCATAATGAACGGCTTATCGGCGCCCAGCGTAAAGAAACCCGTAAAGTGCACGGGGCGGTTGGGGGCGACCTTGATCGCCTGCATGCTGATGCCCTTTTCGGTCATGCGCCTTATCAGGCGCTCACCGTGCTTGCCGTCAAAAGCCTTCTCGTCGTTAAAAATCTGGTAGGCACGCTGGCGGCGCGAGGCAACCGGCGTATCGGCACCTCGGTTTTGCTCGATCCAAGCCTGGATGATTGCGATTTCCTCGGCAATCTTGCGGTTGGACATCTCGTTGTGCTGAGTGCGCTGCGGCGCCTTTTTGCCGTCCTTGCCCTCGACCTTAACAATTTGAGTCTGCTGCTCCTTGATCTTAGAGAGCGCCGTAGGCGTAGGGACAACTTTGAGCAGCTGCCTGCCCAAAACGCGGGCAAGGGCAAACGCCGATACCTCGCCGTGGACGGCCGACTTGGGCTGCTGGGCAGCAGTATCTGCTGCGGCAGACTCCGGCTTCTTCTGAGACTTGCGCTTAGAATCGCCTTGGGAATTGCGCTCGTGCTTCGGCATAGACGCCTGCTTCTGCGGACGATCGAACTTGCTCTCCTTCGCCGGCTGGCGCTTAGGCTGCCCCGAAGAAACCTCGGCCTTCGCATCCTCGTTCTGCGGCGTGGTCTTCTCGGTTGCAGTCTCGGCATGGGAACTGCGGCCCCCACGATGGCGACGGCGGCGAGGCTTGCTCGACGCGCCCCGCTCCGTCTGCTCATCAGTAGGCTGCTGACCCTTGGCCTCGGCATCAACCTCAAGCTGCGGCTCAACAGGCTTTTGCTCGCGAGCCGCCGGCTCAACGGCCTTCTCGTCCTGGGTGGTCGAAACCGACTCGCCCCTCTCCTGACGCTTTACGGGATACGCGCGTCCCGCAAAACCGCGGCCGGGACGACACGAACCCGGAGCTTTCTTGGCAGACTCCTCAACATCGTCTGCAACCTCAGAAGACTCTTCGACCTCACGCGCGGCATCCTGCTGTGCAGCCTTAAAGTGAGCACCGCGACGGCGCTTGGGCTCTTGGGCCTCCACGGGCTTTTGCTCCTTCGTGGGCTTCTGCGACTCGGCAGCAACCTCGGTCTCAACAGCCTCGGCATCCGTCTCGCCCTTTCGAGCAACGGCGCGACGGAAGCGCTCCTGCTGGGCGCGGCGCTGCGCATCGCGCTTGCCACCTCCGCCAAAACCGCCGCGTCCTGCCTTGGCCGTAAAGGCACGCACGACGTTCTCATCGAGCAACTCATCGGTATCGACATGCTCGCGCGGAGCAACTTCTTCCACAGCAGGCACGTCAGCAGAATCCTCGACGACAAAGTCTTCGACGGACTCGGTAGGTTGTTCCTGGACATCGCTGATCTCGGCATTGATGGTATAGAACGCCGGGCGCCCGTTAATGCCGCTACCCTCGATCTTTGTCACGATTTTTGCCGCGATAAGCTCATCGCGCATCGCCTTGGTGTCACATTCCTTATCGACGGAGCGGAAAATCTGCGCCAGCGCACTCGACTTAATCTTGAGCGCCTTGCGGCAGAGCAGGTCGTAGGCAACCAGCTTGGCACGCTCGGCAGAAAGCGACGTCTGGCTGCTCAGACGTTCAGCCAGGGCATCGACATTATTTTGGTTATCGGAATATACCGTCTTGGCCACGGGGCCCCTTTCATATGTACACATATACGTCTATATGGTACAACGCACGCCCTTATCCACGCAAAACATCTGCGAGAACACTCGAGCGTCACCAGCTTTTGCATGAAAAAAGGACCGAGCCCGCGAAGTCGCGGACCCGGTCTTTCCGAGTCATATAGATGTGACGTTCAACTCGTCAGGTCGACTAAGCCTTGGCGGCCTCGGCGTCGGCAGGAGCCTCAGCGGCAGCGGCGCGGCCGTACTCGGCCTTGCCCATCTCGGACCACTCGGGCTCCTCGTCGGGCATGGAACCGGCCTCCTTGCCGAAGAGCTCCTTGAGGCAGTTGACGGCGACGATGAGGCCCAGGACCATCAGCAGGACGGCGAAGACAAGCTGCAGGCCCTTGGTGGCGGCGACGGAGACGGCGGCCGTGGTGGCGGTAGCCGGGATGGTGCCGAAGAAGCCGTAAGCCTGGACAGCGGCCATGCAGCCCATGGCGCTCTGGACCAGCGAGGTGAAGGTGCAGCAGAGCAGGAAGACGACGGGCACGTAGAGCATCCAGCCCTTGCGGCCGGTACACTTGCAGAACACGGCGAGGGTGATCATGGTCATGCCGCCGAGCAGCTGGTTGGAAGCACCAAAGAGCGGCCAGATGTTGGCATAGCCACCAAAAGCGAGGGCGAGACCGGGAAGCAGGGTAACGACCGTGGCGAACCAGGGGTTGCCGAGGACCTTCATGTAGCCGGCCTTGGACTCGATGGCCAGGGCATCGTTGGTCTGGGCAAAGAACTCGGAGAACGAGGTGCGGGCGATGCGGGCGACGGCATCGAGCGAGGTCAGGGCCAGAGCGGAGACGTTCATGGTCATGAAGACGGTAGCGAGCGTGCCGTCAACACCGAAGGCCTGCATACCGCGGGAGATACCAGCGGCGAAGATCTGGAACGGGGTGGAAGCGACGCCGGCGTTGAGGGCACCAGTGCCGGCGGTGTTCATATCGGAGAACATGATGCCGGCGACGATGATGGCAAGGATGCCGACGAAGGACTCGACGATCATGGCGCCATAACCGACCTTGACGGCGTCCTGCTCCTTCTCGACCTGCTTGGAGGAGGTACCAGAAGAAACGAGGCTGTGGAAGCCGGAGAGGGCACCGCAGGCAACGGAAACAAACAGGACCGGGAACATCATGCCAGAAGCGCTGGAGAAGCCGGTAAAGGCCGGAGCGGTGATGGTGGCCTGGCCGTTAACACCCAGGACGACGATACCGAGGACAGCGCAGGCGATCATGACGATCATCATGATGGAAGTGAGGTAGTCGCGAGGGGTCTTGAGCATCTGGATGGGCATGGCGCCAGCAAAGACCAGGTAGACCATGACAACGGCGAACCACTGGAACTTGTCCAGGTAGACCGGGAACTGCATGCCGACGGCAAACATGAGAACCATGAGCACCACGCCAGTGACAAACTCGGCAGCGCCGGTGAGGTTGAACTTCTTCTGGGCCCAACCAAAGGCGATAGCGACGAAGGTGAACAGGATGGAGATGGTACCAGCGCAGCCGGCGGCATAGGACTTGGTGAAGTCGATAGCACCGGTGGCAGCGCCAGAAGCGTCAACGACCGAGGTGAACATGAACGTCTTGCAGACCATGTCGGTGAAAGCGGCGATGACGATGATGCAGAACAGCCAGCAGAACAGCAGGAACAGGCGACGGCCGGTCTTGCCGATGTACTTCTCGATGAGCTGAGCGAGCGACTTGCCGTTGTTCTTCATCGAGGCATACAGGGCGCCAAAGTCGTGGACGGCGCCAAAGAAGATGCCGCCGACGAGGACCCAGAGCACGACGGGCAGCCAGCCAAAGGCCATGGCGACGATCGTACCCGTAACAGGGCCGGCACCGCAGATCGAGCTGAACTGGTGCGAGAACGCGGTGAAGGCAGAGACGGGCGAGAAGCTCTTGCCGTCCTTCATGCGCTTGGCCGGCGTGAGGGCCTCTTTGTCAACGCCCCACTTGTTGGCCAGCCATCGGCCATAGCCCAGATAGCCGCAGGCGAGCACCGCCGCGGCCACAACCATGAGCAAAACTCCGTTCATTACATTTCCTCCTCTAAAAGAACTTCCTAGACATAAAAAATGAGGGCCGTCGGTTGCGCTCGACGGCCCTCATCTTCATCAGCCGCCCGTTATCGTACGGGCTAGCTGTATGTGCTAACCCGCATCAGATAATTGCTACGCTGATAATGTTTAGTTGATGCGTGAACATGTCTAAGAAATCCTCTTCAATCATGATGCGAACGATCCGTGCGTGTTCACATCCCCCAGTGGTTGAAAAGGAGTATGAAACTTTAGTTACCTAAAGTCAACGCAAATATGTAATGAATTTTCAACTTTTTTGAATTTCTCGGTATAAAACGCCACTGACCTCGGACTTTACCCAACAAAAGTTTTTGCATGAGAGATGCCCCTCGGGAGCGGGCGGGCGTATACAAGGTTTCCTGCTCTACAGTCCTGCTCGCACGGAGAGCACATTAAGTGCTCTCCGGCTCGTGCGGAACTCGCGATAAACCTTGTATACGCCCGCCCGCTCCCGAGGGGCTCCCATCCCAAATGCGGAGCAAAGCTCCGCATGCCATCTTTTCTTTCAGCTAAAGCACGCCGGAAATTCGACGCTGGCTTGTTAACCTTGCTGGACGTTGTCGACGCCGATCCAGCTCAGAAGCTATATCGATACAGAAAGGTCCCCGGCGCTGCCCGGGCGCCAACGGCCGCATATGAACTTTATCGCGAGTTCCGCACGAACAGGAGGCCACTTAATGTGGCCTCCGTCGTGAGCAGGACTGTAGAGCAGGAAAGTTCATATGCGGCCGTTGGCGCCCGGGCAGCGCCGGGGATCGCACCTTTGCGACTACAGCGTCATGTTCGGATCGGCATCGACGTCGAACGGCGAGATTTCTCCTCGGTCGAATTTACGGCGAGCAACCTCTGCGATCATGGCGGCGTTGTCGGTGCACGCCGAAAGCGGTGGCACCGTTACGCGGATCCCCTGACGCCCAAGCTTCTTGATCATCATCTCGCGCAGATGCGGATTAGCCGAGACGCCGCCGCCGATGCAGTATTCCTTGCATCCGGTGGCATGCAGGGCGTTTTTGGCCTTCTTGTACTGAACGTCAAAGACGGCTGCCTCAAACGAAGCCGCCAGATCGGGCAGGTGAATCGTGCGCCCGGCCTTGGTCTCCTGCTCGATGTAGAGCGTCACGGCCGTTTTAAGACCCGAAAGCGAGAAACGATAGTCTCCCCTGCTGTTAAGCGCGCGAGGAAAATCGATCGCGCGGGGGTTGCCCGTCTCGGCAAGCTTGGAGATGATGGGGCCACCGGGATAGCCCAGGCCCAGCGCCTTTGCCACCTTGTCGAAGGCTTCGCCCACAGCGTCGTCCAGCGTCTCGCCAAGCACCTCGTAATCGCCCCATGCCTTTACGTGCACGAGCATGGTGTGCCCGCCCGAGACAAGCGTAAAGATAAACGGCGGCTTGAGGTCAGGCTGCGCCAACAGGTTGGCAAACAGGTGGCCCTCCAGATGATTGACGCACACGAGCGGTTTGCCAGCAGCATACGCAAAGCCCTTGGCAAAGGCGACACCCACCACCAGGGCGCCCACTAGGCCCGGACCCTGTGTCACGCCCACGGCGGCAAGCTCGCTGGGGGCAATGGCTCCACCCTCAAGACCAAGCGATGCCGCGGCATCCTCGAGCGCCGCATCTACGACACTCACAATCACCTCAACGTGCTTGCGCGAGGCGATTTCGGGCACTACGCCGCCAAAGCGGGCGTGAAAATCAATCTGTGTCGACACCTGGTTGGCCAGCATATTGCCCTCGACATCGATAATTGCCACGGCCGTCTCGTCGCAGGAACTCTCGATAGCGAGCACCAGGCGGCGGCGCTCGATTTCGGCGCGCTCCTCAACGGTGCGCTCGGGTGCAGGCAGTGGCCATACGCGCTGCTCTGCCGCCGTCGGCTCGGGCGAAGCATTGTCGACCGGAAGCACCAGGGGCAGCGGAGCCGTCATGACGATGGCGTCCTTGCCAGCACCATAGTAGCCGCGGCGACGGCCAGCCTCGGTAAAGCCCAGGGCGGCATAGAGTGCAATTGCGCCCTCGTTGCCGTCCTCAACCTCAAGCGAAGCCGTGGTGCAGCCGAGCATCTGCGCGTCATAGCTCACGTGCGACAGAAGCTTGCGGGCGATACCCTCACGGCGATGAGACGGATCGACGGCAACGTCCATAATCTGCACGTCCCCGTCCACGACCATGCCGCCGGCAAGACCCAGCAGACGGCCGTCGTCGTGCGCCACCCACCAACTACGCGGCGCAGCGACGTCCTTGCCCAGTTCGGACAGAAACATACCCGGCGTCCACGCCTCGTGTCCGGCACCTTCAAAGCAGGCAGCCTCCAGCGCGCTCGCTCCCTCGGCATCTGCCGCGCCCATGGGACGGAACTGCAGGTGACGACCGGCAAGCTCGTCTGCGACGCCCGTAATCTCACTTTGAGCGCTCTCGGCAAGGCCAAGACGCTTGCGCTCGTTTTCCTCGGCATCCGAAAGGCGCGTGTAAATCGGCAGGACGCGGGCCGGATCGCCGTCACCCGCAGCGTGCGCGAGCAGCAAGCCCTCGCCCGAAGGCCACCACAGGTCGCGCTCCACGCAGCGGGCGGCCTCGTCCTCACCCAGCAGCTTGCCATAGCGCACGAGACCGTCACCGGTCAGCTGAACCTGGTCCCAGTCCGCTGCTTGGCGCCACACATCGAGCGCCACGGCGGCCTTGACCACGAGCTCGCGCTCAAACAGGCGCTCAGGGCCTCCGTCCCCCAGCACATACAGCGCCGGGTACACCTCGCCGCGCATGGCATCGGCCAAGATACCAAGCTTGCCGCGCACGCCAGCCTTCCACGCCGTCCAAGCACAAGCGTCAAGCGTCGACACACCCAGCAGCGGAACATTGGCACCACGCGCCAGGCCCTTTGCGGTGGAGATGCCAATGCGCACGCCCGTAAACGAACCCGGGCCGCGACCGACCACATAGCAGCCGACAGCGCTGCGATCCAGGCCGGCCTGCTTCAGTACGCCATCAACAGTATTCACGAGCTCCACGTTGGCATGACGGCGACACAGATGGTCCCCGCTCACCAGCTTCGTCTCGCCTGTGCGCGCATCAATCCAGCTTGCCGCGCAGGCAAGCATGTCGGTCGAGGTATCGAGCGCCACCACCGGCGCGTTGTCGTTATGCAAGCTCATCTTGTACAGCCTTATCAATCAAATGGGAAAGCTCCATTGCGCGGTCACCGTGCGCCTCGAGCGTTATCGTTCGCACATCGCTGTCGCTCTCATCACGCTTGAGCGTCACCGAAAGATACTCATCCGTCAGCTCGTCCTGGAATTGTTCGCCCCATTCCAGCAGGCAAGCACCCTCATAGCCCAGCACATCGAAAATGCCCGTATCCTCGAGCTCGTAGGCATGCTCCAGGCGGTATAGATCAAAGTGAAACAGCGGAATACGACCTTGATCATGAACGGCCATGAGCGCAAACGTAGGGCTCGTAACCATATGCCCATCGCCCAGACCACGCGAGACGCCCTTGGTAAAGTGAGTTTTGCCCACTCCCAGGCCACCGGTCAGGATGAGCACATCGCCATCCTCAAGGCGCGGTGCAATTAGCTCGCCAAAGTACTCCGTATCGGCAGCGCAAGTCGTTTTGTAAGTACCTACCCCCAGGCGCTCCAGGGACATATATGCTCCTTATTATTCCGAGGCGCCCTCTGGTGCGGGGTGCCGCTCCAGATAGTCGCCCAGCATCTTAAAGTCTTCCTCCAGCAACTCCTGCCACGCCGGATTGCGCAGCGCTGCTGCCGGATGAAACGTCGGCATCACCACAAAGTGCCCCATCTGATGGAACCTGCCGCGCAGCTTGGTAATGCCGATCTCGGTCTTGAGCACAAAGTGCGTCGCGGGGTTGCCGAGCGTCACGATGATATCGGGCCAGATGCTTCGAATCTGCTCGCGCAAAAACGGTGAGCAAGCCAGCACTTCCTCGGGGCGCGGATTGCGGTTTCCCGGCGGGCGGCACTTAAGCACGTTGGCAATGTAGACGTCTTCGCGTTTGAGCCCCGCCAGCGACAAAATGCCGTTGAGGTCCTCGCCTGCCGCCCCCACAAAGGGCTCGCCCTGCAAATCCTCATTGCGGCCCGGCGCCTCGCCAATAAACATCACGCGAGCGCGGGGGTTTCCCACGCCAAACACGATATTGTGACGCGACTGGTAGAGCTGGCAGAGGTGACAATCGCCCAGAACGGCCTCAATTTCCTCGAGTGCGACCTCACGTGGCGCCTGATGGGTATGACCGGGGATGTGCATGACGCCCATAGCGGCTCCTACACGTAGACCTTGTCGAGACGCATGCCAAAGCCGCAGGCGACCTCGTAGTTAATCGTTCCGCGCAGTCGGGCCATCTCGTCCATGGTAATCTCGGCATCTCCATCGCAGCCGACAATGATCATCTCGTCACCATACTCGGCCTCGGGAATCTCATGCGCCGGGTTGGACTGAATGGCGACCATAAACTGATCCATGCAGATATTGCCAACCTGATGCACGCGCTCGCCGCGATACAGCACATCCATACGATTGGAAAGCGTACGCGATAGGCCGTCGGCATAACCGATCGGCAGCGTGCAGATCTGAACGCGCGTACGCGGTACGCGGTAGGTAAAACCGTAGCCCACGCCCTCGCCCATCGCAGGGTGTGCCACGCGCGTCACGCGCGCATGGACGCTCATAACGGGATCAAGCTGCATCACGCGACCACTCAGCTCACATGGCTGCAGACCATACAAACCGATGCCGGCACGAATCATGTCAAAGTGCATTGAAGAATCGAGCATCGAGGACGGCGTGTTGGCGCAGTGCACGATACCGCACTCAAAGCCCGCATCCTTAATGGCCTGAACGGCCTCGGTAAAGCGCTGACACTGCAGTTTGTAGTCCCAACCCGAAGGCTCATCGGCCGTGGCGAAGTGCGTAAATACGCCGTCGCACTGAATACCGCGATGGAAATTAATACCGCGGACAAAGTCGAGCACCTGCGTGTAATGTACGCCAATGCGGTTCATGCCCGTCTCGATGGCAAGATGGTACTTGCCCACCTTGCCCGCCGCGACGGCGCATTCGCCATACGCAAGAGCAAAGTCAGACGTATAGACCGAGGGCATGATATCAAACTCGAGCAACGTCGGAATAGCCTCGATAGGCGGCTCGCTTAGGATGAGGACGGGTTTCGTAATCCCGCCCTGTCGGAGCTCAACGCCCTCGTTAACCGTCGCCACGGCAAACATGTCGGCACCGGCCGAATACATGATCTTGGCGCACTCAACAGCTCCATGACCATAAGCATCGGCCTTGACCACGCAGCACAGGCGCTGACGCGGATTCAGCAAGTTCTTATAGGCCCTCGTGTTGCGACGGAGCGCCCCGCGGTCGATCTCGACCCAGGACCAGCGCGTCAAATCGGCTTTATTCATGATTAGTCATCCGACCCTTCGTCCATGATTCCCAGATCTTCGAGCGCATCCTTTGCCGCCAGTTCCATGGCAGGACCGATCAAGTCGATAAGATCGGTCGCGATGACGCTCTTCTCACCATACTCCGTCGCCGCGGCAAAACCGGCGTAGCTGTGAAGTGCGACGGCGTACGAATACAGCAACTCCCAACGATCCATCTCGTCGCGCATGGTGGCAAGCGTGCCGGCCAAAATACCCGCGAGAACATCACCCGAACCGGCAGTTGCCAGAGAAGCCGGACCCGAGAGCGGCAGCAGCACACGCTCAACGCCACAGATAGCCGTCGTCGGCCCCTTGGCAATGACCACCAGATTGTCGGAGCCTGCAGCCCAGACAACCTTCTGCGCGGCCGCAATCGCGGTACCAAGGTCGTTCACCTCGTCACCGGCAACCAGACGCGAAAGCTCACGATAGTGCGGCGTCATAACCAACGGCTGCTCGCGACGATACATCTCGGGGTTACTATCAATACCGTCAATGGCAATCTTAGCAAGGCAGTTGAGTGCATCGGCGTCCAAAATTAGCGGTACATCAAGCTCGAGCAAGCCCGAAACCACCTGCATAGCGCCAGCAGACGTCGTCATACCGGGACCGCACAGCACGCAGCTGTACTTCTTTGCGATCTCGCACACCGTCATGCGCGCAGCGGCGCCAAAGGAGCCGCGGGAATCAGACGGAATAGCAAAGACGGGAATCGAAGGAAGTGCCATGCGAATAAGATTGGCGCAGGCGTCAGGAGCCGCGACTGCCACGTAACCAGCACCCGCGCGAGCTGCAGACTTGGCCGCCATAATGGCAGCACCAGGATATTGCGCAGATCCGGCGACAATAAGCACAGAGCCACGGGAATACTTATCGATATTCGTAGGTAGTGGAGTAAAGTAATCAACTAAGTCACCGGGCTCGACAATCTCGGCGGCGTGGTCGACATCATCGATGACCTCGTCAAGACGGTCGTAAAGATTGCCGCAGATCAAATCGCCAGCATACTCAGGGCCATCGGCGCTATACAAACCAATCTTGGGCGCAATCATCGTCACCGTATGCTCGGCACGAATGCAGTCGTCATCAACAACGCCCGTCTCGGCATTCAGGCCCGAGGGGACATCAATGGATACGACACAGTCGGCGCATTCATTGACCGTAGGAATCCAGATGGAGAACGGCGCACGCAGATTCCCGTGAAAACCGGTACCAAAAATGGCATCGACAACAACATCGGCCTTATCGATCAAAACCTCGAGTTCATCACGCGAGGGGCCGACGCAAACGTGCACATCGCGGCCGGCAGTACGACGAGCAACATGACGTGCCAGAGCAGCAGGAATCTCATCCGGTTCAACCGGAGAAACGATATCCACGTCCACACCCTTATGGCTCAGGATATCGGCGGCAACCCAACCGTCGCCGCCATTATTACCAAAACCGACCAGAACGAGAACCCGATCGGGATTGAGCTTCAAGACCTCGTTGGCGGCAAACTCACCCGCTAGCTCCATAAGCTCGGCCTTCGAAGTCCCTTCGCGTTCGATGATATCCTCGAGACGAACGACTTCTTCGGTACTCAAAACCGGTTTCATCTATGCTCCTAGCGTATCTTGCGAAGCATCGCCCAGGTGCTCCGTCAATGCTGAATTCTGCAGCTGCTCAAGCTCATCTAAAACAGAGCGAGCCTCTTTAAATGTCTGCGCTACGCGTTTCTTGGTGCTCACCTTTTCCTCTTTTGGCTTAGGCCGAGCATCTTCGGTAATCGCGATGGCATTCGCAACGGCCAAGTCTCCTGTAAGCGTAATGGAAAGAGCGACTTCAACAACACCCAGTTCTTGAGCGATCTCGAGAGCACGGCCCGAAAGCAGCGCCTTCGGTTTGCCGAGTTTATCACGCGTAACCGAAACATCCTTGCGACCCACGCCTTGACTAAAACCCGTGCCGAGAGCTTTAAGTACCGCCTCGCGCGAAGCAAAGCGGCTCGCATAGTGAGCAGCGGGACGCGATGATGCATCGCAATACGCACGCTCTTCTTCGGTAAACACACGCCGAGCAAACGACGGCGTCTTTTCAAGAATTGATTTCATGCGGGAAATCTCGACGATATCAACGCCGATACCAGCTTCAGCCATGTTCACCTCCATATCGCACAGACTAAGTTATTGTAGCCCGTTCGCAGAAGATGCGACAAACGAGGGTTATAAAACACAGCTACTATGTGAGACAAAAGCCCGTAAACGCAAAAAAGGGGAGGCCGCGAGGCCTCCCCCTTCCAAGTTCAAGCGTACGGCTCGGTGCCGTCCACCGGTCAGCGGCGCCCTGGCCTCCCACGGGCTGACCC
>DXZU01000013.1:0-88259 GCA_019419525.1 Collinsella sp.
TGCCTTGGTCGCAAGTAGTCATTGGGGACGTTCTATAATGACTAGTCGTTTAAGAGCGTCCCCAATGACTAAAGAGCGTCCCTAATGACTACACTCAAAAACGGCGCCCGCCGGCGACGTTGCCGGCGGGCGCCGTTGTCTTGAAGACGAAATGATCCGTTTTCCTCCGTCCCCAAGGGATCATTACAGTGAGTCGATAAAGCGCTGTTGGGCGGCGCGGCCGGCTTCGTCCCACTTAAAGACGCCGGCGTTGTCGAGCACGTGGCCAAACACTACGCCGACTTCCTCGTGCAGGATGCCGATGGCGCTATCCGCCGTAAGCTCGTCGGCGCGGCGGGCATAGACATCCTCGGCCCACGCGGCATGGCTACGGCAGAGGTCGTCGCCCTCGAGCGCGCCGGCAAGGTCGTAGCTGGTATCGGCTTTGGCCGCCAGCAGGTGCTCGCGGACAGCGCCGAGCTCGGGAACCAGACGCGGCGGCAAAATGGCCAGGCCCATGACCTCGATCAGGCCGATGTTCTCCTTCTTAATATGGTGAAACTCGGCATGCGGGTGGAACACGCCCAGCGGGTGCTCGTCGGTCGTGATGTTGCAGCGAAGCGCCAGGTAGGCCTCGTAGATTTCGCCGCCGGCGTTGCCGCGGGAGTCTACGCGGCGAATGACGGGCGTCACGGTATTGTGCGCCACGCCATCGGCTGTGTGCGCGATGACGCCAACAGACTCATCGCTCCACTCGCGCCAGGCGAGGATAATCTTCTCGGCGGCATCGAGCAGCTGAGCGCGGTCATGCGAGCGCAGGCGCAGCACCGAGAGCGGCCACTGCAGCACGCTACCGCTGACCTGGTCAAAACCGGGTACGCTAAACTGCGAGACCTCGGCGGCGTGCATCATGGGGAACTCGTGTGCGCCGCCCTGGAAGTGGTCGTGCGACAAGATCGAGCCGCCCACGATGGGCAGGTCGGCGTTGGAGCCGATGAAGTAATGCGGGAACAGGTCCACAAAGTCGAGCAGGCAGGTCAGGCCCTTGCGGTCGACG
Organism: Collinsella sp.; assembly: GCA_019419525.1. Taxonomy (GTDB): domain Bacteria; phylum Actinomycetota; class Coriobacteriia; order Coriobacteriales; family Coriobacteriaceae; genus Collinsella. Next base: position 1,037 of record DXZU01000013.1, read on the forward strand.
TGCATCGGACGATGCTCGGAGTTCATGGCAATGCAGTGCTCGTTAAAGTACGCGTACGGGCTGTACTGGAAGCCCCAGCGCTCGCCGTCGAGCTGGATGGGGATAACGCGCAGATTCTGGCGGGCGGGGTGAGCTCCGCCGTCGGCTGCGGCGGAGCGTCCGGGATAGCCCTCGTTTTCGATGCAGAGCTGGCAGGCGGGATACTTCTCGTCCGTGTTCTTAGCTGCACCTGCCGCGGCGATATCGCGCGGGTCCTTCTCGGGCTTGGACAGGTTGATGGTGATCTCAAGATCGCCCCAGTTGGTGGGGGTGCTCCATTTGATGTTGCGCGCGATGGCGGCACGGCGCACGTAGCCGGCGTCGCAGCACAGGCCGTAGAACCAGTCGGTCGCGGCACGGGGCTCGTTGACGCCCATACGCCCATTGAATTCCTCGTTTACAACCGAAGGCCTCGGCATGAGCGCGCCCATGATGCACATGGCGATGCGATCGCGGCCCGACGCCGTGTCCTCGGCAGCACCGTTGGCAACGGCAGTCTCGGCAAGCGCGGCAAGCGTGCCTTCAAGGTCAAAGTCGGGCAGGGTATCGGGGTGCAAGAGCGAGAGTTTCTCAACCTGGAGTGCCCAGGCCATGTCGAGTGCCGGCCCCGTGGCGCCGATGCACTCGAGAACGGTGTTGTATGCCCAGATGCGATCGTCCTGGCCGATCATCGATCGGTGGATGGCATATTCGATGAGGCCCTGCGCGGCCTCGCGCACATCAGTCATTACAGCCATGCCGCGTAAGCCCCCTTGTCAGAAATCGCGTAGTGGCGGGCAGAGCCCTCGCCAAGCCAGCCGTTCATCTTGGCAATGAAGGTGTCGACCAGCTCGAGCGGCACGAAGGCCTGGATGGTACCGCCAAAGCCGCCGCCGTGGATACGAACGGCGCCACGGCCGTCGAGCACATGCTCGGCAAGAGCAAGCGCGTACATGGAAGGCTGCTCGGCACCCAGTTTGGCAACAACATTCTGCAGGTACATGGCGGAGCTGGCGCCGGACTCACGCGTCAGGACCAGGAACTGGTCAATGTCGCCGGCGTTCAGGGCCGCCCAGCGCTTATCGACCAGGCCGTTCTCGTACCAGTAATGAACGGCGCGCAGGCAGGCGCGGTCGCCCAGCTTGGCGCGCAGCTCGGGGAGCTTGGCGTCAAAGTCCGCCACGTTTACCTCGCACAGGCGTGCCTTGCCAAACTCGGCGGCGACGTCCTGCATCTCGCGCGGAACAGCGGCGTAGTCGTCGGTGGCGGCCACGTGGTCGGCGCCGACCTTAACGAGCACGAGCGCGTAGCCGTGATCCTCAAAGTTGAGCTCGAGCTTCTGGGTCTTAGGCTGAGCCTGATCCTCAAAGTCCATGTAGGCGAGGCCGCCCAGGCACACAGCGGCCTGGTCCATCAGACCGCAGGGCTTGCCGTAGTAGTTGTTCTCGGTGCGCTGGCTCATCTGCGCAAGCGCGACGGGCTCAATGGCGGGCGCGCCCCAGAGGGTTTCCATGGCACGACCGTATGCGGCCTCGACGGCAGCGGAGCTGGAAAGGCCGCCGCCCGAGGGAACGGAGCAGGTGAAGGCGAAGTCGAAGCCCTGGGGCTCAACACCCAGAGCAGCGATTTCGTGGGCCATGCCGCGGACGAGGCTCGCGGACGTGCCCTTCTCGGACTCCTGAACGTCTAGCGTGTCGAGCGCAATCTCAAACGTGGGATAGCCCTCGTCGGCAACGCGGACCTTGTTGGAATCGGTTGCCACGGCGATGCCATCGACGGCGACATCGAGCGAGCCGGCGATAACGTGGCCACCCTCGTGGTCGGTGTGGTTGCCGCTGATCTCGGAACGGCCGGGCGCGTGCACATAGAGCACCTGGCGATCGCCGATGGGGCCAAACTCCTCCTCAAACAGCTTGGTGAGCGTGGCGAATGTCTTTTCGTCGGGGGTGGTCATGGGAGTCCTTTCCTTGGCGCGCACGGGTGAGTTTTGCGTCGTTATGAGTACGTTAACAACTTGAAGCGGCATGAACCAGGTGTTCACGATACCGCACGTTACGGGCTATGTTAACGTACTCATAACACATCGCTTGTCACTTTTTGAGAATCTGGTAATCGGTAGAAATACAGCCGTGAACGGTACTGCCGTATGGACTTATAAAGCAGAAAAGATGCAGATAGAAAAAGTAGAGTACGTTAACATGCGTCCGACGATAGCGGGCCTCGGCGCGGGGCGTATTTCTGCCCGGGCAGGCATTCACGCTATTCAGATCTCGCAAGGGTGAAGGTGATCCTGTGGCAAGGCGCCCGTCCAACGATACAGGTACGCGTCCGGTCTCCATGGCCGACGTCGCTCGCGCTGCTGGCGTTTCGCAGCAGACGGTTTCGCGCGTTGCCAACGGCTTGCCTAACGTCAACGAGCAGACGCGCCAGCGCGTGCAGGCCGCGATGCAAGAGCTTGGCTTTCGTCCGAGCTATGCCGGTCGCTCGCTGCGCGACGGCCGTTACCATTCGGTCGGCCTGTGCGTCAACGATGTCACCAAGTTCGGCAACCTGACGATGATCGACGGCATCGCCAGCGCTGCTCGCGAGCATAATTGCGCCATTACGCTGGTCGAGATGTCCAAGACCGAGGAGTTTTCGCTTGCCGAGGCCACGCGTCGTATGGCCGCGCTGCCCGTGGACGGCATCATTATCGGCATGAGTCGCATGGCGCCCGATTTTGAGACGTTTGATCCACTGCCGGGCATTGGCACGGTCATCGTTACCATGTACGCGCATCCGCGCGTGACCACAGTTGACTCTGATCATTACGGCTGCTCGCTATTGCTTATGGATCACCTGTTTGAGCTGGGGCACGAGCAGATTCGCTATATTGGCGGCCCGTCGTTCTCAGTCGACGAGCAATTTCGTCGCGCCGGTTGGCAAGATGCACTCGAGCGTAAACACATCGAGCCGGCAGAGCCGCTCGAAGGCGACTGGTCTGCCAACAGCGGTTACGAAGCCGGCAGGTACCTGGCCGAGCACGACCGCACCATGACGGCGATCTATGCGGCAAACGATCAGATGGCAAATGGCGCGATTGCCGCGCTGCGTGATAGCGGTTTGCGCGTGCCCGAGGACGTGAGCGTGGTGGGCGTCGACGATTCGCTCGACGACTTTGTCGCGCACAACGAGCTCACGACCGTGCGATTCGATCTGCATCAGCGCGGACGCGAGGTGTTTGAGCATGCGGTTCCCGAGGCGGGTACGGTGGGCAAAACCGTTGCCATTCGTATTCCCGGCCAGCTCATCATTCGACATAGCACGGCGATACCGCGCTCATAGTTTGTGCTGGTAAACGGCGATTTATCGCATTTCAATAACAATCGGTAAGGATGCCGGCAGATAGCTGTTGGGATGCGGGCGAGTGCTATGATAGACGGGTTCATTTGTCTATCTAGGAGGCTTTGCCTGATGGAGATCACCAAGGATATCCGCTACATTGGCGTTGACGATCACGACATTGACCTGTTCGAGGGCCAGTACGATGTGTCCGAGAACGGTATGGCATACAACAGCTACGTTATCTTGGGCGAGAAGATCGCTGTCGCCGATTCGGTCGATGGCGGTTTTGTCGACGAGTGGCTCGGCAACCTCGAGGCCGTGCTCGACGGCCGCACGCCCGACTACCTGGTCATCCATCACATGGAGCCCGATCACTCCGCTGGCATCGCCGCCTTTATGGAGCGCTATCCCCAGGCACAGATTGTGGCCAGCATGGGCGCCTTCCGCATGATGGTCAACTACTTTGGCACCGATTATCCCGAGCGCAAGATGGTCGTCAAAGAGGGCGACGTGCTCGACCTGGGCGGCCACAGCCTGACGTTTGTCGGCGCCCCCAACGTTCACTGGCCCGAGGTGCTGTTCTCTTACGAGGCCACCGACAAGGTGCTCTTTAGTGCCGACGGCTTTGGCAAGTTTGGTGCCAATGACATCGAGGATCCGGAAGGGTGGGCCTGCGAGGCGCGCCGCTACTACTTTGGCATCGTCGGCAAGTTCGGCAAGTTCGTGCAGGCCGTGCTCAAGAAGGCCGCCGACCTGGACATCCAGATCATCTGCCCGCTCCACGGCCCCGTGCTGACCGAGAACCTGGGCTACTACCTCGACACCTACAACATCTGGTCGAGCTATCAGCCCGAGGACGAGGGCATCACCATTGCCTACGCGAGCGTCTATGGCCACCTGAAGGCCGCCGTCGAGGAGCTCGCCGCAGCGCTCGAGGCTCGCGGCCAGAAGGTCTCCGTCTTTGACCTGGCTCGCGACGACATGGCCGAGGCCGTTGAGGACGCGTTCCGCTATGACCGTCTGGTGCTCGCTTCCATCACCTATCAGGGCGAGATCTTCCCGTTTATGAGCACCTTTATCCATACGCTCGCCGAGCATGCCTACCAGAACCGTACCGTGGCGCTCGTTGAGGCCGGCTCTTGGGCACCTGCCGCCGCTAAGGTTATGACCAAGGAGCTCGAGGGCATGAAGGACATCACCCTGACGGAGAACAAGGTGACTGTCCTGGGTTCGCTCAACGACGCCTCGCGCGCTCAGATCGAGGCCCTCGCTGACGAGCTCTCCAAGTAGCGATACGCTCACTTTTAACGCTCAAACCACCACAAAGGGGACAGGCACCTTTGTGGTGGTTTTTGTTTAAGCGCCGGCGATGACGAGATTTGGGCGGGCGTTGTCGACGATCTCGGCGATTGAGGTGGCGACGGCATGATCGGGGTCACGGTCCATCACGATGGTGCCGACGTCGGCAAGCTCAGCAAAACGGTACATGCCGCGTCCGTAAACCTTGCTGGCGTCCATGAGGGCGACGCTTTGATGGGCTGCGGCGATCATGGCCGTTTTGGTCTCGGCCATCTGGGGAAAGTCGGTCGTAAAGCCGCAACGGGGGACAAAAGCGCCGGGGCACATGACGGCCAGATCGGCATGGATTATTTGGAGCGCCTGCATGGTGAGCGGACCGTACAAATAACGATGACCTTTGCGCAGTGCTCCGCCCAGCATGACGACATCGACCGAGGGCATGCTCTCGTCGATATAATCGGCGATGGTGATGTCGGCCGTGATGACGGTGATGCCGTCGCGCTGGTCGAGCAGGCGGACAAATTCGAGCGCGGTGGTGCCCGAGTCGACGAGCAGGGTGTCACCGTCGCTGACGAGTTCGATGGCGCTTTGCGCGATGGCCTGCTTGGCGGCGACATTGACGTTGATACGGCGATCCTGGGTGGATACGGTCAGTCGCTTCTGGAGCGACACGGCGCCGCCGTGCGTGCGGCGCAACTTGCCGGACTCGGCTAGCGCGTCCAGGTCGGCGCGGGCGGTGACGGAGGATACGCCAAAGGTCTGGGCGATTTCTGCCACCTGCACAGAGGCGTTATGTTCGAGCATCTCCATGATGGCGGAACGACGCTCGTCGGCGAAAGCTCGGGTTGTTGCGTGGGCCATATCTGCTCCATTCTCGGCTAAATTTGTAGGAATTGTGTTGAGTTTATTTTCGTTCATTTTCTTTTTGAGTAAGAAAACACCTTTCGATTACTTATCTTTTCTATAAAAAAAAGACGCTGAACGCCCAAAATTCAATATCGAACATGTCCACTCGGCTCAAATTCCTTCCGTTTACTTTTCAAAAACGACTGTATTGACCTGCATGGGCTCAATATCTCGAGCGTGTAAAGCCGCTGAATTTCATACAATGAGCGCAGCAAAACGCAAGGTAAAACGCCTTGTGAACAACTACGCCCGATGTCCAGATGCGGGCGAGGGAGAGGAGCAAACGCTCATGGCACTTGTTACCACCGAAAAGATGCTCAAGGACGCTCAGGCCGGCCACTACGCCGTCGGCGCGTTCAACGTCGAGAACCTCGAGTTTGTTATGGCCGTTCTGGCCGCTGCCGAGGAGACCAAGTCCCCCGTCATCATGCAGACCACCCCGGGCACCATCAAGACCGCTGGTCTGGACTACTTCTACGGCATGGTCAAGGCTGCCGCCGAGCGCGCTTCCGTGCCCGTCGCTCTGCACCTCGATCACGGCGATGGCTATGACCGCTGCATGCAGGCTTTCCGCACCGGCTACACCTCCGTTATGATCGACGGTTCGCACGAGTCCTTCGAGGACAACATCGCCCTGACCAAGTCCGTCGCCGATGCTGGCCGCGCCATGGGCGTGCCCGTCGAGGCAGAGCTCGGCAAGGTTGGCGGCAAGGAGGACGACGGTCCCGCGGTTGAGGGCGAGAGCCCCTACACCGATCCGGCCGAGGCCAAGGAGTTCGTCGAGCGTACCGGCTGCACCTCCCTCGCAATTGGCGTTGGCACCAGCCACGGTGTGTACACGAGCGATCCGCACATCGAGCAGTCCGTGGTCAAGGCCATCCGCGACGCCGTCGACGTGCCGCTGGTTCTGCACGGCACCTCCGGTGTGCCCGATGAGCAGGTTGCCGAGGCTGTGAAGAACGGCATCTGCAAGGTTAACTACGCCACCGAGCTGCGTCAGGCCTATACCAAGGGCTTCATGGCCTACATGGCCGAGAACCCTGCCTGCTTCGATCCCAAGAAGCCGGCCAAGGAGGGCATGCGTGAGATCACCGAGTTGGTTAAGATTCGCATGACCAACCTCAACTCTGTGGGCAAAGCAGAGTAACAGCAAGGGTACTCTGATTCCACCGGGCCGTCCGGAAACGGAAAAGGGCCTATCTCTCAGAACGTCCTCGGACATGTCGGAAGCCCCGCTGCGCGCTACGCGCTGCGGGGCTTCCTCCGTCCTGCGGAATGTTCTGAGAGATAGGCCCTTTTCCGTTTCCGGACGGCCCTGCTCGATCGCCCTTGTGGCGTTGGGGCGGAAATGGGTGGTGCGCGAGGGGCGCTTTGTTGATGAGGGGTTAGTATGCCCGGGCTTGGTTGGGGAATGACTTGTTTAGGGATGCTTGGAGCTTTTCGAAGGATGCTCGCAGGTTGAGTTCCTGGTCGGTTGAGCGTTTGGTTTTTGTGGTGGGGGAGTCGAGGAGGCCGTTTCTCTGTGTCGGGGGGAAGGAGAAAAGGTTTGCATATGTTAGGGATGGCTGCTGTGCTGCGTTATTGGAAGAATGCATGCTTATGCGGCCTCCTCGATGTCCACCAAAAGATTGCGCTCGGGGTGTGCTGCTAGGTCCCGTGCGCTGGCAGTATTATGCCGCGAGTGCAGATAAGAAAGCGCTAAAGAAAGGCTTAATCGGGTTTGATGTAACCATGAAACCGCAGGTCAGAGGTATCGAGTAACACTCTTGAAAGGTTTTGAGCTTAAGGGCTTTCTAAGGTTTGTGGCGCGGATGTGGCTCGCCTGTGTGGGGCGTGTGGATGGCTCGTTCCTAGCGCTGCGGCTCTGCGGCGCGCACCTGCTCGATGACCTTTTCCATGGTGGTATCGATGCGGTCTTTCTTGAGCTCACATTCCCAGACGGTGATGGGCGTCCAGCCCATTTGGGTAAGCGCGTCGATGGCAGCGCGGTCGCGCTCGACGTTGCGGCGAAACTTTGCCTCCCAAAATTCAACATTGCGCTTGGGCTGGCTAGGGTTGCACTTGGGGCAGCGGTGCCAAAAGCAGCCGTTGACGAAGATGGCGATCTTGCGCCCGGGAAAGGCGATGTCGGGCTTACCGGGAACCTTCCATTCCAAGCGATAACCCGTAAGGCCCGCTGCCCGCAGGCGCTGGCGAACGAGCAGCTCGGGTTTGGTGTTCGCACGCTTGTTGCCCTTCATGGACTTTTTGATGGCGGCGCGACGGCGGACCAGTTCGCGCTCGTCAGCGGAGAGGTCCGAGGTATCGATGCCGTCGAGCAGGCCGGGCTTAGGACGCTTCTTGCTGCGGCGCTTAGGTGCGCGCTTGGGTTTGGTGGCGGGCTCGTCGGTCGCGGTGGCCTCGGCGTTGTTGGCAGTGCCGTTGGCCTCAAGCCGATCTTCCTTCAACTCAATCAGAGCATCGATAAGCCCTTTGTCGGCGGGCATCCACTCAACGGTGGCAAGCGAGGTGCGCGGAATCCAGCGGATATCAAGCTGACGGTCATGCTTCTGGGGCTCGCCAGACTCTTTGGCCAGCGAGCAGTAGTAGCACTCCATGGAGAGATGGAAATCGGGGTAGTCGTACTCAACGGTATAGAAATCACGCAGGTTGGTGACTTTGACCTGCAGCTCTTCCATGAGCTCGCGGCGTACGGCGTCCTCGGGCGTCTCGCCGCGCATGAGCTTGCCACCGGGGAACTCCCAAAGTCCCTGCATGTCGCCATAGCCGCGCTGCACGGCAAGCAGCTCGTCAGATCCTTCCTTGCGGATGATCCCAACGGCAACATGAACAGTCTTCAACAGGAGTCCTCTCTCAATATCAAGACGTGGCAGGCTAGCTACCCGTGCCTTACACAACGGTAAGGCAAGCGTAAGCCATATCGATGGTAGCCGACTCGTCTTCTTGCGACTATAGATGCCGTAGACTAATTGCAAGAAAGGACTCGGTATGCAAACCACGCACATGGCGACCCCGGTACTGGAGGTCGCGCATCTCGAAAAGGTATATGGAGCGCTGGGCAACGTGACCCGCGCGCTCAACGACGTCAGTTTTACCGTCAACCGCGGCGAATTTGTTGGCATCATGGGCGCTTCGGGCTCGGGCAAGTCGACGCTGCTCAACTGCGTGTCGACCATCGATAGCGCCACGAGCGGCACCATTCGCATCAACGGGCAGGACGTTACGCGCATGAAGCAGGCCAAGCTCTCGCAGTTCCGCCGCGAGGAGCTCGGCTTTATCTTCCAGGACTCCAACCTGCTCGATACGCTCACGGCACGCGAGAACATCGCCCTGCCGCTCACCATCGCCCGCACAAACTCGGCAGAGATCTCGACCCGCGTGCAGGATGTGGCAGCGCGCCTGTCCATCAGCCAGGTGCTCGACAAGTATCCCTACCAGATGTCCGGCGGTCAGCAGCAGCGCGTTGCCGCGGCTCGCGCGCTCGTCACCGATCCCACCATGATCATGGCCGACGAGCCCACCGGCGCCCTCGATTCCAAGAGCGCTCGCCTGCTGCTTGAGAGCCTGGAGGCCCTCAATCGCCGCCTACGCGCCACCGTGCTCATGGTCACGCACGACAGCTTTGCCGCCAGCTACACGAGCCGCGTGCTGTTTATTCGCGACGGCAAGATCTTCACCGAGCTGCGCCGCGGCGACACCGACCGTCGCGAGTTCTTCGACCGCATTATGGAGGTCGTTGCCATGATGGGCGGTGAGGGCTCCGATGCTCTGTAAACTCGCTTGGGGCAACGTCCGCCGCGCCGGCCGCGACTACCTCGTCTACCTTTTGACGCTCACCCTGGGTGTCACGGTCTTCTATGCCTTTAACACCATCTCGATGCAGGTCGACATCGCCGGAATCGATGAAAAAGGCTTGGCGCGGGTAATGGGCAGCATGCTCGGCGACCTGACGTACTTTTTGGCCGGTGTCATGGCCTTTTTAATGGTGTATGCCAATAACTTCATCATGAAACGCCGCAAGAAGGAGTTTGGCCTGTACCAGGTGCTCGGCATGGGGCGCGGGCGCGTCGCCACGATCATGGCGCTCGAGACGGTGATTGTCTCGGTCGGCGCCTTTGTCGCCGGCATTGTGCTGGGTGTGGGACTCTCCCAGCTCATGACGTTCTTTACGGCCTCGCTCTTTAAGACGCAGATCGCCAATTTCCACTTCTTTTTCTCGGTGCATGCGTTCAACCTGACCCTTGTCTGCATGCTCGTGATGTTTGTGCTCACGCTACTGCTGAACCTTCGCGCCGTGCGTCGTACCAAACTTATCGAGCTTATGGGTGCCGAGCGTCGCAACGAGAGCATCAAGACACGCAACCCCTGGATTGCGATTGCCATCTTTGCCGTGGGCGTGGCGCTTGTGGGCGTGGCCTATTACCGTCTGCTACGTGATGGGTTCCCGCTAACCGCGACGGACAGCAAGCTGCAAGAGGCCATGAACCAGTTTGGTATTACGACCGCTATGGTTACCGTGGGCACCTTTGCCCTGTTCTGGGGACTCTCAGGCATGCTCATCAAGCTGCTGCAGAGCCTGCGCGGCGTGTATTGGCGCGGCCTCAACATGTTTACCGTGCGCCAGCTTGCGGCCAAGGTCAACACGGTGTGCTTTTCGATGGGCGTCATCGCGATGCTCCTGTTTTTGGCCATCACCTCGGTGACGTGCGGTATGTCGATTGCCAACGTGATGAACGAGAACCTGGAGCGCTATAACCCTGTTGACGTGTCTCAGACGTATGTCTATTACACGCCCGATACGCTTGACTACTACAAAGAGTACATCAATCCGTCTGAAGCCGATCGCATGGTGCTGGCCGATACAACGGTCGATTTGTACCCCGCATGGCACGGCGATCCATGGCACGGCGATCGTATCGATTCCGATAACGTTGCGGACGGCATTAAGGGCAAGTCGGCGGACAACAACGACGAGACCAGCAAGAAGGTCAATATCGCCGATATTGCCGGTGAGCATGTGCAGATCGATTCGTATCTGAGTTACCCGGTTGGCGGCTCGAATCCTTCGGTGACCCCAAGTGAGATGTGCAAGATCATGGGCGAAAAGCTTCCCAAGGCGTTCGGGGGTAGCAATGCCGATGCGATGGGTCTGTTTGTGACGCCGGCGAGCCAGTACAACAAACTGCGCCAGATGATGGGCGAGGAGCCGGTGCACATCGGTCACGACCAGTATCTGCTCACGTGTGATATGGGCGGCGAGCTGGTCGACCTGTACACCAAATACATGGCCGGCGGCCATACCCTCACCTTGGGCGGGCATACACTCAAGCCCGCAGCCGATAAGTCGGACGAAGATACGGCGGCCATCGCCAACTCGGCGATGGGCAGTAATCCGGGTACCGTCGTCGTTGCCGACGAGCTGTTGTCCCAACTTAATCTGCAGCCGTATTCCAGTAGCCTGCTCGTTAACTACAAACAGGGGATGGATACGACCGAGGCAGACGAGAGTATTAAATGCACTGTGCTCGACAATCTGCTCGTTGACGGCAAGGAGCCGGGGTCGTGGGGAACCTTCATCACACGCTCCGAGATGTACGTGCAAGCAGCGCAAATGAACGGTCTTATTAGCTACCTAGCCATCTACATCGGCTTTGTATTGGTCGTTGCATGCGCGGCGATTCTGTCGATCCAGCAACTCTCCAACGTGGCCGACGGCAGCCGCAGCTATCGTGTGCTGGCACAGATCGGCTGCGACGACCGCCAGATTCGCCATTCGGTGATGGCGCAGCAAGCGGTATTCTTCCTGTTCCCGCTGGCAGTGGGCCTGGCACACTCCTTTGTGGCACTTAAGGTGATCATCGAGCTGGTGAGCATTTTCGGAAATATGAGCATCGGCGGCACCGTGGCCCTCACCTGTGCAATCTTCCTGGCAGCCTATGGTGGCTACTTCCTGGTGACCTATCTCATGAGCACCGGCATGGTACAAGCTGCCATCGCCACCCGTTACAGCGAGTAACAAGCGGGCAAAATCGTCGCAAAATCAGAGGCGTATGACCGCCGCGAAGGGACCAGGGACCCTTTCGCGGCGGTTTTTGCCAATCTGGTGCGTCTCAGATACAAGTGAGTAGACTTTTTTGAACCTGCCGAGCACATTGCGACAAATGATCGATGAAACCGCAGGTCAGAGCTGTGGCGTTTTAGGGCGTGCTTGGCCTTCTGCAAAAAGCCTACTCACTTTGTTTTTCTGCTAGAAGACCGCCACGAGGGAAGGCAGCTCCCTTGCGGCGGTTTGGACGTTTGCCCAGATAAAAGCTGCCCAAATTAACCTGTCCCTTTTTGGTAGGTGGTTTCAGCTGAACGGCGGGCCGTGCGGCTTGGGTATGCGGGCTCACAATCTGGGGAAACCGAACAGATTGGGGGGCTTGTATGATCGATTCGAAGGGAAACGTGCGACCCGAGGGCATGTTTGACAGAGTGATAGTCGTTGGGGACGTTCTTAAACGACTAGTCAAACAAGAATGTCCCCAACGACTACCCAAGGAGTGTCCCAAACTGCCGGTAGAAAAGGAGCGTCCCTAACTGCTACATCCGGAGCAAGACAACGCCGCGGTTAGAGGACGGACAGCGAGCGGGTCGCATTTGAGACAAGGTGACGTGAAACGAAAGGGCGCTGACCTTCTGGTCGCGCCCTTGAAGTTGAACGTCAGATTGTTCAAATGCGACCCGCGCAGCGTCGGCCGGTTACGGCGTTTTACCAAACGCCGTAACCTACACCCGCTCCGCGATTTCGTGGATGAGGTAGTCGGTCTTTTCCCAGCCCAGGCACGGGTCGGTGATCGACTTGCCAAAGACGCCGCCGTCGACCGGCTGATTGCCGTCCTCCAGGTAGGACTCGATCATAAAGCCCTTGACTAGCTTAGAGATGGACTCATTGCGGCGGCAGCTGTCGAGCACCTCCTTGCAAATACGATACTGCTCCAGCGGACGTTTGCCCGAGTTGTCGTGGTTGCAGTCGATGACCGCTGCCGGGTTGGCATAGCCGGCATGCTCGGTATAGCGCTCGGCCAGGCGCTCCAGGTGCTCGTAGTGGTAATTGGGGTAGGTACGACCGTCGAGACCGATGTAGCCACGCATGACGGCGTGTGCGAGCGGATTGCCGTCGCATTCAACCTCCCAGTTGCGGAAGATAAAGCTCTGATGTGCCTGGGCGGCGTAGATGGAGTTGAGCATGACGGTGGTGGAACCGGCGGTGGGGTTCTTCATGCCCACAGGCACCGAAATGCCGCTCGATACTAAGCGATGCTCCTGGTTTTCGACCGAGCGGGCGCCTACGGCGACGTAGCTCAGCAGGTCGACGAGGTACTGGTAGTTGGACGGGTAGAGCATCTCGTCGGCGGTAAAGAAACCGGTCTCCTCGATGACGCGCAGGTGCATGTGGCGAATGGCCTTAACGCCTTCGAGCAGGTCATCGGGCGCCTCGGGGTCGGGGTTGTGCAGCAGACCCTTGTAGCCGGTGCCTTTGGTGCGCGGCTTGTTGGTGTAGACGCGCGGAATGATGATGAGCTTGTCCTTGACCTCTTCGGCGACCTTGGCCAGCCGGTTCATGTACTCAAGCACCGAATCTTCGCGGTCGGCAGAGCACGGGCCGATGATGAGTACCTTGCGCGCGTCCTCGCCGGTAAAGACTTTGGCGACCTCGGCGTCAAATGCCTGCTTTTTGGCAGTAAGCTCGGCGGAAAGCGGCATCTCCTCGCGGATCTCCATGGGGATCGGCAGCCTGCGTTTGAAATCCATGGCCATGCGGGGCCTCCTCAATCTATAGAAAGAACAATAAGCGTATTGTCGAGTGTTCGGCATTATCCGCTGTCGCACGCTAAAGTGCAAGCCCTTGTCACCCCGAAACCTGCCAAAAAGGGACAGGTTTATTTTGGTCGGTTTTATCTGGGGAAATGTCGGCACTCGCCGGAAGGGGAGGACTGGCGTACGGCACGCTGGAGCAAGTTGGATCTTCTGCGGCATACCCCGTGGACAAAAAATGGCAAATATGAGTACTGTTGCTAGCTTAGTATCATATCGACCTTACAAGATAATAGACACAACAGTAAATATGTTCATTAACGTTGGCACACAGAAGCATGCTACCGGGCGTTTTGATCAATTTGAAGGCATGTCTAGGCCGCAAAGACGTCGTTTGGGCAGTTTTGGCTGTTACTAAAAAGATGACAGTACTCATATTTGCCATTTTTTGCCCACGGGGCCTTGAGGGAGAGCGTCAATCAGGCCCCAGGGGAGGCGTTTCGAGACCCAAAGGACACAAAACGGGGGCGCAGTTCATTCTGCGCCCCCGTTTTTGGGCATTGCGGTTGTTTGCCGCCGGTTTTACGCCGCCTCGTCGAACTGCGAGTTGTACAGGTCGGCGTAGAAGCCGCCCTGGGCGAGCAGCTCGTCGTGCGTGCCCTTTTCGACGATGTCGCCGTCGCGGATCACCAGGATCACGTCGGCGTTGCGGATCGTGGACAGGCGGTGCGCGATGACAAAGCTCGTGCGGCCCTGCATTAGCGCATCCATGGCACGCTGAATAAGCTCCTCGGTACGAGTGTCAACGTTGGAGGTCGCCTCGTCCAAAATCAGCGCCGGACGGTCGGCCAAAATGGCACGGGCGATGGTCACGAGCTGGCGCTGACCCTGCGACAGGTTGGTGCCCTCCTCGTTGATCATAAAGTCGTAACCGCCGGCGAGCGTATGGATAAAGTGGTCGCAGCGTGCGGCGCGTGCGGCGGCCTCGACTTCGGCATCGCTCGCATCGGGGCGTCCGTAGCGGATGTTTTCGCGGATGGTGCCGTTAAACAGCCAGGTATCCTGCAGCACCATGGCAAACTCGCCGCGCAGCGCCGCGCGGTCCCAGTCGCGCACGTCGATGCCCTCGACGCGCAGCGAACCGTCGTCCACATCGTAGAAGCGCTGCAGCAGCTTGATGAGCGTGGTCTTGCCGGCGCCGGTGGGCCCGACGATGGCGATGGTCTGGCCGGGCTGCGCCTCGCAGCTAAAGTCGTGGATGATGGTCTTGTCGGGCGTGTAGCCAAACTTGACGTGGTCGAACTCCACGTGACCGGGGCGCTTCTCGGGAATCTGCGCGTCGGCCTTCTGCTCCTCCTCGGGCGCGGCCAGGAACTCAAAGACGCGCTCGGTGGCAGCGGCCATCGACTGCATCGTGTTGCTCACGTTGCCCAGCTGCTGCACGGGTTGCGTAAAGTTGCGAACGTACTGGATAAAGCTCTGGATGTCGCCGGGCGTGGCATTGCCGGTCAGCGCGAGCTGTGCGCCCACCACGACGACGCCCACGTAGCCCATGTTGCCCACCAGGCTCATAAGCGGCATCATCAGGCCCGACAGGAACTGCGAGCGCCAGCCACTAATAAAGAGGCGGTCGTTTTGACGGTCGAACTCCTCGATCGAGGCCTCGGCGCGGTCGAACACCTGAATGACATTCTGGCCGGCAAAGTCTTCCTCGATAATGCCGTTGACGGCGCCCAGGACCTGCTGCTGCTCGCGGAAGTACGGCTGCGAGAAGTGAATCATCACCATCAAGATAATTGCGGCTGCCGGCAGCGTGAGCACGGTGACGCCGGTGAGCGGCAGGCTGATCGACAGCATCATGACGAGCACGCCGATAATCTGCGTGACGGACGTAATAAGCTGCGTCACGCTCTGGTTGAGCGACTGGCCGAGTGTATCGACGTCGTTGGTGATGCGGCTGAGCACATCGCCCTTGCTGTGACCGTTGAAGTAGCTCATCGGCACGACGGCAATCTTGGCGGCGATTTCCTTGCGCATGCGGTAGCAGATCTTTTGCGTGACGCCGGTCATGAGCCAGCCCTGGACCAGGCTGCAGACAGAGCTCGCCAGATACAGGCAGAGCAAAAAGCCGAGCGTCTTGGCGATCCAGTCAAAGTCAACGTCGCCGGTGCCGTTGACCTTGGCGACCAGGCCTTCGAACAGCTTGGTCGTAACCTGGCCGAGCACCTTGGGCCCCACAATGTTAAAGATGACCGAGCACACGGCAAAGGCGACGGCGGCAAACACGGCAATCTTGTGCTGGCCGATATAGCCGAGCAGCTGCCTCATGGTGCCCTTAAAGTCCTTGGCCTTTTCGCCACGGCGCATGCCACCCATGCGGCCCATGGGTCCACGCTGACGGGTGGGCTTGGGAATTTGGGTCTTGGTCTCGTCTGCCATTAGCGCTCGCCTCCTTCCGTGACGGCTGCAATTTCTTCTTGGGTAAGCCCCAGCTCCTCGGCGGAAAGCTGCGACTGTGCGATCTCCAGGTACGCCGGGCAGCTGCGCAGCAGCTCCTCGTGCGTACCGGTGCCCACCACGTGGCCGTCGTCGAGCACGATGATCTGGTCGGCGTGCATGATGGTCGCGATGCGCTGGGCCACGACCACGAGCGCGGCGTCGGTGACGTTTTTGGCCAGCTCTTCGCGCAGGCGCGCGTCGGTCTTGTAGTCGAGGGCGCTAAACGAATCATCGAACACCACGACCTCGGGCTTTTTGGCCAACGCGCGGGCGATGGCCAGACGCTGGCGCTGACCGCCCGAGACATTGGAGCCGCCCTGGCTAATGGGGGAGTCGTATCCGTCCTCGCGCTCGGCGATAAAGTCCTCCGCCTGGGCGACGTGTGCTGCCTGGCGCATATCCTCGTCACTCACCATGTCGCCGGCAAACTTGAGGTTGCTCTCGACGGTACCCGAGAACAGACGACCCTGCTGCGGAATATAACCGATGCGGCGGCGCAGCTCAGAGAGGGTCATGTCGCGCACGTCGATGCCGTCGAGCGAAATGCTGCCGCCCGTGACGTCGTACAGGCGCGGAATCAACTGTACAAGCGTGGACTTGCCCGAGCCCGTGGAACCAATGATGCCGAGCATCTGGCCGGCGTGCGTGGTGAAGTTTACGCCGCTAATGACGTCGGCGCGGGCATCGGGATACTGGAAGCTCACGTCACGGAAGGTGAGCTCACCGCGCGGCGCGCTGGCAGCAGGCAATTTGGGTGAGACAGGGTCGTTGATGCTCGTGGGACAGGTGATGACCTCTTCCACGCGCTCGGCTGCGACCTCGGCGCGGGGCAGGATGACCGAAACCATGGTGAGGATCATAAACGCCATGACGATCTGCATGGTGTAGGAGATGAACGCCATCATGTTGCCGACCTGCATCACGCCGTCGGACACGCCCTGCGCGCCAAACCAGACGATAAGCACAGTGACGCAGTTCATGACGAGCATCATGAGCGGCATCATAAAGCTCATGGCTCGGTTGGTGTAGAGCTGCGTGGTCATCAGGTCGAGCGAAGCCTTGTCAAAACGCTCGAGCTCATGCTCCTCGCGCTTGAACGAGCGGATAGGCATAAGGCCGTCGAGCAGCTCGCGGGCGGTAAGGTTCACGCGGTCCACGTAACTTTGCATCTTTTTGAACTTGGGCATGGTGAGGCCCATGAGCACGCCGACGACGGCCGAGACCGCGATGATGGCAACGGCGATGGTCCACTCCAGGCCGGTATGGTTGGCCAGGACGCGCATGACGGCGACGATGCCCATGACGGGGGCCATCAGACACATGCGGATAAACAGGGTTGCGGCCATCTGGATCTGCTGAATGTCATTGGTGCAGCGGGTGATGAGCGAGGCCTGGCTAAACTTGCCCACCTCGGCCGGCGAGAAGTGCATAACCTTGTTGAAGGTCTCGCGGCGCAGGTCGCGGGCGATGGAGCAGGCAGTGCGCGAAGCAACGGCACCGGTCAGGATGGTGGCGACCAGCGACACCAGACACAGCCCAAACATCGTGGTCGCCATGCGGCCCAGGTAGGCGTTCTGCACGTCGGCGGGGTCGATGCCCTGTGCCTTGTACTCGTCCTGCACATAGCTCACGGCGCGTTGGGTCACGATGGAGCCCGACATGGAGCCCATTTTGTCCGCCATATCGTTGGCGCCCTCGACGAGCTTGCCCTGGTCGATTAGGCCGCCTTCAACGCCTAGACGCAGACCCTTCATGGTGATCTTACCGCCGTCGGCGTCGATCTGCTTTTGCATATTCTGCGCCGCTGCGGCCTTCTGCTGCATCTCGGCGAGCTGCTCGGGCGTCATCGCTGCCATTTGCTCGGGCGTGGGCATGGCCTGGGCAGCGTTGTTGTCTTTCTCGCTGGACGAGCCCATCATGTCGCCCATGGAGTTGGCGTCAATGCCCTGGTTGAGCGAAAGGACGACAGTTTCGGGCAGGCTCATAATGTCGGCAATCTTGCCTCCATCGGCACGCTCTTCCTCGGTACCCTTATACGTTCGAATGCCATTTTTGTCAGCCTTGCTAAACACGGCCTCCACAGCTTTGGCGTCCTTGGTGCTCATAAAGAGTTCAAGGTCGTCGAGCGATTCGGCGCGAATGGTGTCGGGCACGGGCGAGGTGATGCCGCCTTGCTGCACGCCCACGTCGACGATGTCGCTCATATAGGTAGGCAGTGCCAGATCGGCGTTGCAGCTGATTACGATAAGTACGATAGCTGCGAACAGTGCCAGGACATGCTTTTTAAAGAGCTTGAGAATCCTCACTCGGCATCTCTCCTTTCTTGATTGCGGTCGATAATTTCGTTGGCACGTCTAAGAAGGCGCACCATCTCTTGGGTATCTGTTTCGCCGAGCTGCTCGAGGAAAGCCGCGGTGCGGTTCTCGAATTCCCGGCGTTTGATTTCGAGATCCTGGAATCCCTTGTCGGTCACTATGACGTGTACGCGACGACGGTCAGTCTTTGAGTGCTCGCGCTCGACCCAGCCCTTGGCTTCGAGAGCGCGTAGGATATTGGCGATGCGGGCACTCGAGACCCAGGCGCGATCAGCGAGTTCGCTCGGCGTGAGCGAACCGCCGGCGAGTATGAGGGCGCGCATGACGGCCATCTCGCCGCCGAGGGCTTTGTCCGCAAAGCGCGAAATGCGCTGATGCATGCTGCCGAACTCGGTAAGGAGCTGACGCCCAAGTTCACGGAAATCGGTATCTTCCACCGAAAACCCCTAACAATAGAAACTATTTTCGGTGAAAGATGATACCCCCGCACGCGCACCCTATACGGTAGATTTTGGGACATGCCTAGAAAACAACCTTTAGGCGACCTCCGTACACCGTCGGTATCAGCAAAGTTAGGGGTAGATCTCTGAGCACGTCCTAAAGCCCACTCAGAGGCACTTTACCCTGCTAAAGCTGGCATAACAGCTAGAGTGAACGTCGTACAAAGGCAAGGAAAAAACTAAACAAATCGGTGAACGGTAGTTGTTCACGCTCGCATTTCCTGCGGGTTTGTAAAAAACGCCCTTATGATATAAAAAAAGAAACATATAACAGCCCAGATGGAGAGGGTCGCTATGTTATCCTTCTCAAACGGGTGAAATCTTGGGTTTTGGGTTGTAGTTCCAAGGTGGACAAACGTTTTTCCTGCACCAACGTGTGGTGAAGAACGGAAGAAGCCGGTAGTGCAAGCCGAAAATTCAAGAATTCAATAAGCAGCGGTGTGAGAGAGCGCCGCATTACACGTAACTAGGAGCGTGGTTACACAATGCAGGAGGCATGGGAAGGCTTCAAGGAAGGCATTTGGACGGGAGAGGTTGACGTCCGAGACTTCATCCAGAAGAACTACACCCCCTATGAGGGCGACGAGTCGTTCCTCGCCGGCCCGACCGAGCGTACCAAGGAGCTGTGGGGCGAGGTTCTCGACCTGCTGCTTAAGGAGCGCGAGCAGGGCGGTGTCCTCGATATGGACACCAAGATCGTCACGGGTATCGTGAGCCACCCCGCTGGCTACATCGATAACGCCCACCGCGAGAAGGAGACCATCGTCGGCCTCCAGACCGACAAGCCGCTCAAGCGCGCTCTGCACGTCAACGGCGGTATCCGCATCGCTTGCCAGGCTGCCAGCCAGCACGGCTACAAGGTCGACGAGAGCGTTGTCGAGCGCTACACCTTCGAGCGCAAGACTCACAACGCCGGCGTCTTCGATGTTTACACCCCCGAGATGCGTGCTTGCCGCTCGGCCCACATCATCACCGGTCTGCCCGATGGCTATGGCCGCGGCCGCATCATCGGCGACTACCGTCGTGTTGCCCTGTACGGTGTCGACTACCTGATTAAGGACAAGGAGGCCCAGAAGGCTTCCACCCCGACGGTCATGACCGCCGACAACATCCGCGATCGTGAGGAGCTGCAGGAGCAGATCCGCGCCCTCGGCGAGCTCAAGATGATGGCCGAGACCTATGGTTTCGACATTTCCAACCCTGCTACCAACACGCAGGAGGCCATCCAGTGGATGTACTTCGCCTACCTTGCTGCCGTCAAGGAGCAGAACGGCGCCGCTATGTCCATCGGCCGTACCTCTACGTTCATCGACATCTATGCTGAGCGCGACCTTGCCAACGGTACCTTCACCGAGGAGCAGATCCAGGAGTTCGTGGATCACTTCATCATGAAGCTCCGCATGGTCAAGTTCGCCCGTACTCCCGAGTACCAGGCCCTGTTCACCGGCGACCCGCAGTGGGTCACCGAGTCCATCGGCGGCATGGGTGTTGACGGCCGTACGCTCGTTACCAAGATGAGCTACCGCTACCTGCACACGCTCGAGAACATGGGTACCAGCCCCGAGCCCAACATGACCGTTCTGTGGTCGACCCGTCTGCCCGAGAACTTCAAGAAGTTCTGCGCCAAGACTTCCGTCGCCAGCTCCTCGATCCAGTACGAGAACGACGACCTCATGCGCGTCTATCACGGCGACGACTACGGCATTGCCTGCTGCGTGTCCTCCATGCGCATCGGCAAGGAGATGCAGTTCTTCGGCGCCCGCGCCAACCTTGCCAAGTGCCTGCTCTACGCACTCAACGGCGGTGTTGACGAGGTCTCCAAGAAGCAGGTCGGCCCCAAGTATCGCGCCGTCGAGGGCGATACGCTCGATTACGACGACGTTGTGGCCAAGTACAACGACATGATGAAGTGGCTCGCTGGCGTGTACGTCAACTCGCTGAACATCATTCACTACATGCACGACAAGTATTGCTACGAGCGCATCCAGATGGCTCTGCACGACAAGCACGTGCACCGCTGGTTCGCTACGGGCATCGCTGGCCTTTCCGTCGTGGCTGACTCCCTGTCCGCCATCAAGTACGCCAAGGTTCACCCCGTCCGTGACGAGAACGGCATCATCGTCGACTTCGAGACCGAGGGCGAGTTCCCCAAGTACGGTAACGACGACGACCGCGTCGACCAGATTGCTCACGACGTTGTGCACCAGTTCATGGAGTACATCCGCATGAACGACACCTACCGCAACTCCGTGCCCACGACCTCGGTTCTGACCATTACCTCCAACGTCGTGTACGGTAAGAAGACCGGCTCCACGCCCGACGGCCGCAGGGCTGGCCAGCCGTTCGCCCCGGGTGCTAACCCCATGCACAAGCGCGATAGCCACGGCGCCATCGCTTCGCTGTCTTCGGTTTCCAAGCTCCCGTTCCGCGATGCTCAGGACGGCATCTCCAACACCTTCTCCATCATCCCGAGTGCGCTCGGCAAGGAGGACCAGGTGTTCTTTGGCGATATCGACCTTGATCAGCTGGGCGAGTAACTATTGTTAGTGCTATACTAACAATAACGATTACTGATTAGTGCGCCGGTTTCGGCCGGCGCCTATTAATCGAAGGAGACACATTATGAAGGTTTCTGAAGTTTCCGAGACTCAGGCCGATAACCTGGTCCACATGCTCGACGCTTACGCCGAGAAGGGTGGCCACCACCTGAACATCAACGTCTTCAACCGTGAGACGCTGCTCGACGCTCAGGCTCACCCCGAGAAGTACCCGCAGCTGACCATCCGCGTTTCCGGCTATGCCGTGAACTTCCACACGCTCACCAAGGAGCAGCAGGACGAGGTCATTGCGCGTACCTTCCACGACAAGTTCTAAAGGGATTTAACTCCCGCAGGATCGCCGGGGCTGTTTGGGCTACCTCCCAAAACGTCCTCGGACATGCAAGAAACCCTCGCTGCGCACTTCGTGCGGCGAGGGCTTCTTGCGTCCTGCGGAATATTTTGGGAGGTAGCCCAAGCAGCCCCGGCGGGGTCCTGTGTAGTCACCCTTTAGGCGAAACTCTCCTAATTATTTGGATGAGTCGTTTACTTACTTGTACTGTTACCGTCTTCCCGCTGTTGTTGGGGTATGCTTTGTTCGTATGTAAACGTATGACATGTTGATGGGGGAGGGTGCTATGGCTCGCGAGGGCGCTCGTTCTAAGGATTCTGCTAAGCCTGGCATCAAGGAAGTTGCAGCGGTGGCGGGGGTTTCGCCCACTACGGTATCTCGCGTGCTTAATAATCGCGGCTATATTAGCCAAGAAACCCGCGATAAGGTCCATGCCGCGATGGAGCGCATCAACTATACGCCCAACGATATCGCCCGTGCCATGCTCAACGGTCGCCTGAACCTTATCGGCATGATCGTTCCCTTTGTGAGCAGCCCGTTCCATGCTCAGGTTGTGCAGGCGGTCGAGCGCACGTTGGCGGAAAACGGCTTTAAGATGTTGCTGTGCAACAGCGCCAATCGACCTGATCTTGAGCGTTCCTATATTGACATGCTCCGCCGCAATATGGTCGACGGCGTCATCGTCAACTCCCTCAATATCGGTGCCGAGGCGTATGCCGAGATGGGCTTGAGCCTGGTTGGTATCGACTGCGACCTTGGCGAGGCCTCTGTTCAGATTGCGAGCGACAGCTATAGCATCGGCGAACTTGCCACGCGTCGCCTGATCGATGACGGGTGTTCGCGTATCTTGTGCCTGCGCAACAATAGCCGCATGCGTATGCCTGCCAATAAGCGTACCGATGCCTACTACGATGTTGTGGAGCAGGCCGGTTTGCCCGCGCTTGTCCGCGAGGTCGAGTTCGTTAAGTCCGACGACGAAAAGAGTGCGGTCGTTGCGAAGATCCTCGATGAGAACCCCGATATTGACGGCATCTTTGCGGGAGACGACACGATGGCGGCCATCTGCCTCAACGTTATGAAGCAGCGCGGCTTGAGCGCTCCGGATGATATTAAGGTCGTGGGCGCGGATGGCGCCCGCCGCACTATGACGTTTATGCCTGACTTAACAACCGTACGTCAAGATATCGATCGCATCGGAGAGCTCGCGGCGCAATCCATCATCGCTCTTGTTAACGGTGAAAAGCCCGAATCGAATATCAAGCTTCCCGTCGAACTTATCGAGGGCAAAACCGCCTAGTTCATTCCGAGCCAAAAGAATCCCTCGAACGTTTCTGATGACCGTTCGCCGGCATATGTCAACCGTTTGCCGACGACTGGAACTGCGAAAAGACGTATTGATGTGAAAACGTTTGACATATGAAAACGATTGACATATCTTGCAGTTGTACCGAGTTAGTATCTCGTGGGAAAGGAAGTCTCGGATGCACAAGGTTTATTACCAGCCTGAGGGAATTTGGGTAGGCGACATCATGCCGTACGGCGAGGACGGCACGTTCTATCTCTATCATCAGCGTGACACGCGTAACCCCGAACCTTTCGGAGAGCCGTTTGGCTGGGCACTCGCTACGACCAAGGATTTCGTCAACTACAAGGACTTTGGCGAGAGCCTTGAGCGCGGCGGCGACGAGGAAGTCGACCAGTTCATTTATGCCGGCACGGTGTTTAAGGTGGGCGACAAGTACCATGCGCTCTACACTGGTTGCAATCGCGATAAGGTCCGCGCACGTTTGATGAAGCAGGTTCTTCTTCACGCAACGAGCGACGACGCCGTCAAGTGGGAGAAGAACATCGCCGAGACGCTGCTTCCGCCCCAGGAGGGTTACGATGACCGCAACTGGCGCGATCCCTTTGTGCTTTGGGATGAGGAGAACGAAGAGTACATGCTCATCCTCGGCACGCGTGTGGGCGAGGACAAGCGTCTGATGACCGGCCGCCTGGTCAAGTTCACCTCCAAGGATCTGACCAACTGGGAGTTCCAGGGCGACTGGTGGAACCCGGGCCTGTACACCATGTTTGAGATGCCTGATCTCTTTAAGATGGGCGACTGGTGGTATCTGGTGTTCTCTGAGTACAGTGATGGCAACAAGACCCGTTACCGCATGTCTCGCTCTATCAACGGTCCTTGGATCACTCCTGCGGACGATTCCTTCGATGGCCGCGCGTACTATGCTGCACGTACCGCATTTGACGGCGAGCGCCGCGTTCTCTTTGGTTGGGTTCCTACGCGCGACGAGGGCGGCGACCCCAGCTCTTACCTGTGGGGTGGCACTTTTATGCCTCTCGAGATCGTTCAGCGTGCCGACGGAACGCTCGGCACCAAGCTTCCCGACAGCATGCTTGGCGCCTTTGGCGAGGCTAAGGCAGTCGAGGCCTTTGAGCTTTCGTGCGAGTCGGGCAAGGTCGAGCAGGTGCTCGCCGCGGATGCCGGTTCTACCTATATGCTCGACGCCGACATCGAGCTCGCCGGTGACGCTGCCGGCTTCTCGGTGAAGCTTGCCGAGGACGCCGAGTCCGGTCTTGCCTATGAGTTCCGCGCCAACCTGCGTGAGGGCAAACTCGAGTTTACGGCGGCCCCCCAGTATCCGTGGTTCCAGGTCAACAACATGGGCCTCGAGCGTCCGTTGTTCTTTAAGGGCGAGGGCACTCACCATGTGCGTCTGGTCGTCGACGACGACATCGCGACCATCTTTGTCGATGATGTTGCGCTCAACGCTCGCTTCTGCAACAAGCAGGGCCAGGGTGTGGCGCTTACCGTCACCGACGGTGCGCTCAAGTGCGCAAACGCAACGATCGCGTCTCTGTAGCGGCAACGAACCGTTTTATGATTTAGAAAAGGAATGGAGAGGAACATGGACTACAAGGCAGTGTCCCAGCAAGTCGTCGACAACGTCGGCGGACCGGAGAACATCGAGGGCGCCACGCATTGCGTGACCCGTCTGCGTCTGGTGCTCAAGGATACGAGCAAATACAACAAGGCCGAGCTCGAGAACATCGATGGCGTCAAGGGCGTGCTGTACAACAGCGGCCAGCTCATGATCATCTTCGGTACCGGTACCGTCAACAAGGTTTACGATGAGTTTATGGCTCTGACGGGCGTTAAGGAGATCAGTGCTTCCGAGGTCAAGGGCGCCGAGGCGGACAAGAAGGGCAAGTTCTTCTCGGTCCTCAAGGTATTCTCGGATATCTTTATCCCCATCATTCCTGCCTTCGTCGGCGCTGCAATCATCATCGGCCTTAAGTCGCTGATCGTTGCCAACGGCCTCTTTGGCATGGAAGGCAGCCTCGCCGATCACAGCGAGTTCCTCAAGAACCTCGCAAGCTTCTTTGCCATTATCGCCACCACGTTCGACTACCTGCCTGTCCTGGTTATGTACAGCGCGGTCAAGCGTTTTGGCGGTAACCCGATCCTGGGCATCCTCGTCGGTATCGTCATGGTTCACCCGAGCCTTATGAACCGCAACACGTTCGTTATGGACCCGACGGGTGCTGAGTACTGGAACTTTGGTCCGCTATCCATTCCCATGGTTGCTTTCCAGGGCGGCGTGTTCCCTGCAATCCTGACTGCCTGGTTTATGGCCAAGGTCGAAAAGATTGCCCAGAAGTACATCCCCGAGGTCGTTTCGTTCGTCTTTGTCCCGACCGTTACCCTGATTCTTGCTAACGTCGCCCTGTTCACCGTGTTCGGCCCGCTCGGCAACCTGATCGGCGACGTCCTCGGCGGCGTAATCGATATCCTGTACAACAGGATGGGCGTCTTTGGTGCCTTTGTCTTCGCCGCGTTCCTGCAGCCGCTTGTCGTTACCGGTACGCATCAGTTCATCCAGGGTATCGAGGCAAACCTCGTCGCCACGACTGGCTTCAACTACATCCAGGCCATCTGGTCGGTTTCCATTATCGCCCAGGGCGGCGGCGCCATCGGCATGTACCTCATTCATAAGAAGCATTCCAAAGAGCGCAACATCTGCATGTCGTCCTTTATCCCGACGCTGGTCGGAATCTCCGAGCCCGCTATCTTCGCTGCAAACATGCGCTACTCGATCATCCCGTTCATCTGCGCTTGCATCGGTGCAGGCTGCGGCGGTGCCTTCGTGAAGCTCTTTGAGGTGCGCGCCATCGGTCAGGGTCTGACCGGCGTGCTTGGCCTGCTCATCGTCACGCCCGAGACGCTCATGTGGTATGTGGCTGGCAATCTCATCGCCTTTATCGTGCCGATCGTCTTGATCTTTGCCTACAACAAGGCAAAGGGCGTGCCGACCACTGATGAAGAGGGCGCTGGCGCTGGCTTCGATGTCAGCTTCTAGTTGAGCCGTTCAGCGTAATCTGAGGATAAGTCCATTTGAGGAAGGGCGTTCGGCTCGTGTGAGTCGAGCGTCCTTTCCCATAGACGAGAAGGTCAATGGCGATGTTTAATCAAAAAAACAAGGTGATGCGTGCGGACTATGAGCAGTGGCGAGCTGGACAGGATGAGACGGCGGCTCGCATCGCGTCCGACCCCGATAGGCTTTTGTTCCATGTGGAGCCTGAGCTTGGCTGGCTCAACGACCCCAACGGTTTGGTTCAGATTGGTGATACGTATCACATCTATCATCAATACGATCCGTTCGATGCTGCGCATGGCGGTCCAGTGCTTTGGAACCATCTGACGACAAAGGATTTTGTGACGTACGAGAATCGCGGCCCCGTGTTGTTCCCCGATTCCGATTTGGATTCGAGTGGAGCGTATTCTGGTTCTGCCTTTGTACGTGATGGCAAGATTCACTACTTCTATACCGGCAACGTTAAGCATTTTGACCGCGATGATTACGACTACGTGTTGACGGGCCGTGAGCAAAACCAGATTCATATGGTTGCCGAGAATCCCGACGAATTGGGCGAGAAGCGCATAGCTGTTGGGCCGGTCGATTACCCCGACGATATCGGTACGCACGTGCGCGACCCCAAGATCCTTGAACACGACGGTATCTACTACATGGTTCTCGGCGCTCGTACGAAAGACGATCGCGGGTGCGTGCTTGTCTATACCTCGCGCAATCTTGAGGACTGGAGCTATGCGACGCGCATTGAGTTGGACGAGAAGTTTGGCTTTATGTGGGAGTGCCCCGATCTGTTTGAGCTCGATGGCGAGCTTATTCTCGTTTGCTGTCCGCAGGGTGTGCCTGCCGATGGTTGGCATTACCGCAATCCGCATCAGTGCGTGTGGTTCTCCATCGAGGCCGATTGGGAGGCGCCGAGCTTTAAAATCGTCGGGCAGGGCATGCCCCCGATGGTCGATGCCGGTTTTGATTTCTATGCTCCGCAGTCCTTTGAGGATACTGCAGGCCGGCGTTTGATGATCGGATGGTCGGGTTGCCCCGACGCGACGGCAGAAAACCCGACGGTGGCGCGCGGGTGGCAGTGCGCGTTGACGGTGCCGCGAGAGCTGAGCATACGCGATGGTAAGCTCTGCCAGCGGCCGGCGCACGAGATTGAGAGGATGCGCGGTGACTGCGTTCGCGCGATAGGCGGTGAAACCGTTGAGGAGCCGGGCCGCCTGTTTGATCTTGTGGTTTCCTGCGAGGGCGCCAAGATGGTCGAGCTCGAAATCCGCAAGGGTGTCTTTGTGCGCTATGCAGACGGGATGCTTACCCTCGACATGGGTGACGAAGGCTATGGGCGCGACCAGAGGTCGATTGAGCTCAGCGAGCTTCGCGACCTGCGCGTGCTTTCGGACACTACGATGGTCGAGATTTTTGCAAATGGCGGCGAGGCGGCACTTACGAGCCGTACCTATTCGCCGGCGGTTCCGGCGATGGAGCTGCACGCCGAGGGCGCGGCATCGATGAATTTCTACCGCCTCGCGCATTAACCGTGTGTGGAGCACGATTGGACTTGCTGGGCGGAATGTGTCGCAGTTGCCGCAGCGAACTACCGTTTATCGCGTATAGCGACCGTTTGCGGAGTAAGTAACACTTAGTAATAAACCGTGTAGAATCTCAGATTAGCACGGAGTTTTTCCAGGGAGACGCTGTCCTTTGTTGTGTGCAAGGGGCGGCGTCTCTTTGGCGCTCTGCCGCCGTTGTGCAACAGTGCGGCGGCGCGTGCCATGTGTTGAAAAGCCAATGTTGAAATGGGTCGTGATGATAATGGGCAAGTACGTAATCGTGGTTGAGTCTGGTTCGGATGTGACGCCGGAGCTCTGCGAACGCTACGGTATCGTGCGCGTACCTATGCATGTCACGATTGGTGACGAGACCGTCGAGGACGGCTCGATCGATCCGCTCGAGATTTATTCGCGCTGCAACGAGTTTGGCGTGATGCCCAAGACCAGCGGCTGCGCGCCGGCAGATTTTGCGCACGTGTACGATCGCATCCATGCCGAGCAGCCCGATGCGACTATTCTGCACCTTGCGTATTCCGAGGCCACGACCTGCTCACACCAGTCTTCTAAGATTGCCGCCAAGGGTCGCGACTACGTCTACTCCATGGACACGCGTTTTGTCTCGGTGGGCCAGTCGCTTGTTGCCGTCGAGACCGCCAAATACATCGAGGCTCACCCCGATGCCACCGTCGACGAAATCTTTGCATTTACGAATTCCGTCATGGACCGTGTGCTGCTGGGCTTTGTTCCTACCGACCTAGCCTTCCTTAAGGCGGGCGGTCGTCTATCCAACGTGGCATTCCTCGGTGCCCATCTGCTCAAGATTAAGCCCTGCATTGAGGTGACGGGCGGTAAGTTCGTGGCGACCAAGAAGTTCCGCGGCTCTATGCTCAAGTGCGCCCGCGCCTTTATTGACCACATGGTTGCGAAGGGCGAGATTGACTACTCGCATATTGGCCTGGCGTATTCGGTAGGCCTTTCCCAGGAGCTGCGCGACGACATGGAAGTCTATGCGCACGACCTGGGCTTTAAGGACGTTACCTGGACTCAGGTCGGCGGTGTCATCTCGAGCCATTGCGGCCCGACCGCCTTCGGTGCGGTGCTCACGCTTAAGGCGTAAGGTCTGGCGTCTATCGATTTCTATTGCCTCAGCGGCGGGCGGGGTGCGATAACCTTCCCGCCGCTCTTGCGTAGGGCCAAATAGGACAACCCAATTGACCGCTAAACCGTTTCGCCATCATGCGTATGGGCTAGAATGATTCTGGCATTTATGTAGCTAAAACCAATGAGAGGCAAGGTAGCGGGAATGGCTGAGATGACGCTCGAGGGTGTGGACGCTCGTCCCGAGGACTCTGCGTTTGCCCTGGGCCGCGTACATTCGATTGAGACGATGGGAACGGTCGATGGACCCGGCATCCGCTTTGTGGTGTTTGTTCAGGGCTGCCCCATGCGCTGTGCGTATTGCCACAACCCCGATACCTGGTCGGTTAGCGGCGGCACCATGGTGACCGTCGAGCACCTGATGGACGAGTTCCAGAGCAACCATGAGTTTTACCGCAGCGGCGGTATTACGGTGTCCGGCGGCGAGCCGCTCTTGCAGCCCGCGTTTTTAGCCGACCTGTTCCGTGCAATGCACAACAACCCCGATGGCCGCGTGCATACCTGCCTCGACAGCTGCGGCTATGCGTTTGACCCCAACCATCCCGAGAAGTTCGATACTGTTCTCAACGAGACCGACATGGTGCTGCTCGACATCAAGCATGCCGATCCCGTTGAGCATAAAAAGCTGACCGGTTGCGATCCCGCACGCATTCTGGCGTTTGGTGATGAGCTTGCCCGTCGCAAGATTAAGGTCGTTATCCGCCACGTGGTGGTGCCGGGTATCACCGACACGGCGGAGGAATGCGAGAAGCTCGGTCGCCTGATCGCTCCATGGCACAACGTGGTGGGCCTGGAAATGCTGCCGTATCACACGATGGGTGTCGTCAAGTACGAGCAACTGGGTATTCCCTATAAGCTCGAGGGCGTGCCCCAGATGGATACCGCGCGCATGCCCGAGCTGCGCAACGCCGTCATGGCCGGCATGAAAAAGCGCCGTGCGGAGCTCAGGTCGGCCATTGGCTAACAAGCCCGTCCCAAATTGACTACCCTTTAAGATGTGCAACAAGGTGGGTTGGATCAGCGAGGACGGTTACTATTCGACATGCGATGCGGGCCTTATCGACATCGAAGGCCGTACCTATGTCATGAGCGCCATGACATCGATGCCGTGGAGCGACCGCTCGAGCGAGGTCACGGCCGCGATTGCAAAGGCTCTGTTTGATATGCGAGCTGCACTGGCTTAGCGTGTTCGTTTGGCGAGGTCAAACAAAATGCTGGTACCATACCGTGGTTGAGAATTTCGTATAGGTTTGGGGAATGGTATGGCTACCATCGCGATTATCGGTGCGCTCGAAAAAGAGATCATGCAGATTAAGGAAGAGCTGAGCGACGTTTGCGAGGCACGGGAGGCAGGCTTGACCGTTGTGAGCGGCGAGCTCGACGGCCTGACAGTTGTCGCCACAACGGCGGGCATGGGCACGGTGAACGCCGCCGCTGCAACACAGCACCTCATTAGCAAGTATGCTCCGCAGGCTGTTGTGTTTTCGGGCATTGCGGGCGGTTTGAACCCCAAGCTCCATATCGACGACGTGGTCATTGGCAAACGCCTGCGCTATCTGGATACCGATACCGCGCTTATCGCCGAGTCCGCACCGGGGCTTGAGGAGTTTGGCTCGACGCCCGCGCTGGTCGATATTGCCGTCGACGTGCTTGCTGAGCGTGGGTTTGTTGACGCTTCGACAAATGCAGTCGCTTCGAACGAGGGCACCAAACAGTTCCTGGTCGGCACGATTGCCACGGGTAACCGCTTTGTGACGGGCGCCGCCATGCGTAACGCCGCTATCGAAGCGACGCATGCCGATTGTGTCGGCATGGAGGGCGCGGCGATTGCCCATGTCGCAACCAAAAATGGTGTCGATTGCCTGGTGTTGCGCGCTATCAGCGATAATTGTGACGAGGCGTACGATGCAATTTGCGACCGAGAGTTCGATCTGTTCGAGTACGCGCGTGTCGCAAGTAACATCACGCTCGATATCGTCCGCCGCATTGCCGCTGCGCAATAGCGCGCTCTTTTGTAAGAACCTACGACCAAGGAGTGTCCATGGCCGATTCCATTAACTACCAGCTTGCCAAGTTCGTCGCCAGCTACGGCAAGGTTTCGCAGATTCCCGAGTCCACCTGCCCCGAGGTGAGCTTTGTCGGCCGCTCCAACGTGGGCAAGTCGTCGATTATGAACAAGCTCTTTGGCCGCAAGAACCTGGTCAAGGTTTCCAGTACGCCGGGTAAGACGAGCAACATCAACTTCTTCGAGGCCGACGACGTGCATTTTGTGGACCTGCCGGGTTACGGTTTCGCCCGTCGTTCCAAGGCCGAGCGCGACCGCTGGGCCGAGCTTATCGGCGACTTTTTCGACTCCGAGCGCAGCTTTAACTTGGTCGTCTCGCTGGTGGACATTCGTCACGACCCCAGCAAGCTCGACCACGACATGATCGACTACCTACAGGGCAACGAGTTCAACTTTATCGTCTGCCTCACCAAAGCCGACAAGCTCAGCCGCACCCAGCAGGCCCGCCAGGCAGCAGCCATCAAAAAGCAGCTCAACGTCCCGGCCGAAAACGTGATCATTACGAGCTCCCAGACCGGCACCGGCATCGATGAGCTTAAGCGCCGCATTGCCGAGGCCTGCCTCTAGTAAGGGCTCTTGGCAAAAGCTTTTGAGCATATCGCCCTAGTGATAGTCAATATTGAACTGTCACTAGGGCGATATCTTGACACCGAGGGAGTCGACATTAGGGATTTGATGGCAGGGAGGGTTGATTTAAATGATCCAAGATTTAACGGATTGTGGGCCGAGCAGGACATACCCCGTCTACTACCTCGAGGATGCAATGAACAACCTCGGCGACTGCTTCGACTATGCCGTGAACGACTATGGAGCGGAAGGGTCCGAGGTCGCTGAACTCTTTTGCCTGAGCGGCGTAGCCCGTGAGTTTGAGCGTGGCAACGCATGGGTCGTATCGGGAAAATCGGGCGTTGAGCTATTCGCGCTTATCGTCGAAAGGTCGGGCTACCAATCAAGGCCGATGCCAAATCGAACCTACCGATTCGAAAAGACACCGGAATATTGGACAGGCTGGATATTGGCATACCTTCAGTGGCGCCTAGGAGAGTCTTTCGAAGACCTGCTGCATGTCGTTCCATTCGATGTGCTACGCAGTCTGTACTACCCCTGGCACGAAGCCTCGGAGGAACGCGTGGCTCGCCTCGTCTGCGATATGGCGAAAAAAGCGTCCAGGCAAACCAAACTTGCGTTAGCGAGAAAGAAGCTTAAGAAAACCCAACAAGACCTAGCGTACGAATCGGGTGTGTCACTCCGCTCAATCCAAATGTACGAGCAGCGCCAGAGAAACATCAATGAAGCTTCGGTAACAAGCGTAAGAGCCATAGCAAAAGCCCTCCACTGCAACATCGAAGACCTCCTAGAACCAGTCTTTGAATTCAAAGAATCCAGCGCCGCCTAAACCAAGCACACAGCCGATGCCCGCCTCTAGGAAGTGCTCCAGCCTAGTAAGAGCCCCTATCAATAAAAAGCCAAACTATCAGCCCGGCGCTTTTACAGAGCGAAGGTCCCTGTAGCCGCCGCCAGCGAAGTTAACGTAGGGAGGCCAGGGGCTTTGCCCCCAAATCTTTCCGCAGGACGGCAGGACCCCCGCCGCACGAAGTGCGCAGCGGGGGTCCTGTCATGTCCGAGGACGATTTGGGGGCAAAGCCCCTGGCCTCCCCGGCGGGTATACGGGACGGCGATTACAGGTATTCGATCTGAGCGCCCTCGGTGTCGCACGTCAGAATATGCGTATCACACTTAGGGAACTGCTCGCGCAGCTTGACCTGCAAGAACTTTGCCACGATGGTGTCGTCAGTCACGGCCATGAGGGTCGAGCCGGAGCCACTGATCCAGATGGTCTTGGCGCCGCCGTTAAGGCAGGTGTCGCGCACAGCGTTGTAATCGGGAATCAGGCGGCGGCGATAGGGCTCCTGGATGCGGTCGTCGTTGGCGGCGGCAATCAGGTCAAGGTCGCCGGTCTCCAGGCCGCGCGTCATGCCGGCGATGCGGCCCATTTGCCATACGGCGGTGGAGAGTGGAATCTCCTGCGGCACGACCTTGCGCGCCTCACTCGTATGCACCTCGTAGGGCGGAATCACGGTAATAAAACGCAAGCGATCGCTCACCTCGTAGCGCAGGCACTGGGGGAGCGAATCAGTCGGCGTAAAGGAGCAAACGGCACCGCCCAGGATGGCAGGGGCGACGTTATCGGGATGGCCCTCGACCTCGGTGGCAATGCGGACGAGCTCGGCACGGTCGACGGTGTGGCCCGTCAGCGCGGCGGCCGCCATGATGCCGGCGACGACGCAGGTGGAGCTGGAGCCCAGGCCGCGAGCGACGGGCACATCGGTTTGAATGTCGATGGCAACGGGAAAAGCCGGCTCGCCCCATGCGGCCAGCGCATCCACAAAGCTCACGTAGACTAGGTTGTTCTCGTTTTGGAACTCCTCGGGGCAACCCGTGATGGTGAGCTTGTCGGCGCGCTCAAAGGTGAAGTGCGAGTAGAGGCTGACGGCCATGCCGAGGGTGTCGTAGCCGATGCCTAGGTTTGCGCTGGTGGTGGGGACGGTGATCTTGATCATGGGAATCTCCTGGGCGGTCTGCCTGTTTAGTTCGCTGCTCGGGCAGTCCTGGCTCGCTCGGAAAGCACATTAAGTGCTTTCCGGCTCGTGCGGAACTCGCGACGAACTAAACAGGCAGACCCGCATGTCAGTTCGTCATCATCCCGGTGGGTTTCTGATAAAAGAAGGTGCGCCGGCTTTCGCCGGCGCTTAATAAGGGGTTTAGTTGGCGCTCATTCGTTTTGCTGCAGACTCGACGTAGCTTGCCATCTCATCGACGTCGCAGACGTCTTCAAAGCGGACGGGCTTGGACTCGAGTTCGGCGAGCTGGGTCGGGGCGACCGTGTTGGTGGCCTGCTCGAGCACACGCATGGCCTCAAAGTCGTCCTCGGGAACGTTAAGGCCCAGGGCATCGCAGCAGGCGCGCGGGAACTTGTAGGGGCTGGCGGTCGAAAGCAGCACGCGGGCCTTAGCGCCCTCGGCGGGGGCGACCTGCTCAAAGACGTGATAGCCGCAAGCGGTGTGAGGGTCGATCACGTAGCCGTTTGCGTCCCAGCAGCTCTTGATGGCAGCGCGGACCTCGTCCTCGCTGGCCCAGCCGCAGCCAAACACGCTCTGGATCTTGGCCAGCAGCTCGGCGGGCACCTCGTAGCGACCCGTCTGTGCCAGCTGCTCCATAAGGCCGGCTACGAGCTCGCAGTCGCCGTCGGATAAGAAGTAGAGCATGCGCTCCAGATTGGAGCTAATGAGAATGTCCATCGACGGCGAGATAGTCGTGAAGAACGGACGGTTGCGGTCGTAGACGCCGGTGGTCAGGAAGTCGGCCAGCACGTTGTTCTTGTCGCTCGCGACGATGAGCTTGGCGACGGGCAGACCCATGCGCTTGGCGTAGTAGCCGGCCAGGATATCGCCAAAGTTGCCAGTCGGCACGCAGAACTCAACGGCGTCGCCGGCCACAATGGCGCTGGCGCGCAGCAGCTGCGCATAGGCGGCAAAGTAGTAGACGACCTGCGGTACCAGACGGCCGACGTTGATGGAGTTGGCGCTCGAAAGCACCGTGCCGGAAGCCTCCAGACGCTCGGCAAGCTCCTTATCGGCAAAGATGCGCTTGACGGCACTCTGGGCGTCGTCGAAGTTGCCGCGGATGCCGCAGACAGCGACGTTATCGCCCTCCTGAGTGGACATCTGCAGATTCTGCACGCGGCTGACTTTGCCCTCGGGATAAAAGACGGTGATGCCCGTGCCCGGGGCGTTGGCAAAGCCGGCGAGTGCTGCCTTGCCCGTGTCGCCCGACGTGGCGGTGACGATCATGATGCGCTCGGCGCCGCCGTCCTTGGCGGAAGTGCGGGCCATGAGGCGGGGGAGCATCTGCAGGGCGACGTCCTTAAAGGCACTCGTGGGGCCGCCAAAGAGCTCCATCACATAGGTCTGAGGGGCGTCGGCGCCCGGTGCTGCGTCGAGCTTGACGAGCGGCGTAACCTCTTCACTCGCGAACGTGCCGCGGTATGCCTCGTCGACACACGCCGAAATTTCTTCGGCCGTGTAATCATTCAGTAACATTCCCAACACATCTTGAGCGATTTCAAAGTACGATTTATCTGCAAGCGAGCTGATATCGACCTGCTGGGTGCCGAGCTCGTCCGAGACAAACAAACCCCCGTCGGGAGCGATGCCGGTACGGATTGCCACCTTACTTGAGCACGATAAAGTGCGTCCTCGTGTACTATGATAAGTTCCCATATAACAGTGCTCCTCGGATGCCGTGGTCCCAATCGGTGAACCCATGGTATCAGAGCACGCAAAACAGGTTTGCAGAGGCTTTTAGAAAGGTAACCTCCACGCCATGATAAAAATTGCCAAGTTTGGCGGCTCGTCGGTCGCCGACGCCGTACACTTCAAGAAGATCAAGGCCATCGTCGATGCCGACCCTGCCCGCCGTTTTGTGGTGGTTTCTGCCTGCGGTCGCCGCTTTAAGGGCGACACCAAGGTGACCGATCTGCTCTACTTGGTCAACGCGCACGTCAAGTACCACGTGTCGTGCGAGGAGCTGCTCGAGGACATCGGCCAGCGCTATTTTGATATCGCTGACGAGCTGGGGCTCACCTATCCCATCCGCGAAGAGTTTGCGGCCTTTGCCGAGCGTGCTCGCTCCGGTGGCTACTCTACTGAGGAGCTCGTAAGCCGCGGCGAGTACTTTACCGCTCGCCTGATGGCCGAGTACCTGGGCCTGCCGTTCCTGGATGCCGCGACGGTCGTGGCGTTCCATCATGACGGTACGCTCAGCATGAACCGCACCGCCGAGCTGGTGCAGGAGTACGGCCAGCAGGGCGGCTTTGTTATGCCCGGTTTCTACGGCGCGACGCGTGAGGGGCAGATCAAGCTGCTCGACCGTGGCGGCGGCGATATTTCCGGCTCGATTCTGGCCAAGTGCCTTGGTGCCGACCTGTACGAGAACTGGACCGACGTTTCGGGCTTCTATTCTGCCGATCCTCGCATTGTGCCCGAGGCTCAGCCCATTGCGCGCGTTACCTACGAGGAGCTACGCGAGCTTTCGTACATGGGCGCAAGCGTCCTGCACGAGGAGGCCGTGTTCCCCGTGCGCGAGGCGGGTATTCCGCTGGTCATCAAGAACACCAATGCGCCGCAGGACCCCGGCACCATCATTAGCGAGACGGCCGACGAGGGTGAGGCGGAGCCTATCATTACCGGCGTGACCGGCAAGCGCGGCTTTGTCGCCATCAACGTTGCCCGCGACCGCACCAAGCCCCGTGTCGGCTTTATGCGCCGTGCACTTTCGGTGTTCGAACGCTATGACGTTTCCGTCGAGCATATGCCCACCGGCGTCGACCGCTTTGGCGCCGTGGTGCAGGAGCAGGATGTGCACGACTCGCTGTACTCACTCGTGGGTGACATCCAGCAGGAGGTCGAACCGCTCGAGATCGAGGTTGTCGAGGGCTTGGCGCTCATCGCGACCGTCGGTCGTAACCTGCGCGGCCGCGCAGGTATCTCGGGCCACCTGTTTGGCATGCTCGGCCAGGCCGGCGTGAGCGTGCGCATGATTTCGCAGAGCTGTGACGAGATCAACATCATTATCGGTGTCGAGGAGAAGGACTTCGACCTGGCGATTCGGACCATTTACCGCGCCTTCTCCGACGAGAACGGCATTGTGAAGGTCTCCGACCTGGAGGCTCCCGTGCCGGTCGATCCCGCCCCGGCCGCGCTCCACAAGTAGCTGCTATCCCAGTAGATTTTTGGGACTTGCCTCAAAAACTACGGCGGGGCGTTTCGTTTCGGTTTCGTTTCGACGGGGCGGGTTTTGTATCCGCCCCGTTCTTGTATACACTGGCAACAATAATCGGCCTGCTCGGCGTGCGGGCAAAAGCCACAACCTTTAAAGGGGGAAGCATGAAACAGTACACGGTTGCTATTTTGGGCGCGACGGGAGCCGTGGGCACCCAGATGCTCGAGTGCCTCAACGAGCAGGAGTTCCCGGTCGGCAAGCTCAAGCTGTTGGCAAGTGCACGCTCCGCGGGCAAGACCGTTGAGTTCCACGGCGAGCAGATCGTGATCGAAGAGGCTTGCCCCGAGGCCTTTGAGGGCTGCGACATCGTACTCGGCGCTGCCGGTGACGATATCGCCAAGGAGCTGCTGCCCGAGGCCGTCAAGCGCGGCGCCGTCGTGGTCGACAACAGCCACGCCTTCCGCATGGATCCCGAGGTGCCGCTGGTTGTGCCCGAGATCAATGACGACGACATCAAGTGGCATCACGGCCTTATCGCCAACCCCAACTGCGCGACCATCATCGGCCTAGTTCCTACGTGGCCGCTGCATCAGCTCGCCGGCGTGAAGCGCATGATCGTCTCGACGTACCAGGCGGCTTCGGGCGCTGGCGCTCCCGGTATGGCTGAGCTCGAGGCTCAGCTGGCCGCCCTGGGCCGCGGCGAGGAGATTCCCGAGCCGCGCGCCTTTGCCGCCCAGCTCGCGAGCAACCTGATTCCGCAGATTGGCGGTGTCAAGGAGGAGGGCTTTACCTCCGAGGAGATGAAGCTGCAAAACGAGGGCCGCAAGATCATGCATCTGCCCGAGCTGCGCGTGAACTGCACCTGCGTGCGCGTGCCTGTGCTGCGCTCGCACTCCGAGAGCATTACGCTCGAGTTTGAGCGCGACATTACGGTCGAGGAGGCTCGTGCTGCGCTGTCTGCCGCTCCGGGCGTGAAGCTGGTTGACGATATGAGCGCCGAGGATGCGCACGATCGCTTCCCCATGCCGATGGATACGTCCGACCAGGATCTGATTTGGGTCGGCCGCGTGCGCCGTGATATCTCGAACCCCGAGGCCGCGCGTGGCATTACCTTCTGGTGCTGCGGCGACCAAATCCGTAAGGGCGCGGCAACCAACGCCGTCCAGATCGCTAAGCTGCTCTGCGAGTAGTGTGACCTGTCCGGCGGGGGCCGGGCTTAGTTTTCAGAACGTCCTCGACCATGTGTGGCGCCTTGTCCTGCTCCTTCGGAGCTGCGGACAAGGCGCCACACTGGTCTGCGGAGTGTTCTGAAAACTAAGCCCAGCCCCCGCCTGCGGCGACGCTGCTGCAAGCGATCTGCGATGGGGTCGTTGTCGGTTGGGGCCGCTGGGCTGATGTGGGGGCACGTGGCTGTTGCGGGCCCTAGTCCCGGCGGCGACCCCGGCGCTTCGCGCCTGCCGCCTGGGGGACTGCGGAGCGCCGCCGGCAGCTGCGGCGCTTCGCGCCTGCCGCCTTGGGGACTTTGGGGTCGATTGGGGTTGTCTGCACAATTCGCGGTATTATGTTGCGGAGTTTGAAAGGAGCCGCTGGTGGTCACGACGACGTTTGCTTCGCCTTTGGGCGACATTTTGCTTGCCGCTGATGGCCGCGGTTTGACGGGGCTTTGGTTTGAGGGGCAGGAGCACTTTGGCTCCACGCTTCTCCGTGAAGACTCCGAACATGTTGAAGGCGTCGATGCGGTTTCCGGTACTGGTGGCATGTCGTCGGTGAGTCCGGCAAATGGTGCGGCCTCTTCGGTGCTTGAGCGTTCCTGGGCTTGGCTGAATGCTTATTTTGCAGGGCAGGAGCCTCGGTATACGCCGCCGTTGCATTTGATTGGCACGGCGTTTCAGCGCGAGGTTTGGTTTGAGCTGCTTTCTATCCCGCGTGGCGAGGTCGCTACGTATGGCGAGATCGCCCAGCGTGTTGCGGCTCGACATCATGTGCCGGGAAACGAGGCACCCGTTGTATCTCCTCGCGCGGTGGGGGCTGCGGTTGCGCGTAACCCCATTTCGATTATCGTGCCATGCCATCGCGTAGTTGCCGCCGATGGTTCGCTCAACGGATATGCCGGCGGGCTCGATCGCAAAGAGTGGCTGCTTCGGCTTGAGGGCGCGTACGAGGAGTAACGCTCGAGCACTTTGCATAACTAGGGCGCCGTGAAAGGACGAGTCACTGTCCCTTCGCGCCCGGCATGCGTCAAAGCGCTCGACACGTGCGCCTTAAGTTTGGCTAAGCCACATCCTGCGTATTTAAAAACGCGCAGGCTGAGCAGCTAAGGCTGCGCTAAGGCGGTTGACGGTACGCTATCATCGGCAGTATCGAAACCTGTGGAGCCATGCGCCAATGGAGCAACTATGAAGCTGATGCTTGCCGAGGACGAACCTGGTCTCTCCCGCGCCCTCACCGCGATTCTTCAACATAGCGACTACGAGGTCGACACCGCCCTCGACGGCTTGACGGCGCTCGAGAATCTACTCACCAACGATTACGACGCCGCAATCCTGGACATCATGATGCCCGGCATGGACGGCATCGAGGTGCTCAAGCGTACACGCGCCGCCGGAAAGCGACTGCCCATCATCATGCTCACGGCAAAAAGCGAGGTGTCCGATAAGGTCGAGGGCCTGGATGCCGGTGCCAACGATTACCTGACCAAGCCGTTTGCCGCCAAGGAACTGCTTGCGCGTATTCGTGCCATGACGCGTGCCGCGACGGCAATTGACGCCACGACGCTCAGCGTGGGTAACGTGCGCCTCGACACGGCGGCTTGCACGCTTGTGGGACCCTTGGGCGAGGAGCACCTGGCCAATCGCGAGTTTCAGCTTATGGAACTCTTTATGCGCAACGCCGGCACGCGCATGCCCACTGAACGTCTGATGCTCGAGGTTTGGGGTGAGGACGCGCCCGAAGGCGCCAACGTGGTGTGGGTCTATATCTCGTACCTGCGCAAAAAGCTGACGGCGCTTGGTGCCAACGTTGCCATTCGCGCGTCGCGTAACCAGGGCTATTCGCTCGAGGTTGTCGAGGAAGGCGAATAAGCGTGAGCGCGAGCGCGTGGTGCAAGCGCATGACGGAGTGGTTTCACGCCGCCTCGAGTAGTAAGGGGCGGGCTAATTCTGTTGACGCATTGGGCCGCCGTCTGCGTCGCAAGTTTATCCTCGTTGCCATGGGCGCCGTGACCGTGGTGCTCACGCTCATCATCGCCGGCATCAACATCGTCAATTATTCGCATGTCTGCAAGATGGCCGACGCTCGCCTGGACTATATTCTGGCGGGCAAGGACGGTATCGATTGGGGGGACGAGTCTAAAGCCGAGCCCGCTAATGGCAAGGATGCCGGCGATAGCCAAGCGGGCGTTCGCATCAGACACTTCGAAGGCATGACGGCGGAGTCTCCCTTCGACACGCGCTACTTTACGGTGACGATTGACGCCGGACAGGTTGCCGATGTCAATACGGCCCGCATTGCCGCGGTTGGTGCCAAGCGCGCCGCCAGTATTGCCGCAAGGCTGCATGCCAAGGGCTGGACCTCGGGCTTCTCTGGCAATTATCGTTATACGACCGACGTCCAGGACGACGAGATCACCTATGTGTTCGTGGACTGCTCGCGCGAGCTTGCAAGCTTTCATTCGTTTTTGAGCGCGAGCGTGGCGATCAGTTGCATTGGCTGGCTGGCGGTGCTGGCAATTGTAACGGTCGCGTCGGGTGCCGTGATTCGACCGATGGTCGAGAGCTACAGCAAGCAAAAGCGATTTATTACCGATGCAAGCCACGAGATCAAGACGCCGCTCGCTGTGATCGATGCCGCCAACGAGGTACAGGAGATTGAGAGCGGCGAGAGTGAGTGGACGCAGAGCATTCACGAGCAGGTGGCGCGACTGACGGCACTTACGGAGCGTCTGGTATTTTTGGCGCGCATGGACGAGGGCTCGGCGGGCTTTACCATGGCGTCGATCGATCTCTCGGAGGCAGTTGACAAGGCAGCCGCGCCGTTTGAATCGGTGGCGGTCTCGCGCGGCAAGCGCCTGTCGATGTCGGTCGCGACCGGCGTGCGCGCTCATGCCGATGCTGCGGCGGTGACGCAGGTGGTTGAGTTGCTGCTGGACAATGCCACGCGCTATGCGAGCGAGGGCAGCGTGATCGAGTTGAGTCTGCGCGCCGTTTCGCGCGGTGCGGGCAAAGGCTCGGCAGAGCTTGTCGTATCGAACGCTGTAGACGAGCTGCCCGAAGGCGACCTGGACCGATTGTTCGACCGCTTCTATCGTGCGGACGTGTCGCGCAGCTCCAAGACAGGCGGCTCGGGTGTGGGCCTATCCGTGGTGCGTGCCATCGCCGAAGCCCATGGCGGCTCCGCTACCGTATCTGGCCACGACCATCAGATCACCTTCACCGTCCGTCTCTAAAACCTGCAAAAAGGGACAGGTTTGTTTTGGCAGGTTTTATCTGTGCAGACGGCAGCGGAGGCTGGCGGTGATCGGCGCCATGAACGCCACCGACCCAAATAAACGCACCTCTAACTGCTAAAATATGGACATCGTTGTTCGGCTCCCGAAGGAAAGGAGGCGGTCATGCAGTACGAGATCGGCGGAGGGGCTTTCCCGGTTGTTACGTGCAACCTTAGCGGCGGCGAATCCATGATCACCGAAAGCGGTGCCATGGTCTGGATGACCCCCAACATGGAGATGTCCACCTCGGGCGGTGGTATAGGCAAGATGTTCTCTAAGGCTTTTTCGGGTGAGGCGTTGTTCCAAAACATTTGGACCGCGCACGGCGATGGCATGATTGCGTTTGGCTCTTGCTTCCCCGGCCGCATTATACCGATCGAGATTGGCCCTGGTAAGAGCTGGATTTTGCAGAAGCGTTCGTTCCTTGCCGCGGAAAGTGGTGTTGAGCTGAGCATCCACTTTAACAAGAAGGCAAAGACCGGCGTCTTTGGCGGCGAGGGTTTTATCATGCAAAAGCTCACGGGCTCGGGTATTGCCTTTGCCGAGATCGACGGCGACCTAGTTGAGTACGAGCTTGCTGCTGGCCAGCAAATGATTGTAGATACCGGCAACGTGGCCGGCTTTGAGGAGACGGTGAGCATCGACGCGCATATGGTCAAGGGCGTCAAAAACATCATGTTTGGCGGTGAAGGCGTGTTCAACACTGTGCTCACCGGTCCGGGGCGCATCTGGCTGCAGACAATGCCCATTTCCAATCTTGCGGCAGCAGTGGCTTCGATGACCAACAACAATAACTAATCGTGTATAGGATGACGCGCGCGGCGGGCCCGGCCTGTCGTGCGCGTTTTTTGGTGGCAAACGCCCTGTTTATCGGGTGCGGCTGTGCTCCTGCAGCGCATAGATCGACTTATCCATGTTGAACAGGTAAGCCACGACGCAGACAATAAAGAACGTCGGCAGACTGCTAAAGCCAAAGACCTCGCAGCCAATAAAGATGGGCGCGAGCAGCGTATTGGTGGCGCTGCCAAAGACGGCGGCGTATCCCAGCGCGGCGCAGAGCTCGACGGGCATGCCGAGAATCCCGGCGAGTACGACACCCAGGCTGGCTCCGATGGAGAACAGCGGCGTCACCTCGCCACCCTGATATCCTGCGGCAAGCGTGGCGATGGTGAGTACGAATTTGAGCGCCCAGTCCCAAGGCATGATGGTGACCTTGCCGTCACCGTTGAGCGCCGCCGATATCAGGTTGGTGCCAAGGCCGCAGTATCGCCCCTGCCACAGCACGAACAGAATCGCCGACAGCGCAAGGCCCATAACGGCAACGCGTATGTAAGGGCTGGGGAGCAGCCGCGCTGCAAGGGTCTTAGCATGGGCAAGGCACCAGGCAAAAGCGCCACCTACCATACCGAACGCGATACCCAACAGCGCCAGCCGTCCAAGACCGGGGAGGTCGAGCGCATACGAGGCGGTAATGGCGATCTCGAACTTTTCGAGTCCCAGAGCGCCGGAGGTCATGCTTGCGGCGAGCGAGGCTGTAAGCGCGGGAAACAGCGCGCGGTATTCCATGCGTCCTGCGACCAGTACTTCGATCGCAAAGACCGTGGCGGCGAGGGGCGTTCGGAAGAGTCCGGCAAAGCCGGCGGCCATGCCGATAAGCAAAAACGTGTTGCCGGGGTCTCGGAAAGGTAGACGTCGGCCGATCCAATGCGAGACGGTTGCGCCGATCTGCACGGCTACGCCTTCGCGTCCCGCGCTGCCGCCAAAGAGATGCGTGGCCCACGTGCTCAGCATAATGAGCGGCACCAGACGCGGGGAGATGGCGTCCTCGCGTCCGTGACCTACGTCGAATACTAAGCTCATGCCCCGATCGGTGCCTTTGCCCCAGGTGCGGTAGGCAAATACGATGGCCAAGCCCATGAGGGCGAGGAAGGGGAGGAGCAGTACGATGTGCTCGTCACGGAAGGCGCCAATTGCCAGGAGCACACGACCAAAAAGGGCACAGATGGCGCCAACGATAACGCCGATAGGGATTCCGACGGCGCCCATGAGCACGAGACCGCTATAGGTGTTGACCAGGCGTTTGATTCTGCTCGAAGCGCTGCCTTCTGACATTTTGCTTTCCGACACTTGCTCTCTTGATAGAAAAAGAGCTGGAGTTGCGCATCGTTGAGAGGCTTTCCAGCTTTAGCAAAACAAACTTATAAGATGCGACGGGCCGCGTCAAGATAATTACCGGACGGCCTGGGAGGCGGCTGGTTGGCTGGCTTAAAACCTAGCGCGTGAAATGACGCCCCACGCTATTCAGCGCGCTTGATAGGATGACGAACCACGGTCTTAAGTTTCTCCGGTGCGCATTTGCGTGGATCGGAGAGATAGATTTCGTGATGTAAACGGGTGTCTGAGAAGTCGGGAACATAGCCCAGCTCGGTCGTGTATTCATGCATAGCGTCTACGGTTGTCGGCTCGCTGTCATAGGGTCCGGTATGCATGCACTGAACGCAGAGACCCTCATCAACTTTAAGCAGCTCAACAGCGGTAAAGTCTAGTTTCTTTTTGGCCGTGGCTTCAGCGACTGCCCAGTCAAAATCATCTCGGCTGACGAAATCGGGCAGGTGGATGCACGAGATAAAGTTGAAATTGTCCTTGTGTACATAATCGATGTCGCCGCTCGGGGACTCTTGCCACCAGAAACCCTCGAGCGGCGGTACCACAAAGTCGAAATAGCCCTCGATACCCCTTGAGCCTTTCTTCGACATCTTGACGGTATAGGCGATGCCGTAAAGTAGCGGCAGGGCGTTTTGATACTCGCCACCTTCGGTATTTGGGTCGCCCTTTCCGCGAACGGCAACGTAGCTCATAGGCGGGACAGTTACGATACTCGGCTTGCTTGCAGGTTTGTAGAGCTCCTTGCATTCCTTCTTAAAGTCGAACGCCATGTTGGCCGCCTTTCTGCGTATTGGCCTGCTTAGATAGTTGAATCATATCATAGAAACGAACAACTGTTCGAATGATTTGGCTGACAGATTGAGATGCGTGCGTTGTGTTTGGCGGTCGGCCTGACCCCGTTGATGATTTCTCGGCCTCCCCGGCGCCCTATCTATAGCTGCCGTTTCCCCAT
Organism: Collinsella sp.; assembly: GCA_019419525.1. GTDB lineage: Bacteria > Actinomycetota > Coriobacteriia > Coriobacteriales > Coriobacteriaceae > Collinsella. The sequence continues at coordinate 45,112 of DXZU01000013.1, forward strand.
ATAAAACCTGCCAAAATAAACCTGTCCCTTTTTGGTAGGTGGGAAATGGGTAATACTAAAGAGTTATCCGACCAGATGGGAATTAATCGATGGCCTATATCGAATTCAAAGACGTCATCAAGGCATACGGCGAGGGCGATGCCCGCATCCACGCGCTCGACGGCGCGAGCTTTACGGTCGAGCGCGGCGAGCTCGCCATCATTTTGGGTGCTTCGGGTGCCGGCAAGACCACGGCCCTCAACATTCTGGGCGGCATGGACACGGCAACTTCTGGCACCGTGACGGTGGACGGGCGTGACGTGAGCTCTGCCAACGAGGCTCAGCTTGTGGAATACCGTCGCGCTGACGTCGGCTTTGTCTTTCAGTTCTACAATCTGGTCCCTAACCTGACGGCGCTTGAGAACGTCGAACTCGCGGCGCAGATCTGCCCCGATTCGCTCGATGCCGAGCAAACGCTTCGCCAGGTTGGCCTGGGCGACCGCCTCGCTAACTTTCCGGCGCAGCTTTCGGGCGGCGAGCAGCAGCGCGTATCCATCGCCCGCGCGCTGGCTAAGAACCCCAAGCTGCTTTTGTGCGACGAGCCCACGGGCGCGCTTGACTACAAAACCGGCAAGCAGATCTTGCAGTTGCTACAGGACACTTGCCGCAAGCAAGGCATTACGGTCATCATCATCACCCACAACTCTGCGCTGGCGCCCATGGCCGATCGCCTGATCCGCTTTAAGAGCGGCCGCGTGGAGAGCGAGGCGATCCAGCAAAATCCTGTGCCTATCGAGACGATCGAGTGGTAGCGCCCATGAATCAGGACCGCCAAAACAGTCAACGCCGCGACGCGCAGAACACGGAGCGCGAGCAGGATTTTACGACCTACCGTACCGCCCAAAGCTCAAACGATATGGTGCCGACGGTTTTTCGCCGTGGCATCTACCGCACGATTCGCGGCAGCCTCAAACGCTTCTTGTCTATCGTTGTGATCACCGCGCTTGGCGTGAGCGTGATGTGCGGCCTTAAGGCGGGCTGCGAGGACCTGTGTGATTCGGTCGACGCCTATTTTGACCAGCAGAATGTCTATGACATCAACGTGCAGTCGACCTATGGTCTGACCGATGACGATATTGCCGCGATCCAAGAGGTCGATGGCGTCGAGACGGCCGAGGGCATCTATACCGAGACCGCCTATACCGCCGTGGGTACGACGCGCGAGCGTGTCGTCGTACAGAGCCTCTCCAAAGAGAATATTGACCAACCGGTGCTAGTACGCGGCGAGCTGCCCGAGACTTCGGGCGAAGTGGCAGTGACCTCACGTTTTTTGAAGGCTTCGGGCAAGAAAATCGGCGATACGGTGAGCTTTGCCGCCAACGATGCGAGCTCGTCGAACCAAAGCGCCAAGGACCAGTTTGCCGATGGGGACTACACCATTACGGCTGAGGTCCTCGATCCCACTGATGTGAGCTCCGACTCGACGGTCAACGCCTTTCGCGCTGCTTCGACTGCGGACTACAAGTTCTACGTGAGCGAGGATGCCGCGACATCTTCTTCCTACTCCGCTGTCCACGTGGTCGTCGAGGGAGCCAAGAGCCTCAACTCCTATTCGGATGCCTACTCGGCAAAGATCAATGAGGTCAAGGGCAATATCGAGAAGATCCGCGAGGAGCGTGAGAAGGCGCGCGCCCAGGAGCTGACGGTCGACACACCGGCGAGCTTGGACGCGGCTGAGCGTCAGGCGAATATGGTCTTTGGGATCGAGCAGGACAACATCAACCGCATGGCCGAGGGCAGCGAGGAGCGTGCACGGGCGCAAGCCGACCTGGACCAGCGCCGTGCCGCCGCCGACCAGCAGTTTGCCGATGCCCGCGCCGAGCTCTCCGACCTGGGCGAATGCACCTGGTACATCCAGGACCGCGATAACATCGCAAGCTACTCGAGCGTCGAGAGCGATAGTTCTTCGATCGAGGCCATCGCCACGGTGTTCCCGTTCATCTTCTTTATCGTCGCCGTGCTCATCAGCCTCACCACCGCCACGCGCATGGTCGAGGAGGAGCGCACGCTCATTGGCCTGTACAAGGCGCTCGGCTATTCGCGCGGGCGTATCCTGTCCAAATACGTGGACTACGCGCTGTGGGCGTGTCTGATTGGCGGCGTGCTCGGCAACATCATCGGATTTGTGGGCCTGCCGCTGTTCCTGTTTACGGTGTTCGACGACATGTACTCACTGCCCCAGATGCTGCTTTCGTACGATATCGTGTCCTCGATTGTCTCGGTGGCGCTGTTTGCCGTAGGCGTGGTGGGCGCTACGATTATCGCCTGCCGCCACGAGATGGCCGAGACGCCGGCTTCGCTCATGCGTCCCAAGGCGCCGCGCGCCGGCTCACGCATTCTGCTCGAGCGCATCGGCTTTATTTGGCGCCGCATGGGCTTCTTGAACAAGGTGGCAGCACGTAACCTGTTCCGCTACAAAAAGCGCGCCTTTATGACCATCTTCGGTATCGCCGGCTGCACGGCGCTCGTGATTTGCGGTATGGGAATTCGCGACACGTCGGTGGCGCTTTCGCCCAAACAGTACGGGCATATCACGCGCTATGACTTGCTGGCGGTCGCCAATCCCGACGATTTTTCGCAGACGTGCGCGGCATTGGATGAGCGCAGCACGGCCAATGATTCCAACGTGACGGTGACCTCGACCCTGCCGATTATGACCGACAACGTCACCTTTACGTTTGGCGGCAAGAGCGAGACCGTGCAGCTCATCGTGATTCCCGACGACCGCACGGGTGACTTGGGCGATTACGTGCGCCTGGAGGATGAGTCCAAAGAACCGCTCGCCCTGCGTGACGGAGACGTGTATTTGAGCAAGAGCTCTCAGCTGGTGCTGGGAATCAAGCCGGGCGATACGGCACACGTCCAGGATTCGTCGCTCAATGTTGCCAAGGTCAAAGTCAGCGACATCTCGCTCAACTATCTGGGCAACACGCTTTATATGACGCAGAGCACCTATGAGCGTGCGTTCGGTCGAAGTGCACGCCTTAACGGCGTCTTTGTGCTGCTTAAGGGTTCGTCGGCCGACCAGATTGCGTTTAGCAAGAATCTTAAGAGTGACGGTTGGCTCACGATTTCGAGCACGGCCGAACATTGGCAGAACTACGAGGCGAACTTTACGATTATCAATTCGGTCGTGGTGCTCGTGACCTTTATGGCGGCGTGCCTGTCGTTTGTGGTGGTGTTTACGCTGTCCAACACGAATATCTCCGAGCGCGAACGCGAGCTGGCGACCATCAAGGTGCTGGGCTTCCGCCGTGGCGAGGTGCACCACTACGTCAACAAGGAGACGTTGATCCTCACGGCGATCGGCGCTGCGCTGGGCGTGCCGCTGGGCGGCTTGCTGGCCGAGAGTTTTACGTACATTTTGCAGATGCCGTCGCTGTATTTTGATGTTGAGGTCGAGCCGCTGAGCTACGTGCTATCCGTGCTTCTGGCCTTTGGCTTTACGTTTATCGTCAACCTCGCCACCAACCGTACCCTCAACAAGATCGACATGGTCGGCGCCCTCAAGAGCGCCGAGTAACCTGCCAAAAAGGGACAGGTTTATTTTGGCAGGTTTTATCTGGGCAAACGCCGGACAACCATTATGTGGCCCGGCGTTTGCCCCGTCAAACGGGCTTTTCCATTTGCCTTTCATTCTATTTGGTTTTCGCTCGCAGGCGTGGATGAGAGGCTCTCTTTAGCCTTCGAGATTGGGCTTGTATGGGTCGTATGCCACAAAATGGGCCTATCTACTACGTTTGCTACCACACCCTCGACCGTGACAAAGATTATGAAATTAAAACCGCAGGTAGAGGGCTTGCCAGTTTTCGGAAAAGGCGGGTATGGTCGGCCCTCTCGAGTTAAACGTAGTAAATAGGCCCTTTTCTTGGCGCGCGGTCAGCTCAATGCTAATCTCCGTGCCGGAACTGACCCAGTTGTTTGTAAGTTGCGGTGATATACGGATTGTTTGGCGCTTTGGAGCTTCAAAACAGTCCCTATCTCACCGCAACTTAGGAGAAGGGCGGGGGCGGTTGGGTGCTGGTGGGTCGGAGCGTGTTAGGCCTGTTTGCGGTGCTTCCATTGTTTGCGGCACCAGCGCATGAGCGCCTTTATGACGGGAATCGTGATGAGGATGATCCATGCAGGATGGGGCTGTCCCAAACAGAGCCACATGTAGAGGAACCAAGCGATGGCGGCTGCCGGGTAGATGGCCTCGATCAGCTTAGACAGGTGGCGCCGATCGATGAAGTCACCAATCGCGTAGTAGACGGGAACCAGAAAGACGAGGAAAAGCCCCATGCCCCATGTGCCGTAGACAATGCCGAGCACCAGATAGGCGAGAGTGACAAGTGCGGGGAAGGGGAATTTGTTCCATGCACGTCCGACCTTGGTGTGGAAATGCTTGCCATGATGGTCGAGCTTGTCGTGTGCTTCCTTCCAGCTGGAAAACGTCTCGCCGTCGATGGTGACGGTGCCGTCGTCATTGGTGCGTACGCTATGTCCATCGTCCTCAAGCGTATCGATATGCACGCCGTCCGGCCCCACATGCACCTCTTCGCCCTTGCGCTCGTTGGTCACATGGATGCCGCTCCAACCAACATGGACTTCCTCGCCTTTATTGGGATCAATGACGTGGATACCGCGCGCGAGGGAAATATCGACAAGTGGTTTGTCGCCGCAATCGGCGTGCTCGGCAGAATCCTCGGCCTCGTCAGCCACATCCGCCGTCTCGGTGTCGGCGCTACCGTCCTCCAGGTCGTCGGCATCGTTGGCCGCCTCCCCATATAACAGCTCGTCCAACGACACGTCATACAGCGCGGCGAGCGCAATGAGGTTATCGGTATCGGGTGAGGACTCGCTGCGCTCCCATTTACTGACAGCCTGACGACTCACACCCAGCTGGGCGGCAAGCGCCTCCTGAGAAAGCCCGGCAGCCTTGCGGCGATCGACGAGGCGCTGTGCCATCGCAAGATCCATGGTGGTTCCTTTCGTTTGATGGTCGAATCGAATGAGCCGAGTATGCCGAGAACAACCGGTAGCGACCACCATTTCTAGTTAGAATCTGCCCCAACCCTACCGCAACTACCGGTAGCAACCCCTAGCGACCAGCCATTTTAGGACAAATGTCAGTGCTACTCTCAGCTAAGAGCCTGCAACATCCCAAAATCTCAGCCCACGCACTTGCAGCAAGAAGACGAATAGCCTCGGCCTCCCTAGTTACCGCAGGAGGCCCCAGGGCTTTCCTCCCAAATCTTTCCGCAGGACGGAAGGACCCCGCCGCGCGAAGCGCGCAGCGGGGTCCTGACATGTCCGAGGACGATTTGGGAGGAAAGCCCTGGGGCCTCCGATGAGAGCAGTTCCAGCCGAGGCTATTCGTCGCCGAAGCTGATGCCCAACGCCTTGGCCTCGCGCACCAGGTCGCTCTGGGGGTCGACATACTTGAGCTTGCCGGCGACCTCCTCGAGCGGTATGTGGCACATCTTGCCGTCACGCAGGGCGATCATGTAGCCAAACTCGCCGCGCAGGCAGCCGAGCGCGGCCTCGACGCCGCACTGGGTCGCAAAGATGCGATCCTGGGCATCGGGCTGGCCGCCGCGCTGCGTGTGGCCGGGGATGGCGACGCGGGTCTCGCGACCGGTCTTGGCCTCAATCTCCTTGGCGATGTCGTAGACGATCGACGGGCTCGTGCGCTCGGCAAGCTTCTTCTTGTATTCCTTCTTGGACAGCGCCGCGTCCTCCTTGGAGATAGCGCCCTCGGCGACGGCCACGATGGTAAAGCGGCTGCCGGTCTCCATGCGATGCTCGATGGTCTTGATGACGTTGTCCATGTCGTAGGGGATCTCGGGAATCAGGATGACGTCCGCGCCGCCCGCGACGCCGGCGTACAGCGGGATCCAGCCAACCTTGTGGCCCATGATCTCGATAACGAACACGCGGCCGTGACTCGAGGCGGTGGTGTGGATGTCGTCGATGCACTTGGTAGCGACGTCGATGGCGCTCGTAAAGCCAAACGTCAGCTCGGTGCCCCAGGTGTCGTTATCGATGGTCTTGGGCAGGGCGATAACGTTGAGGCCCTCTTCGCGCAGGCGGTTAGCGGTCTTGGTGGAGCCGTTGCCGCCCAGCATAAACAGGCAGTCGAGCTGCAGCTTATGATAGGTGTGGACCATAGCGGGCACCTTCTCGACGCCATCGGCCTCGGGAACATCCAGGCGCTTGAACGGCGTACGGCTCGTGCCCAGGATGGTGCCGCCGCGGGTGAGGATGCCGCTAAAATCGGCGGGCGACATGACGCGGAACCTGCTGTAGATAAGGCCCTGGTAGCCGTCCTCAAAACCATAGATCTCGATAGGCTCTTCGCTATTGGTCATGAGCGTTTTGACAATGCCGCGCATGGTGGCGTTGAGCGCCTGGCAGTCGCCGCCACTGGTAAGAAGACCGATCCTGAGCATGATGAATCCTTCCGGGCAAGTTATAACATGCGCATAAGTTTACCCCCGCACACTGTTGATACGGGGGTAAAACGTGTTAGCTCAAGCGTATAGAAATGTAAGCAACGTCAGGGAACGTAAGGCCGACGGGCCTGGCTCCTTACAGTGCGAAGGCATCGACGTTGCCCCAGTGGCGGCGCAGCGTGATGGCGGCAGCGGGCTCGGTATTGTCAAAGACGACCGACCATTGCGTATTGCTGGTGATGTCTTCCGGATTGGGCTCTTGCGCTGCGGCTCGCAGGGCTTCCCAGGCAATCGTTTCGTCTTGGGCGCCGACATGGGCGTCAAGGACATCGGCGATTGCGACGGCGCGCTCTTTACCATGGCCCAGCTCGCCATTCTTTTGGTTGAGCAACACTTCGTTGCCATAGCAGGCGTAGAAGTTCGTAACCTGGCGTACAGGAGTCGCTTTGAAAGCACGGTCCGGATCGCGCGGATCCCACTCTACTACGCGCGCGTCACCGGCGGCGTCGTTGATAAAGAAGTGGTAATCGCGTCCGGCCATGGCGTGCATGTCGTAGACGGAAAGCAGGTCGACGGCCTCTTGCGTGGTAGCCGCGCGGTCGAGTACCAGACGGATGGCGAGCGAGGTATTGATGACGGGGCGCTTTGTGTCCTGGTCACAGGGCTTGGAATCCAGGGTGAGCACGGCAATGGACACGCCGCATTCGTTGACACCGTCGAGCTGGGCAAACGGGCCCATGAGTGCGGCGGCGCGCCCGGCGACGGAGTCAAGCGGAGTGTTATCGCCCAGGTTGTTAAGGGCGGCAAACCCGATGGAGGCATAGCCGTCGCGCGGGTGATTGCGCACCAGCAGCGCCGAGGTGTCGTCCTTAAAGTCGTAATTGCGACCGGTGCGCACGCGGCCTTCGGCATCTACGGCGACAAAAGCGCTGCAGGCAAACTGGGGTGCCTGGACATGTGCCGGCACACCGGGCAGCACCTGCTCTACCACGGCATCGATGTAGGTCTGGTCGTCGCGCACGCCAGCGGCGATGATGCGATCAAGATCGTAGTCGTAGGCAATGTCGATTGCGTACAGGTCATAGCCATCCGCGTAGCCGGTCAAGCGTTTGAGCGACGCGGCGGACTTGATTTGCTTGTGATAAACGATACCGGTGGCAGCGGCAAGGCCGACGGCGGCTCCCGCGACACCGCAGGCGATGGCAATGTTACGTGGCTTCATGACGGCTCCTCTCGTCCTGTTAGCGCAATTGTCGCAAAAGGAGCGCGGGCATGATGGCTCAACTTGGTGAGCGGCGCGGAATTAAGCACGGAATGAAGAGTGCGACGCTGGCGTGGCGGGGTATGCTGGAGGGGACCATCAGCCCAGCGAAAGGGGAGAGCATGACGGATCAGGAAACGCCCGAGCGCGCGCATGTGACGGCCGATGATATCGAGGCCGCCAACGATCTTATCGACTTTATCGAGGCATGCCCCAGCATGTTCCATACGGCGGCGACCATTATGGCCGAGCTCGACGAGGCGGGCTTTACCTACCTGCCCGAGAATGCGGCGTGGGACATCGAGCCGGGCGGGCGTTATTACACGCAGCGCAACACCTCGAGCGTTGTTGCCTTTAAGGTGGGCGAGGACCTGGCCGCGACGTGGGGCGAGGACGGCGTTGCCGGTGACTATCATTTTCAACTCACGGCGTCGCACAGCGATTCTCCGACGTTTAAGGTCAAGGCCGTGCCCGAGCTCGACGGCGCGGGCGAGACGCTGCGCCTGAACACCGAGGCCTACGGCGGCATGATCGACTACACCTGGTTCGACCGCCCGTTGGCGCTTGCGGGCCGCGTGTTGGTGCGCGAAGGCGACCGTATTGAGAGCCGCCTGCTCGCCACCGAGCGCGAGGTCGCTATCATTCCGAGCCTTGCTATCCATATGAACCGTGGCGTCAACGAGGGCTTTGCTCCCAACCGAGCCGTTGACCTGTGCCCGCTCATCAGCGCTGGCGACCTTAAGCAGGGTGACTTCGATGCCCTGATCGCTGACGAACTGGATGTTGAGCCCGAGCAGATTCTGGGCCGCGATCTGTTCCTGGTCAATCGTCAGGATGCGCGCATTTGGGGCTGGGCCGACGAGTTTATCTCGACGCCCAAGCTCGACGACCTGGCCTGCGCCTACACCTCGCTGCAGGCATTTTTGGGTGCCGAGAACGTGCATGACGTTTCGGTCTTTTGCTGCTTTGATAACGAGGAGGTTGGCTCCGAGACCAAGCAGGGCGCCATGTCGACGTTCTTGGCCGACGCGCTGCGCCGCATCAACGGATCGCTGGGCTTTGACGACGAGTCGTATCATCGCGCCCTTGCCGCTTCGATGCTCGTGAGCTGCGACAACGCGCATGCCGTGCACCCCAACCACGCCGAGAAGTGCGACGCTTGCAACCAGGTTGTGCTCAACGGCGGCATCGTCATCAAGGAGGCCGCCAACCAGCACTACTGCACCGACGCCTTTAGCCGCGCGGTGTTCCAGGCTATCTGCGATGATGCCGACGTGCCCACGCAGGCCTTTGCCAACAAGAGCGATATGGCCGGCGGTTCTACCCTGGGCAACCTGTCGAACATGCAGGCGAGCATGCATGCCGTGGACGTGGGCCTGCCGCAGCTGGCCATGCACTCGAGCTACGAGACCGGCGGCGTGCGCGACGTGATGTACGCCATCCGCGCTCTCACCGCCTTCTACGAGCGCGACCTAACCATCAACGGAGCCGAAAGCGTGGAGCTCTAAAACCTGCCAAAAAGGGATGTTAATTTTGGCAGGTTTTATCTGGGCGAATGCCGCAATACCAACAGCTGGACAGAATTGTTAAGACACCGCAGGTTGAGCAAGCGTCAGCGAGCGATGTCCAGAGCGAACAAGTTGGCATGAAAAAGGCAAGGCATAGACCTTCTGGTCATGCCTTGCCTTTTGAATGGCAAATTGTCGCCCTGGGTGGCTCGCAGCGTCGAGTGGTCCGCCGTTCGTTAGAACGGCGGAACCTAAGGGCGCAGCGTCGAGCGGTTCCGGCGTTCGGTAGAACGCCGGAACAAGTTAGTGCTCAATCCAGCAGCGTAGCGTCTCGCCAGCCAGAAGATGGCGTAGGTTCTCGGCGGCGATGTCGACCACGTTGTTAAGTGTGGCTGCCAGGTGGAACCAACCGGAGACGTGCGGCGTGATGAGCATGTTGGGTGCATCCCACAGTGGGCTTGTCTCAGGCAGCGGCTCGGGGTCGGTGACGTCGACCGCGGCGCCGGCGAGATGTCCCGACTCCAGGGCGGCAACCAAGTCGTCGGCGACCACAAGATCGCCGCGGCCGCCGTTGGCAAAGAAGGCGCCCGGTTTCATCGCGGCGAAGAACTCGGCGTTCGCCAGGCCGCGGGTCTCGGGTGTGCTGGGCATAAAGGATGCGACGATGTCGGCCTCGGCTAGGCGCTCGGACAGGGCATCCATGCCGTCCATGTCCTCAAACACAATGGGATAGACGAGTGGATGGCGCTTGATGCCGCGGACGTGTGCACCCATGCTGCGGCAGAGCGTGGCAAAGTGGCCGCCGATATCGCCCGCGCCCAGCACCAGCACGTTGGCATTTTTGAGCGAGGTGACCGGCCCCAAATCCTCCCAGCGATGCTCGCGCTGCAAGTCGTGATAGCCAGGCAGGCGCTTCATCATGGAAAGGACCATGGCAAACATGTGCTCGCTCACGGCCTGGCCGTAGGCGCCCACCGAGCAGGAAAGCTTGGTATCAGCCGGTACCGTGCCGGCGGCGACGTAATCGTCATAGCCTGCGGTCTGTAGTTGCAGCAGCTGGAGGTGCTCGCACGCGGAAAGCAGGGCAGGGTCTATGTTGCCCAAAATCACGTCGGCGTTGGCGACTTGTTCGCGCGTGGCGGCGTCGGCGCTCGTGTAGATAAAGTCCTCGCCCGGAGCGCTCGATTCAAGAATTGCGCGATGACGGTCGTTGACGGGCAACAAAACCAGGATGTTCACAAGCAGTCCTCTCCGCTCGACCTGCCAAAAAGAAACAGGTTTATTTTTGGCAGGTTTTATCAGGCAAAACGTTCAAACAAAAACGCCGGATGCAAGACGAGCGTGCCCGTCAGCATCCGGCGCATCCGCGGCTACCAGCTCAGCAGCTCGTAGCCGTCCTCGGTCACCACGAGCTGTACCTCGCACTGGGCCGAATCGCTGCCGTCCTTGGTGCGCACGCACCAGCCGTCACCCTTGCTAATCTTGATGTCGGGCGCTCCGGCATTGACCATGGGCTCGATGGTAAAGACCATGCCCGGAGCCATGATGGTGTCCACATCGGGTGCCTCGGTGGTAAAGCCCACAAACGGGTCCTCGTGGAACTCCTTACCGATGCCGTGTCCGCCGTACTCGCGCACCACGCTAAAGCCGGCGTCCTCGACCGTCTTTTGCACGGCCTCGGCCATAACGGACAGCGGCAGCCATGGCTTGACGGCTGCCAAGCCCGCCTCCACGCTGGCGCGGGTGACATCGACCAGGCGCCGGCGCTCGGCCGAGACCTCGCCGATGCAGAACATGCGGCTCGAATCGCTAAAGTAGCCGTCCAAGATCGTGGAGCAGTCGACGTTGATGATGTCGCCCTCGTGCAGCACGTCCGTATCGCAGGGGATACCGTGACAGACCACGTCGTTGATCGAGGTGCAAACGCTCTTGGGGTAGCCCTCATAGTTGAGGTCGGCCGGCGTACCACCGTGCTCGACGGTGTAGTCGTAGATCATCTGGTCGATCTGGTTGGTGGTCATGCCCGCGGCGATGTGTTCGCCTACGTAATCGAGCACACCCACGTTGATGGCGGCCGAGCGCTTGATGCCCTCGATGTCGGCGGGCGTCTTGTAGAGCGTGCGGGGCAGAACCTCCCAGCCCTCTTCCCACAAGCGCTCGAGGCGCTCATCAAAGGCGCTATGGCATTTCTTATATTTTTTGCCGCTGCCGCACCAGCAGGCGTCGTTGCGGCCGGGCACGGGTCCATTGTCAAACATGGCTAACTTCCTTTCATTCGCAGCTAGTATAGCCCACCCACGCGTCCATAAAAGTTGCGGTGATATAGTTCCGATTTAAGCGGTTTAACAGCATAAATAGGAACTATATCACCGCAACTGATGGAGCGGGATGGCGGGCACTAGCTGCTGCGTGGTTTCGCTAGTAGCTCACCTGGCAGGGGATGCCGAGGGCGCGCACGCGCGCGGCAATGGCGTCGAGCACCTCGGGTGCTGCTTTGGCAAGGCCGGCGACTGGTGTCTCGCGCGCGACCGTGTAGATGGTCGCCTCCTGCGGACGAATGCGCTCAAGCGCCGCGAGCCAGGGGGCAACATACTCCTCGCCGGTATTGTCGATGAGCTTGCCCTGATACTCGCCGGTCAAAAAGATCGTCTGGATAATAACGTGACCGTCAAAGCTTGCGAACGTCTCGATCTGGTGTTCGACGTTGTAGGGGCCAACAGGCTGGTCGAGCAGCTGGATAAACGCCGGGTCGACGGTATCGAGCTTAAGAATGTTGTCGTCGACCATCATGAGCGCGTCGTGCACCTCGGGGCGGTCGGCGCGTGTGCCGTTGGAGAGCACGGCGATCTTGGAGTTTGGGGCAAGCTCGTCGCGCAGTGCGACGGCGCCGGCGATGGCCCGTGGAAACTCCGGTGCGGCGGTGGGCTCGCCGTTGCCTGCGAAGGTGATTACATCGGGGAGCTCGCCCTCGGCTGCCATCTCGCGCAGCTTTGCCTCGAGCGCTTCGAGTACCACGGCAGCCGTGTTATACGGCTCATGGCAGGGGCGCTCGGCGTTGAGGCCGTTCTCGCAGTAGATGCAGTCGAACGTGCAGATTTTGCCGCTGGCCGGCATCATGTTGACGCCGAGCGAGAGACCAAGGCGACGGCTGCGAACGGGCCCAAAGATGGGGCTGGCATTCAAAAACGTAGACATAGGCATATGCTCCTCAAGACAATTGTGCCTAAGCATAGCATCGGCTCCAAAGCAAGGTGTGGGCTCTTGCTTTACAAGTTTCGTTTTTTCACGTCGCTCATGATGCCGTGCCATGAAAAGCCTCGGGTCGGGTAAAGTTAATCTGTTAACAAGGTGTAAAGCAATGCGGGTCCATCCAACCGTGCTGACGTGCAACTGGATGAGCATTGATGATGGGGGCACAACATGGATTTTACGGTCGAGAATGCGGGCACCACGATTGCCTGTCGCGAATATGCCGACCCGGATGTGTCGCCTGATGCTCCTGCCTTGGTGTGCGTGCACGGCGCTTGTGTCGACGGCACATTTTTCGACGGCATCGCTTGTGAGCTCAGTCGCAACTACCGCGTAATTGCCTACGACCGCCGCGGCTGTGGTGGCAGCAGCGATGCGGCAGACGGCAGCTATGATCTTGCCGCTCAGGCCGCCGATCTGCAAGCCGTGATCGAACACGTTGGCGCTCCGACAAATGTGCTTGCGCACAGCGCCGGTACGTTGGTGGCGCTGGAGCTTCTTCGTACCGAACCCCATCTCGTCGCCCGTGCGATTCTGCATGAGCCGGCTGTGTCGGCCGAAGGCGTCGGCATGGGCGCAGCCCCGGTTTTGCTCGATATGATTGCGGCTGGAAAGGTTTCAAGGGCGCTCCGGCTTTTCTTGGGAGCCCTCGGCGACTTGGACCCCGAGGCTCCTGGAACGACCGAAGCGGAAGCCAAACATGCCCTGCGCAATGGTCGTTGCTTCATGGCCAATGAATACGGGATTACTATGACCTGCGTTCCCGATTGGGATAGCGTTCGCGCGTCAAAAACGGTGGCCGCCGTGCTCCTGGGCGAGCTCTCGATTGGCACGCCCCGCGAGGCTGGCACGCGAGCGGCTGCCGAATATCTCGATTGCCCTCTCGTGACGATCCCGGGCGCGCATAACGGTCTGCGCGATCGCCCGGCAGCGGCTGCCCGGGCTGTCCGTGGCATCCTGGGGCTCTAACACCCGCAATGGCCAAAGCAGGCTTCACCCGCAAACGTTTCGGCCGTGTTAACAAATGTGCTCAAAACCTCACGTCTGCGACTTCAATCGCGCCGCCTGCCAACTCATAAAAATGTAACAGCATTCACGTACTTACCTGCATCGATAAGGTGTTACCCTTGTAGCATTTGGAACCCACCGCTACCATGCGAAACTATCGAAAGGGCCCCATATGCTCAATAATCACGAGGTCAATCTAACCGACGAGGAGGCTGCCGCTGAGGTCGCCCGTGTCGCGAAGAACTACCCCGTGGTGCGTTTGCTGTCGGCCGATCAGATTAAGAGGGAGCCTAACTGCTTGCTCGCCGGCGATCGCTGCCCTTGTCTGCGTCAGTCGAGTCTTGAGGCCTTGGCAGACTCCGATGAGGTGTCGGAGCAGCTGCTCAATGATGGTACTGAGTACCGCGCTCGCCTGCGCCCTCTGAAGGTCGAGGGCGAGCCTCATGTCCTGCTGATGGTGCGTCCGATCGATGAGCAAGAGGCCGCAGAAGAGGACCTTGTCTACACCGACGTGCTGACGAGTGTGCGCAATCGCCGATATTACGAGGAAAAGCTCCGAAGCGTCCGCATGAATGCCGGCGTTGCGATGATCGACCTTGATGATTTTAGGGTCTTCAACGATACATGTGGCCGTCATGCCGGCGACCTTGCGCTCGGTGCTGTGGCGACAGCCATGCGCAGCGGAATCCGTTCGACTGACGAGCTTGTGCGCTATGGATGCGACAAGTTTGTGGTTGTCATGCCCAATATTCCCTCCGATGACTTCACCCGTCGCCTGCATCAGGTGTCCGATGCCGTTCGTTCCACGATTATTCCGGGCCATGAGTACGTGAGCTTGACGGCATGTGTTGGTGGTGTTCGCATTCATGGCGAGACGGTCGATGAGGGCGTTGGCCGCGCTGCCCAGTTATTGAGCCGCGCTAAGGCAAAAGCCGGTACGGTCGTGACCGACGCCGATTCCATCGAGGCTTTCCAAAGCGAAAAGCCTTTGGTGCTTATTGTCGATGACTCCGAGATGAACCGAGTCATTCTCAACGAGATGCTCAAGGACGAGTATTGCATCCTCGAGGCCGACAACGGTCGTACGGCACTCGACATGGTCGACCGCTATGGCGATGAGTTGTCGCTCGTGCTGCTGGATATTGTCATGCCGGGCATAAGCGGCTTTGAGGTACTGGCCGATCTGTCGCGCCGATCGGGCATCGACAATCTGCCTGTCATCATGATTTCGAGTGAAGATTCCGATGATATGGTTCTGCGCGCGTACGAGCTGGGCGCCTCAGACTATATCAACCGCCCGTTTGACTCCCGTATAGTGCGCCGCCGCGTAAACAACACCATCCGCCTGTACGCCAAACAGCGCCGCCTGACGAGCCTGCTGTCCCAGCAGTACAACGAGCGCGTCAAGAACAGTCGCATGCTCATCGACATCATGGCTGGCGTCATGGAGCTTCGCAACGGCGAGAGCGGCAGGCACGTTACGAACATCGAAAAGCTGACCGAGCTGCTGCTTGGCTGTCTGGTCCAGCGTAGCGGCACGATCTTCCTCGACAATGAGGAACGCTCCACGATCGCCCTGGCTTCGGCGCTGCACGATATCGGCAAGATGTCGATTGACGATGCGATTCTCAACAAGCCCGGACGCCTTACGCCCGAGGAGTTCGAGATCATGAAGACGCATACCACGATCGGCGCCGATATGCTGCTTGAGCTGGGTAGCCATCACGCCGGCAATGCGCTTATGGAATATGCGTACCAGATTGCGCGTTGGCATCACGAGCGCTGGGACGGCAAGGGTTATCCCGATGGCCTCAAGGGCGACGATATCCCCATCGCCGCGCAGGTAGTTTCGGTGGCCGACGTGTACGATGCACTGACGAGTGTGCGCGTGTACAAGGACGCTATCCCGCACGAGGAGGCAATCCAGATGATCCTGGACGGTAAGTGCGGCACCTTTAACCCGCTGCTGCTCGATTGCCTGCTCGAGGTGCAAGACCAAATTGCCGAGACGTTGGCACGCCCCGCCGACGTCGTCGCGTTTCCCACGATTTAGTTTGACCAAAGGAGTTTTTAATCCATGATTTCCATGCGTGAGGCGTATGAGAAGATCGGCGCTAATTATGACGATGCGTGCGCTCGGCTGATGGGCGAGGAAATGCTTGCCCGCTTTGCCCTCAAGTTTTTGGATGACGAGAGCATGGACAAGCTGGAGGCTGCCATGGCGGCAGGAGACGCCAAGAGTGCGTTTATGGCAGCGCACACGCTCAAGGGCGTGAGCCAGAACCTGGGATTCGATAATCTGTACGAGCCGGCGGCCGTGGTGACCGAAGCGCTGCGCGGCGCCGATGCCGTTGACGGCGCTCGCGAGGGAATGCATGCGCTGCAGCAGCAATATGCGGCAACGATGTCGGCCCTGCGCGAGGCGGCCGAATAAGAGGCTGTGAGCCTTGATGACTATGAGAGTGGATAATCTCCCGTTTTAGGCCCGGTGGCGGCCTCAAAGTGGGAGATTATCCACTCTCGTTTGATACGTGTCCAAAAATCCACTCTCACCCCTTCTGATTAGTGAATTGCCTATGCACACTGTCGGGGCTTTCCGCATGCAATCCATATCGTTGTTCGATAAACTGTTCGAATAACGATAGAGTCGACGAGGGTGAGTGTATGTCCAACAGCGTTCAGCGTATGGCCAAGGCGGGCGAAAATATCAGGAAGCTTGGTTTTTGCATGGCAGCCGTTTTTGCAGGGATGCTCGTTGCTTTTGCCGCGTTGGTTGTTTACGTGATCTGGTATGCGGTTGCAAACGTTGCTTCTGTCGATTCTTTCGGTGTCGTGACGCTTCTCGATGGCGGGTGCATCGTTATCCCAAGCGGACTGTGCCTGGCACTCGTCGTGGGTATTTCGCTTGTCGTTTTGTGCGGGATCAGCCGTAACATCTCGCGAGGCGTCTCGCCCTTTACCAAGACGCATGTGCGGCTTATCCGTGTTCTCGCGCTTGCCTTTGCTGTTAACGCCGCGGTTTCGCTTGTTGGTGCCTATGGATCGGTCAATCTCACCATTGGCGGACTGGAGCTTTACATCGTGCCTCATTCCTTCGTTATTGAGATTTGCCAAGGCGCTACCTTTGATGCGGGGTCGTTTATCGGCGCAGTTGTCTGTCTGTTTATCTCGGCGATCTGGAGTTATGCCTCGCTGCTCCAAGAGCAGTCTGACGAGCTTGTGTAGGAGGAAACATGAGCTATCTCATCATCGAGCTTGAGACGCAGCTGCTTAAGACCGGAAAGACCAGTGCTGATCTGATTCGTGCCACGGGGCATACTCCGGCTAATATTTCAAAGCTAAGAAACGGAAAAATTAAAGCTATTCGCCTTAAGACGCTTCTCGATATCTGCGATGAACTTGATTGTCAACCGGGAGATATTATTCGGCGCGTGAGCGAGAAAGAGCTTGAGGAGCTTATTGTCGAACGCGCAAAAAATGTCGTGAGGCAGATGCGGGATGGCGGAGGCAACGAGGCGTCACTTCCGACATCAGTCTTCGCTGTCGATTTGAGCGACGAGTAGCTTAAGGCAAACAACTAAAACGAAATATCAGCGTGAAGGGACCCGTGTCTAACACGGGTTCTTTCTTTTAGATTATCTCGACAAATATGAGTTATCGAAAAACAATAATAACAATGGAAAACGATAAAGGAAAGAAGGGACGATATGGGCGGTTTTGCTATCAAGCGGAACGGGAGGCCAATGAACGCATCAGCGATAAAGCTATCAAAGGTGTCAAAGCGCTATGGAAAACGGCGTGTGTTGCATGACGTTTCCTTTGAGGTGCATCAGTCTGAGCTCTGTGCCCTTGTCGGTGCAAACGGTGCGGGCAAAAGCACGCTAATTAAAATCGTCTTGGGCATCTGTGAGCCATCGTCGGGAAGCGTGGAACTCTTCGGAGGCAAGTCAAAAAGAGAGCTGAGCCTGATGCGGACGCGTGTCGGCTATGTACCAGATTCCAGTGGAGCATACCAATCTCTCAGTGCGGTTGAGAATCTTCAAATCCGATGTGCGGAATGGGGGCTCGATGAGAAGCGTGAGATTCCTCGCGTTTTGAGCCTAGTCGGGCTGGATGCCGATGAGAAAAAGAGCGTGAGCAGTTTTTCTCTGGGAATGAAACGGCGACTGGATATAGCTACGGCTTTATTGGGCGACACCGACGTACTAATTTTCGATGAGCCGGCAAATGGATTGGATCCGTTGGGCATCGAGAGTATATGGGCCCTTATCGGTCGATTGAATCGAGAGCAGGGTAAGACCATGCTCATCTCTAGTCATGATTTGGATGAGTTGGCATCGGTTGCAACAAGCTGCCTGTTTCTTCATGACGGCGAACTGCTAAAAAAGGAATCGATGGACGTCATAAGGGATGAGGCGTCGTCCCTAAAAGAGTATTACAGGCGCTTGATGAAGGCGGTCTCGCTATGAAGCGGGCGATCCATCCCATAAAGGCGGACATGATGCGTTTACACAGGATGTTTCCGGCGCAGTTTTGTCTTGCGCTTATGCTGGCGTTCGGCCTTCTCTTCGGTGTCTTTCTAAAAAGCGGAACAACGTTGCTAGCCTTTGGCAATAGCGTCTGCGGGGAGGATATTGGATTCTTTTGGAATGTAATCGACTCTTCTGCGCCTGATGAGTCCCTTGTGCGCAGTGCTTTTGCTGGCACCTCTCTGTTCGTTCCGCTCATCGTTTGCCTGGCGATTTTACAGGAGCGCGGCTATGAAGAGGGATGCCGAATTTCTTCAGCAAGAGGTCTTGCCCGCTTTAACGGGGTTCTGGCACATGTACTTTCGTCTGCTTTAATAATCGGCGCAGCATATAGTGCGCTTTGCCTTCTTCTTTTTGCAATAGCCGTAACACGTGGAGGGCAAAACTACGTGCATGGCATGCTGGCTGCATTTTTGCCTGCGATGATAATCAACGCCGTATTGGTGATATCGGTTGCGTTGGAGACGATGACCATCTATCGGATTACAGGCAGCGCTGTATTGAGCGGGGCTGTAATAATAATTGGATTTGTCATGAGCTTGACGCTCTACGGAACCTTCCTTCAGGCACCTATACCATCCTTGCGATGGATCTTCCTCCTTCCGGGGCCGTACCTTGGAGCCGGATGTGCCCTTGGGTATAGCGATATGGGGCAGCTGACGCTTCTGGGATATGGCGTGGCAGCTGGCTGTCTATCGGTATTGATTTACGCTCTCGTGACCTGTCGTGTCGGAGGTGTGCTCAATGGCTCGTCAGATTAAAAGGTTCCTCCATTCAGAATTGAAGCATGTGAGCGAATGGACGTACGTCTTAATCCTGGCAATTTATGCGTGTATGGTGATATTGCAGCTTAATTCTTTCCCGATGTGGTTCTGTAGCCTCCGCGAGGGCAGTTTCTTGGGCTTTTTCCCAGACCCGACGCTTAAACTGTCGGCAGAGGACGCCCTTCTATTTGGTAATGCAGAGGTTTTTCGCGGCTTGCTGTTCAATGTGGCCCCGTTGGCTCATGCATTGTTCTTTCCGCTTATCGCGCCTTGCGTTGTCCCACGCTTTGCCAGTTCGAGCTTTGTCGAGGAACCGTGGGGGCTGTCGGAGGCTCGGGGAGGGAAGCGGGCGTGCGTTACCGTTGCGCGAGTGATGCTGTCTTCTTTCGCCCTATTGGGCGCGTTTATCCTGTCAAGTGTCGTTTTGTACTGCCTTAACTGCGCAATCGTTTTGGATGCTCAACAGTATTTCAACCTGAATATGTTTTGCGATCGACTTCTTCTGGCGAGTGCGGTCTGCCTTGCATACGTGGTCTCTTGCGTGATCGTTGTTTCCTATTTTGGATCCGGCTTCGGTCCTATTGGCATGCTGTTGCTTGTCAACGTCGTAACGATCTACATACAGGTCGGAGCCAATTCCATGCTTCCGCTTCCAGCCTCGATGCTCATGTGGATTTGCGGCGTGACCCCGTTGGGGGACGGTCAATGCGTTTCGATTTTAATTGACTGCCTCATAAACGTAGCAAGCGTTTTTGCCATCTGCTTTACGGTCGACCGATTGCGGTCGAGATTTCTTTGATTGTTTGTGAGGGATAAACATACCGAGCGTATCAAATACAGGGGGGCGGGCACCGTGGCTGCTGTCCGCCCCCCCCCTGGCTTAGGAGGCTTTAACTTGTGTAGCTTGCAAACTAGCGGGCCTGTTTAACTTTTGCTGCTGCCTCGACAAACGACTTCCACAGGTTAAAGTCGGTCTCGAGCGTCTTCCACGTGTACTCGGGATGCCATTGCACGCCCAGACAGAACGGCTGTCCCTCGACCTCAATGCACTCGGGTACGCCATCGGTTGCCTTGGCGACCAGGCGCGTGCTCTTGCCCAGGCGGTCGACGCAGCAATGGTGTGCGGAGTTGGTCTGGATGAGCCTGCGTCCGCCAAGCGCGCGCTCCAGCAGCGAGCCCGGCACGACCTCGACAGGATGCACGGGGTCGTTGAGCACATGGGTATGGCGCCACTGCGTGCGGCCCTCGCGCGCGCCCAAGCTCGGCACGTCCATGCACAGGGTGCCGCCGGTGGCGACGTTGAGCAGCTGCGTGCCACGGCAGGTGGTAAAGAGCGGCTTTTTGGCGCGGAGCACCTCGTTGACGAGCTTGAACTCAAAGCGATCGCGAATCTCGCAGCATAGCGTGGGGTCGTAAGGGCGCTCATCGCCCCAGCGCTTGGGGTTGACGTCCGGGCCGCCAGGAATGGCGATACCGTCGGCGATTTCCACGTAATGACGGATGACCTCGATGTCCTCGGTAATGGACATCTGCAGCGGCAGGCCGCCGGCGGCAAGAATGGCGTCGACAAAGACGCTCGCGATCTCCTCGTTGGGGGAGAGCATTTCGCTCAAAAAGGGCTTCGCTTCTTCCCAGCGCGGTGCCACCAGGATAAGCGGGCGGTCGGCGGGATCGACGTCGAGGTGCGGGGTGTATGACGATGAAGTGCGAGTTCCGATCATGGGTGTTGCTTTCGAGTTTGGATGGTCATGGCGAGCAGATATGGCAATTGGGCTAGTGGCCCTTGATGGAGTTGAGGAAGTCTTGGGCGCGCTTGGTCTGGGGATGGTCGAAGAACTCGTCGGGCGTGCCGGTTTCCACGATCTGGCCGTCGGCCATAAACACGACACGGTCGGCCACGCGGCGGGCAAAGTTCATCTCATGCGTAATGACGATCATCGTCATGCCCTGCTGCGCCAAGCGCACCATGACCTCGAGCACCTCGTTGATCATTTCGGGATCGAGGGCACTTGTGGGCTCATCGAAGAGCATGGCCTTGGGCTGCATGGCGAGAGAACGGGCGATGGCCACGCGCTGCTGCTGGCCGCCCGAAAGCTGTGCGGGCACCTTATCGGCCTGCTCGGCAACGCCTACGCGGCTCAGCAGGTCCATGGCGCGCTCACGAGCCTCCTCCTTGGACACGCCCAGCACGTCGACCGGTCCCAGCATGACGTTCTGCAGCACCGTCATATGTGCGAACAGGTTGAACTGCTGAAACACCATGCCCAACTCGGCGCGCATGCGGGCAAGATCCTTGCCTTCCTGCGGCAGGGGCTCGCCCTCGATGAGGATCTCGCCCGAGTCGATGGTCTCCAAGCGGTTGATGGTTCGGCACATGGTCGACTTGCCCGAGCCCGAGGGCCCGATCACAACGACGACCTCGCCGCGGTCGACCGAGAGATTGATGTCGTTGAGGACGTGTAGATCGCCATAGTGCTTATCGACGTGTCTGAGCTCGATCAGCGGCTGATTGCCGGTGGAAGAGGTGCTCTGTGCCATGGTGCTCGGCTCCTTATGACTCGAAGTGATAAATCGTTAGCGGATGATGGTCGCGCCGGTCTTGTGCGAAACATAGACAGCGGCCTTGTTGATCGCGACGTTGATGAGGATGTAGATGACCGCGATAACCAGGTAGACCGACACGAGGGCGTCGTAGTTGGTAATGAGCACGCGGGCGTTTTGCATGAGGTCGGGGTAGCTCACCACGTAGGCGACGGTGGTGTCTTTGACTACGACCACGAGCTGCGAAATCAACGACGGAATGATAAACCGAACAGCCTGCGGCAACACGATTTTAAAGGTGATTATGGCCTTGGAGAGACCGAGCGCCTGGGCTGCCTCGACCTGACCACGCGGCACGGCATTGACGCCGGCACGGAAGATCTCGGCCAGTACGCCGGCCGCAGCGAGCGCGACGGGAAGCGTGAGCATCCAAAACGACGGCAGTGCGATCTTGTACTGGGGCAGCACCAAAAAGAAGAAGTAGATGAACAGCAGGCTCGGCACGCCGCGGAAGAAATCGGTGAGCACGCGGCAGACCAGCTGCAGCGGCTTGATGTCGCTGGTGCGGCCGAGCATAAGGGCTAAGCCCAGCACCAGCGCGATGGCGCCGGCGGTGAGTGCGACCTTAACGGTGCCCTCAAAGCCGGCAAGCAGGAACTTCCAGGTGGTGAGGTGCGTAAAGAAATACCAATAGTGGACCGAAAGCTGACCGGTCACATAAAAGCGCTGCAGCACGAGGACGGCGAGCGCGGCCACGGCGACGAGTGAGATAGCGGTGCCGATGCGAATCTTGGCGCGCATCTTGGGACCGGGAGCCTCGTAGAGCGCATCGCGCATGGTGAGTGCAGGGGAGGAATGTTTGCTCATCGGAGGATCCTCACCTTCTTATCGATGTAGTTGCCAATGTGGCTCATCACAAAGGCCGTGCCCAGGTAGCCGAGCGCCGAGATAAAGAACGCGGCGACGCCGCCGAGCGAGCGCGTGTTGATGTAGCTCACCACGCCGGTGAGCTCCTGCGGTTTAAGCGGCACCTGACTGCCGAGCGCGGTGGTGAGCATGACGGCGATAAAGAGGTTGGTCATGGGCAGCACGCTCGAGCGCAGCGCCTGCGGAATCACGATCTTGGCGAGGATACGGCTGAAGCTCATGCCCAGCGAGCGGGCGGCTTCCACCTGACCGACACCGACGGTGTTGATGCCGCTCATAAAGTTCTCGGAGCCAAAGGCAGAACCCAAGAGCACTGTGGCGACGATGACGCAGGTGCGGTAGGGCAGGACGACCTTGAGCGGCGGCAGCGCGTAGACGACGATAATGAGCAGCGCGATGCCGGGGATGTTACGGAAGACCTGGACATACAGGTCGCTAAAGACGCGCAGCGGCTTGAGCGGCGACACGCGCATCACGGTGACGGCGACGGCCAGCACCATGGCGATGGCAAACGACTCAAGCGTCATGCCCCAGGTTGCTAGCAGCGCGTCGATATAGTTCTGGCCATAGAGCGACCAGAGCTCGGAGAGACTCATGCGGACCTCCCGCCGGTAAGGAAAGGGGCTCCCGTGTGTACGGAAGCCCCGACAACTCAGTGAGGAAACAGTTTAGCGCAATAAAGCGCGCCGTGCGTTTCCGTATGGTTTCGTTGCGGCCGTTACTAGGCGCGTTGCCTAGGCGCCGATTTCGGGCAGCTCGGGAACATTGGTGTCGCCCGTGCGGTCGCCGATGCAGATCTGCCACAGCTCGGTCCAGGTGCCGTCGTCCTCGATCTTCTTAAGGAAGTCGTTGACGAAGGCGACGCCGTCGGAATCGAGCGGCAGGCCGATGCCATAGGGCTCCTTGCTGCCGAAGGGCTTGCCGGCAATCTTGTACTTACCGGGCTCGCGGACCAGGGCGCTCTGCTGCATGTTGTTATCGATGACGTAGGCGTCAACGCGGCCCTGCTGGAGTGCCTGGCGGGCCTCCTCGTCGGTCTTGAACTCCTGCTGGCTGGCCTTGGGAGCGAGCTCCTCCAGGATGGCAGGGCCGTTGGAGCCGGACTGGACGGCGACGTTCTTGTCGGCCAGGTCGTCGACGCTCTTGATGTCGTCGTTGTCGGCGAGCACCAGGATAGCCTGCTGGGTGTAGTAGTAGGGACCGGCAAAGGAGACGAGCTTCTTGCGCTCGTCAGTGATGGTGTAGGTGGCAAAGACAGCGTCGACCTGGCCGTTCTGCAGGACGGACTCGCGCGTGTCCGAGGTCACCTGGGTGATCTCGACCTTGTTCTCGCCCAGAATGTAGTTGGACAGGAGCTGTGCGATACCGGCGTCGAAGCCGCGGGTCTGACCGTCCTTCTCGTTGAGGAGGGAGAAGAGCGTGGAGGTCTGGACGCCACCAATCGTAAAGACGCCGGCATCCTTGACGGCCGTAGCCCAGGTGCTGGCGGCGATGGCGTCGTCATCGGCCTTGGGGCCGTCGTTGACGAGCTTGTCGAATGCCTTGGCGTCGAGCGTGGCGGAAACCTCGGTATCCTCGGAGCTCTTGGAGGAACCGGCGGAACCCTTGTCGGCCTCGGTGCTGGTGTCGGAGCAGCCGGCAAGACCAAGGCCGGCGACGGTTGCGAAGGTGGCGGCGACGAAGCCGCGGCGGTCGAGAACGACCTGCTGGGAGAGGTTCTTGCTCATGGTAGAACACCTTTCTCAATAAAATCCCTAGCGGTTGAGTAGAGTTATACCCTATCCCGCTCAAATGGGTCAACACGAAATAACTCAGAAACATACTTACCTTATGGGTTATTCTACCTACCAAAAAGGGACAGGCACCTTTGTGGTGGTTCTTGCAGATGTGGTGGCCTGCCTCGCTGCTTTGTCTCAATCTGTAACAGGTAGACGAGGAAATGGGTTCTAGCTGTTACAGATTGAGATTATCTCCTTAATGGGATTCGAATGTCTCAATCTGTAACAACTGGACGGACAAAAGCTCCCTTTCTGTTACAGATTGAGATAAAGGTTTGGGACTAAGACGTCTTATCTAGATCTGTAACAGTTAGACGGGAATTCGGGCCCTAGATGTTACAGATTGAGATAATCGCGCCGCGAAAATAAAAACCTCCGCAGGGATGCTTCCCTTGCGGAGGCTTTCTTACTCGTTGAGTAGTCTCACGGCTTCGGCGGCCATGGTCTCGACCGTCATGCCGTTCTGAGCGAGCAGCTCGTTGGGGTCGTAGCGGTCGGGGAAGCCCTTGGCGATGCCGAAGGTGCGCGTGCGCACGGGCGTGCAGGCCAGGTAACACGCCACACGCTCGCCCCAACCGCCGTCCAAGACGCCGTCCTCGAGGGTGACGACAACGCGATGCTCGGCAGCAAGGCTGTCGAGGAACTCGCGGTCGAGTTCGGTTGCGAAGCGCGGGTTGACGAGCGTGGCCTCGATGCCGTACTCGGCAGTCAGACGGTTTGCCACGCGCTCGCCCAGCTCAAAGAAATCGCCAAGCGCGAGCACGGCAACGTCGCGGCCCTGGCGCACGACGTTGTAGCGAGCGACGCCGTAATCGTCGCCCTCGGCAGGCGCCAGATCGGGGCGGCTTACCAGGCCAATGCCCGGCACACGGATCGCCACAGGATGCTCGCGGTGGTCGAGCGACCAGCTCAGCATGGACAGATATTCCTCCATGCAGGCCGGCGCCAAGTAGCGCATGTTGGGAAGACCGCCCAGCATGGAAATATCAAAGAACGAAAGGTGCGTCTCGGATGTGGTGCCAAAGATCGACGCGCCAAACACCAAGATGGTTGCCGGGGCGTCGTTGAGGCACAGGTCGTGCCACAGCTCGTCGTAGGCGCGCTGCAAAAACGTGCCGTACACACCAAAGACTGGCTTGGCGCCCGAGCGCGCAAGCGCGGTGGCAAAGGTTACGGCATGCTCCTCGGCAATGCCCACATCGACGAACTGTTTGCCGGCGGCAGCGCGAAGCTCGGGTGTAAAGCCCATGATGTAGGGCGTGGCGGCCGTGATGCCAACGACCTGCGGATCGCGCTCGATGGCGGCGCTGAGCGCCTCGCCCGTAATGTCGGCATAGGTGCGCGGCGCAGGCTCGCTCGGATGGCCCGGGCAGAGCTTGCGTCCAGTTGCCATGTCAAACGGACCCACGTGGTGCCAGCGTTCGGGGTCGCTCTGGGCTGGCTCAAAGCCCTTACCCTTGGCGGTGGAGACGTGCAGCACGATGGGATGATCGATATCGCACAGCTCCTGCAGCGTGTCGACCAGGGCCAACACATCGTTGCCGGCGTCTAAGTAGCGATAGTCGAGCCCCATCGCGCGGAAAACGTTGCGCTCACAGGTGCCGTTGCTGGCGCGCAGCTCGGCCAGATTGCGATACAGGCCGCCATGGTTCTCGGCAATGGACTGGTCGTTATCGTTGACGATGATGATCAGGTTGCTGTCGAGCTCGGCGGCATTGTTAAAGCCCTCAAACGCCAGACCGCCCGAAAGCGAACCGTCGCCAATGATGGTGATGACGTTGTACGCATCGCCCGCCAGGTCACGAGCGTGCGCCAAGCCGCAGCCCAGGCTCACCGATGTGGAGGTGTGGCCCATGGCGAACAGGTCGTGTTCGGACTCGTCGGGATTGGCAAAGCCAGAGGCCTCGCCGTAGCGTGCCGGGTCGATATAAGTGTACGCGCGCCCAGTCAGCGCCTTGTGGGCATAGGTCTGGTGCGACACGTCAAAGACAATTTTGTCGGTGGGGGAGTTAAACACGCGATGAAGCGCAACCGTAAGCTCAACGACGCCCAGGTTGGGGGCAACGTGCCCGCCGACGGCGGCGGAGCTTTCGAGGATGGCGTGGCGGATCTCGCCGCAGAGCAGCGGAAGCTCGGCGCGATCGAGAGCCTTGACGTCCTCGGGCGTTGTCGTTTGCGTAAGCAGCATCGTTGTGGGTTACTCCATGCGAATCGTGCGCCGGCACTCCCTCGGCCGGCACAATTGCACAAGACAGTCTCGCACATTTTGGCGTTTGATATGTGACGGCGGCGCGGTAATTCGCCAACTGGTGGGGCAAAACGTTTTGTCCGATGCCATACTGATAAGTTCCATGATGATTTTATTCATTGCGTGCAGGCTGTGGCTTGCCGCCGAGCGCCGCCGGAAGGAGGCCGCATGTCCGATACCGTTCGTGCCGAGAAAATCGCGTGCGAAGTAGACCATGCTGCCCGTCAACTGGCACAGGCGGGCCGTCTGGACCTGACGCGCGAGTTTATCCAGCATGGCGATGTGACGGTGTATACGCATGTGACCTCGGTGGCGCGGGCAAGTCTGTCCTTTGCCGAGCGCCTGGGCCGCGTCGGTATCTCCGTCGACCGCTTATCGCTGCTGCGCGGGGCCCTGCTGCACGATTACTTTCTCTATGACTGGCACGATCCCGACCCAAGCCATCGGCTGCATGGCTTTCGCCACCCGTTTTTTGCCTTGGCGCGTGCGGAGGAAGATTTTGAGCTGACGCCGCGCGAGCGGAATATTATCGTACGGCATATGTTTCCGCTGGTGCCGGTGCCGCCGACGTGTCGCGAGGCATGGATTGTGTGCCTGGCGGATAAATGGTGCGCGCTGCGCGAGACGATTGCCGGCCGTCTGCCGCGCAAAGGCGGCGCGAACGATTTGAACGAGGGCCCGAGCGACGGCTCGAGCAAAGAATCGAACGAAAAGAGGAGTGGGTAGACGGTGGGAACCGCGATCGGCATGGCATTTGACGGCGCGGCGCTTGCCGCCTGTCCGCTCTCGGCGCTGGTACTCTCGTTTGCCTTCTACGGTTTTTGCGGCTGGGTATGGGAGTCGACAGTCTGCGCCATGCTCAACCACGGACGCTTTGCCAACAGCGGCTTTTTGCTAGGGCCGTGTTGTCCCATCTACGGTGCGGGCGGCATCGCGTGCTGGTTGCTGCTGCGTGGAATCCCAGACGCCTCGAGCCAGTTTGTCGCTGCCGCGCTCGTATGCAGCGTGATCGAATATAGTGTGGGCGTGCTGTTGGAAAAAACGACGGGTGCCCGGTTTTGGGATTACTCGCATCTGCCGTTTAACCTGCACGGACGCATCTGCCTGTACTGGGCCTGCGCGTTTGGCTTGGGTGCGTTGTGTATTTGCCGTTTAGTGGAGCCGGCATTGCTGGGGCTGCTTGGCCATCTGCCGGTGCTGATTGTGCGGCTGTCCGCCTTTATCGTCGCGGTCGCGATGATGGTCGATGCGGTGTGCTCGTTGGCCAGCTGGCGCCGCCTGTCCGATCAGCTTGAGCGTGTGCGTGCCGACCTTGCCGACCGCATCAATGAGTCGCTTGCCGACGCCTCCGACTCTATGCTCGAACGTATTCCCGATTCGGCGATCGACTCGGTGGCGCAGACGCATATCCGCGGTCGCGCCGTTAACGCTTGGCTGGCCGAGTTGGGCGACGCGGCGCTCGATGCCCTGCGCGAGAAGGCTTCGATGCCGACGTTTATCTCGGATGGTGCTCGCGGCCTGGCGCTCGCTGCCCGCCGCGTTGCCGATGTCGCGCCGAGCATGCCGCGTCCGTCGCTCAGTCGTCGCCTTGCCGGCAAGCGCATGAGCCGTCCGGTGCCGAGTGTGTCGCTCAGCCGTCGTGACCTGCGCTTCTTTAACGCCTTCCCGCGTCTGCGCATCAATCGCTACGAGGGCGTCATCCGAGCTACCGACCTCCGCGACCGAGCCCGCGAGCTGTTCCGGCGCTAGCCAGAGCGGAGCCAAGCGCGCCCTTCTCGTTCGCACGTTTCCCGTTCGTTTCGCGCCCGTTGCCGTGCCGTTTCCAAGATTGCGGCACCGTTTCCATTCGACAACGCAGCGTTTAACAACGCCGTATCTGGTCTACACCAGTTGGCCCTCGGCCGCATCATGAGCGCCGACAACGTTCATGCGACCAAGGGGGAGCGAATGTACGATACGGGATCGACAACGTTTATGCTCATCTGCACCATGCTCGTGTTTTTAATGACACCGGGTCTGGCGTTTTTCTATGGCGGCCTGTCCAGGCGCAAAAATGTCATCAACACCATGCTTATGTGCTTTGGCGCCATTGGCCTGGTTGGTGTGCTGTGGATTGTTGCCGGCTGGTCGCTGGCCTACGGTGGCGACGGTTCTAACCCGTTTATTGGCGGCTTTGACCAGCTGCTGTGCCTGCCGGTGCTCAACCAGGTGCTGCAGGCGGCCGAGGGCAATGCTGCGGATGGTGCCGTCTACCCTCAGATCATCAACATCGCCTTCCAGATGGCGTTTGCCATGATCACCGCCGCTATCGTTACGGGCAGTCTGGCAGGCCGCGTTAAGTTTGGTGCCATGACGGCCTTCCTGGGCATTTGGCTGCTCGTGGTCTATGCGCCGCTCGCCCACATGGTTTGGGGCGGCGATGGTTCCTTTATCGGCGACATCATCGGCGCGCTCGACTTTGCCGGCGGCGACGTGGTGCACATTTCGTCCGGTCTCACGGGCCTGATTCTCTGCTTAATGCTCGGCCGTCGTCGCGGCTTTGGCATGATGAGCTACCGTCCGCATAACGTGCCGTTTGTGGCGCTGGGCGCCGGCCTGCTTTGGTTTGGCTGGTTTGGCTTTAACGGCGGCAGCGAGTTTAAGGCCGACGCCGTGGCGGCGCTCGCCATCCTCAACACCGTGACGGCCAGCGCGGCGGGCATGGTCTCGTGGCTTGCCGTCGAGCGCGTGCACACCGGTCGCCCCACGCTGGTGGGTGCCAGCACCGGTCTGGTTGCGGGCCTTGTGGTGGTCACGCCGGGTGCGGGCTTTGTCGAGCCGTGGGCAGCGCTGGTCATGGGCCTGATCGTCTCGCCCGTCTGTTACCTGGCCATCAGCCATCTTAAGACCAAGTTTGGCTACGACGATGCGCTCGACGCGTTCGGTTGCCACGGTATCGGCGGCATCTTGGGCGGCGTGCTCACGGGCCTGTTCTGCGTGCCGGAGCTTTCGTGGACCGGTAAGGGCGGCCTGTTCTACACGGGCGACGTGTCGCTGCTCATCTCGCAGGTCCTGGGCATTGTGGTGACGGTCGCTATTGTGCTGGTGCTCGACTTGGCAATCGCCGCGGTGGTCAAAGCGCTGTTCCACGGTAGCCTGCGTGTGGGCGAGGCCGACGAGGCGCTGGGCTTGGATGCCAGCCAGCACGGCGAGAGCGCCTATCCCTCGTTCTCCGGACTCGATTAGCAGCTTCCCCAAGCACCGCACCTTGCCGTTCAATCGTCGCTCACGTACTTAAGTACGCTTCGCTCCTCTTTCACGGCAATCTGCGGCACTTGGGAAACCTGCTAAGACCAGTCAGTTGAACTTTTTTGATCTCTGAGGTTGGTTTACGGCACCTGGGAAACCCGCGTCTCATGTAAAGGGATACGTTGATTATTGAGAGGAATTTACTATGAAGAAGATTACGGCGATCGTTCGTGCCGAGAAGCTTGAGGTTCTTAAAGATGCGCTGTTTGCTGCTGATGTTCGCGGTATGACTATCAACCAGGTGCAGGGCTGCGGTGCACAGCATGGCTGGAAGGAATACGTTCGCGGCAACGAACTGCTCGTCAATACCATCCCCAAGGTGCAGTTCACCCTCATCTGCGCCGATGAACATGTCGACGGCATTGTCGACATCATCTGCAACGCTGCTCGCACCGGTGCCGTTGGAGACGGCAAGATTTGGGTCGAGCCGGTCGAAGAGGTCATCCGCATACGCACCGGCGAACACGGCCCCGCCGCGGTGTAGAATCGACTGCCTGCCATCCGCAACGTTAAAATACTGCAATGAGGCACAAGACTTGCGTTGCGGATGGACAGATTATGGGGCGTAATAAATATCCCGAGGAGACGGTCGCGAAGATTCTCGACGCGGCGCTGGAGCTATTCTGCGCACAGGGTTATGAGGGGACGAGCATTCAAGATATCGTTGACCGTCTCGATGGCATGACCAAGGGCGCTGTCTATCATCACTTTAAGAGCAAAGAGGAGATTTTCAACGCCGCATTTGATCGGGCGATGACTCCGATTGTTGAGCAACGTCGCTCAACGCTTGGTATCGGCAATATGACCGGAGCCCAAAAGCTCAAGCGACTGTACGCGCCCGAGTCCGTCGTTCCACAAATTGAGTTATGGGCACGCATGCATCCTGCGGCGGATCCGGTAAAAAGCTCGCGTCTACTGGCGATGCAGTACCTGGGCTCGTTCGACGAGTCGGCCGATGGCTGTCTCTTGCCAGTGATCGAGGAGGGCATCGCCGACGGCTCCATTGCGTGCGAATGCCCGCACGAAGCGGCGGAGGCCGTATCGTTGTTGGCGAATCTTTGGCTGCTGCCATTGTTCCGTCCGCTCGAGCCCAAGGAGCGAATGCTCGCTCGCGCACAATGTTTGGCGCAGATGGCGGCCGCGGTGGGACTCGATTTGGGTAATGAAGTGCTTCAGGCAACGGCGCAGATTTGGGACGTATGGGACCGCGCCGGGTGGTAATATAGATACCAACGGTATGTAATTGATCTATGAGGGTAGCTACGGCTGCCCTTTTCAAGTCATTAAATACATACTAACGGTATGTATAGGGGTGGGCTTATGGCTGGGCTGAGAGACGTCGGCGTCTCGTTGAAATCAAAAACAGTGCGGTCAATCAGGCTCGCGGAACTTCTGGTTGCGCAGCTGTGCACGTATTCGATGCTGTCGGCGCTGTGCTTTGCGTATCCGCTTTACTTGTTCGATTGCAGCGGCTCGTCAACGTTATATGGCGTCGTCGTGGCGATAGCGTTCATACCCGGCGTACTCGCAGCTCCGGTTGGCGGAATCTTGGCGGATAGGGGAAGACATCGCGAGGTCCTCGTGGCCCTCGGTATTGCTCTGATGACTGCATCGCTGCTGTCTATCCCCATGAAGCGCTCATTGCCTCTTGCGGTCGTCGTAGTAGCGATACTTTGTGTTCAATATGGCGTTCAATCGCTGCTAAAGCCAATGCTCCAAATTGAGACGGTGCGCACGGCGGGTGAAGAGAAGGTTGAGCGGGCCACTGCATTGGTTTCGCAGGTGACCATGGTGAGCAATATCTTGGGTCCTGTGGTCGGGACGGCAGTCTATGGGTGCTTTGGCATCGATACTCTTTGCGCAACCGCGTCGGTGACGTTTGCGATTTCAGCTCTCTTGTTTGGGGGCGCGCTCAAGCAAAATGCCTCATCTGAAACGATGGGAGACTGCGCGACTCGTACGACATGCCGAAACGATTTTCGGGAGTCGATTCGGTATCTGTTGCAAAATGCATCATTGGTCGCCGTGATTTTGCTTGCGGCCGTTTTAAACCTTGCGTTGGTTGGGCTAACGATTGGCGCTCCCATTATTGTTACAAAGCATCTTGGCATGCAATCGTCCTGCGTTGGGATGGTTGAGGTTGCTCTGGGCTTGGGTGGTCTTGCCGGCAGTGGCTTGGTCGGCATTTGGCCGCATCGCTTTTCTCTCAATGGCATATGTCGATATGTTGCGATGATCTGTTTAGGAGTCGTACCGATTATTGTTACGCTACTGTTCGGCGCAGATGTATGCGTGTTCACCGTGTTTGCGGTTGGTTCGGCATGGGTCATGGTGTGGGCAGCCATTGCGTCGGTTGAAATCATCGCGTTTGTTCAGCGGGCAGCGCCGACTGAGCTCTGCGGAAAAGTGCTTTCGGTCGTTTACACGGTTCTTTCCTGCGCAACGCCTATTGGCCAATTGGTTTACGGGCTCGCATACGATCGATGGACTCCGGCGATTGTATTCGCAGGCATGCTGGCGGTGCTGACGTTGACGACGGCGTTGTTTTATCGGCTGAAAAGTCGCTTGTGGCGATTGATTTAACGCGCTGGGGCACTGTGGCTTTGCGGGAGCGAATGTCCCGGCGCGTTGGAGCGCCCTTGCATGGGCGCGCTCATTCTCGTCTAAAATATCGTGCAGACGAAAGAGAGGCATGCCCATGATCAAGATGTTCGCGAGTGACTTAGACGGAACGCTGCTTAACGCTCTGCACGAGGCAGACGGGACTATCCGCCGTGCCATTCGCGAGCTGACCGAGGCTGGCCTGCATGTGGTTCCCGCGACCGGGCGCTCGACGTTGCCGATCGGCGAGCATGGCTTTACGGGCCTGGCGCTTGACGCCTGCTGCTCTAACGGCTCCATCGTGCGCGACAGTCATGGCGAGGTGCTCAAGACCTGGACCATCGACCCACAGATCACCGAGGAGCTGCTCAAGGAGTTTCCGGATATCTGCTTTGACTGCTCCACGCCCGACGGTATGTTCTCGAGCGGTTCGTTCGAGATGCACCAGGCGGGCTTTAAAAAGGACAGCCCCATCAAGCGCATCGTGATGCGTGGTATGCGTGCGCGTGGCGGGTATCACGAGGAGCAGTATTTTGACCAGTCGATCGGCGACATCCTGCGCCACGATGTGTGCAAGATCAACTGCCGCGTGACCTCTCCCGAGCTGGAGCGCGACCTTAAGGCGTATTTGGCCGAGCGCTCGGACCGCGTGGTCAACGCGCCGTTTGACCCGGTGATGTTCGAGATCACGGATGTGGCATGCAACAAGGGCGAGAGCGTGGTCTGGCTGGCGGGCTACTACGGCATTGCCGAGGACGAGGTCGCGGTCTACGGCGACGGTGGCAACGACATCGCCATGCTCAAACGCTTCCGCCACAGCTACGCGACCAAAAACGCAAGCGATGCAGCTAAGGCCGCCGCGAGCGCGACCATCGGCAGCTGCATGGCCCACGCCGTCCCCAAACACATGCTCGCCACCATGCATAAGCAGAGCTCCCGCACCATCATCGAATAATGTGACAAAGGGATTGTCCCTTTGTCACATGGGAGATACCGGCTTTTGGCGTATAGGACTGTTACGCTTTCGCCACCAACAAATTTCGAGTTATTCGGCCTGTCGGAGGTCGGTAAATGGCTAAAGATGCCCTCTCGGGAACATTCATGCCTCTAATGGTGTTTGATTCGGTGACGTAAGTGCGCAAATGGGCATGTATACGCTCAAATGAGGACAAAAACCCTCAGATAATCCCGGCGGTGCATTTATACAGAACCAGTAGCGTGGCCGAATAACTCGAAAAATGTAGGTGGCAGTTCGGCGACAAGCTCGGGTATGGCAAAGGAACTGTTCCTTCGACATACCCGAGCTCCGATCTTCTGAAATGCGAACAAACATTCGCATATCTAACTGCGCTTTGATAGAATCGGTGTCGTTGACGGCAGTTCCATGTGCCGGGCAGCGCCCTCCATTTGATGGGAGGTGATGCCCATGACCGATTTGATTGATTTCGTGAGACTTCTGACCGCTTTGGTCTCGTTCTTCACGGCGCTTGTCGGCCTTTCCGAGGCACTCAAGCAGCGTTCGAAGCGCAACAGAAGGGGTCGCCGCCGCTAAGGCGTTGACCCCCTAATGCAAACAACGGCGCTGCCCAGCCAGCTACAACTTGGGCTGCCGTCGACACTATTCTACCCACGAATGACATTTTGGACAATCGGTAATGCCGCTCCAAAAGCCAGGCGGGTTGTGACAAAGGAACTGCCCCCTCGTCACATCCCAAATATTGCCTTTACGTGTTGATACACACGGTGTGCAATAATACTCGCACTGTGCAATAGCGCACAGGCTGAGTAACAAGGAGGACGCTTGTCCCAGCTCGAGAAATGCGATCGCCGGTCCCTTCGCTCGCAGCGTGCCCTTCGCCAGGCACTTGCCAGCGAGCTTGCCGAAAGCGGCGACCTTTCGCGCATTAATGTCGCGTCGCTCACCGAGCGTGCTGGCCTTACGCGTCGCACGTTCTATTCGCATTACCGCGATATCCCCGACTTTATCAATCAAATCGAGGACGGCTTGCTGGCCGAGATCCGTGAGCGCATTGAGCTCATCACCGCAGCTCAGCTGCCCGATCTCTATCACAACATCGATGAGCTCGAGCCGGCGCCCGGTTCGGTTGAGCTGCTGCGTTATCTTGCGGCCAACCGCGACTTAATCGGTGCGCTGCTGGGGCCGGGCGGCGACCAGGCCTTCATTAAAAGGATTATCGACACTGCGCGTGAGGCTGTGGTGCCGCGTGCGCAGACGGGCATTTTGGGCCTGGCGCTGGGCACGTTCTTTGACTACTACGTCACCTACGTCGTGAGCGCCGAGGTCGGCATGATTCAGCGCTGGTTTGAGCGTGACCTTTCCGAATCGCCCGAGGCCATGGCGCGCATCATGACGGTTATCGCCTTTGTGCGCCCCGGTGACCTGTATGGCCAACCCATCGATATCAACGTGCCGGAATACGGCATGAAGCTATTGAACTTGCAGCTCGAGGACGCGGCCGACACCGCCGCAACCGTCGAGTCCAACAACTAAGAGGAGAGACAATGAGCAAACTCGCCGAAGGCATTAAGGACCGTATAGTTGCTGCCGCGCGCGAGGCCGCGCCCGCCGTGGTGGACGCCGCGCAGAAGGCCGCGACCGCTGCTGCCGAGAAAGTTGTCGAGGCTGTTGCCGAGGCCAAGAACGCGGCAGGGGAGACGTCCGTCGCTAGCGAGCCCGTAGCCGCCGCCCACGCCCCCGAAGGCGCGATCTTCAACCCCGAGGCCGCCCGCGGCAACCTGCACCTGGGCATCGACGTGGGCTCCACCACCGTTAAGCTCGCCGTGCTCAACGACGACAACCAGATCGTCTACGCCAAGTACCAGCGTCATCACACCGATGTCCGCGCTTGCGCCCGCGACCTGTTCGCGGGCGCTGCGACCGTGCTGCCGACGGCCCAGATGACCTGCGCCATTACCGGCTCGGGCGGCCTGCTGCTGTCCCAGTGGCTCGACCTGGAGTTTGTCCAGGAGGTCATTGCCAGCAAACGCGCCGTCGAGACCCTCATCCCGGCCACCGACGTCGCCATCGAGCTGGGCGGCGAGGACGCCAAGATCATCTACTTTGACAACGGTATCGAGCAGCGCATGAACGGCACCTGCGCCGGCGGTACGGGCGCGTTCATCGACCAGATGGCAACCTTGCTGCACACCGACGCGAGCGGCCTTAACGAGCTCGCGGCCAACGCCACCACCATCTATCCCATCGCCAGTCGGTGCGGCGTATTTGCCAAGACCGACGTGCAGCCGCTCCTCAACGAGGGCGCCCGCCCCGAGGACGTCGCCGCTTCCATCTTCCAGGCCGTCGTGACCCAGACCATCTCGGGCCTGGCGTGCGGCCGTCCCATTCGCGGTAACGTCGCCTTCCTGGGCGGCCCGCTGCAGTATCTCTCCGAGTTGCGCCATCGCTTCTACCTCACGCTCAACCTGGACGAGGAGCACCGTATCGTGCCCCAAAACGCCCACCTGTTTGTGGCGAGCGGCGCTGCCATGGCGCACGAGTCCAACAAGCTCAGCACGTTCCCGCAGCTTATCGAGGCCATCGACAGCCTGGGTGACACACAGGGTGCCGAGGTCGAGCGCCTGGATCCGCTCTTTGCCACCGACGAGGACTTTGCTGAGTTCAAGAACCGCCACGACAAGGAAGTCGTCCCTAAGGGCAAGCTCGACGGCTACACCGGCCGCGTGTTCATTGGCATCGACGCCGGCTCCACCACCATGAAGGCCGCACTTGTGGGCGAGGACGGTCAGCTGCTGCACACTTGGTATGGCAACAACAACGGTGACATCCTGGGCACGGCCAAGGTTATCATGGCCGATTTCTACAACCACATTCCTGCAGGCTGCACCATCGGCCACGTGACCACCACGGGCTACGGCGAGGCGCTGCTCATCGAGGCCCTCAAGGCTGACTCCGGCGAGATCGAGACCGTTGCGCACCTGCGCGGCGCCAAGGCGTTCCTGCCCGGCGTCGAGTTTATTCTGGACATCGGCGGCCAGGACATGAAGTGCCTGCGCGTCAAGGACGGCGTGATTGAGCACATTATGCTCAACGAGGCCTGCTCATCGGGCTGCGGCAGCTTTATCGAGAGCTTCGCCGTGTCCATGAACATGGACGTGCGCGCGTTCGCCGATGCCGCCATCCATGCCAAGGCCCCGGTCGATTTGGGCAGCCGCTGCACGGTCTTTATGAACTCGCGCGTCAAGCAGGCGCAAAAGGAAGGTGCCACGGTGGGCGACATCGCGGCCGGCCTGTCCTATTCCGTCATCAAGAATGCCCTGTTCAAGGTCATTAAGCTGCGCGACCCCAAGGAGATCGGCAGCCAGGTGATCGTTCAGGGCGGCACCTTTATGTCCGACGCCACGCTGCGCGCGTTTGAGCAGCTCACCGGCGTTCATGCCGTGCGTCCCGACATCGCCGGCTGCATGGGCGCCTATGGTGCGGCCCTGCTCGCCCGCGATCGCGCCGGCGCCGACGGCACCTCGACCATCCTTTCGGCCGAGGACATCGCGCACCTCACCGTGACGCAAAAGCATGTCCGCTGCGGCCGCTGCTCCAACAACTGCCAGCTCACCGTCAACGACTTTGGCGGCGGCAGGCGCTTCATTACCGGTAACCGCTGCGAGAAGGGTGCCGGCCACAAAAAGCAAAAGACCGAGGCGCCCAACCTCTTCAAAAAGAAGAACGATCTGCTCTTTAACCGCGAGGTGCTGAGCCCCGACGAGGCCCCGCGCGGCACCGTCGGCATCCCGCGCGCGCTCAACATGTACGAGAACTACCCCTTCTGGCACGCGTTCTTTACGCGCTTGGGCTTTAGCGTGCAGCTGTCCGACCAGTCGAGCAAAAAGACCTACCAGGCGGGCATCGAGTCCATGCCGTCCGAGAGCGTGTGCTACCCGGCAAAGATGAGCCACGGCCATGTGATGAACCTTATCGACCGCGATGTCGACTTTATCTGGATGCCGTGCGTGCGCTGGGAGCGCAAGGAGGACCCGACGGCCGGTAACTGCTACAACTGCCCCATCGTCATGAGCTACCCCACGGCGTTGGCGCTCAATATCGATGAGATTCGCGAGCAGAATATCGAGTTCCTGTACCCGTTTGTGCCCTATCATGACAAGACCGAGCTCAAGCGCCGTCTGTACCAGGTGCTCGCCGTCGACCGTGTGGCCGATGCGCAAGCCGGTCGCGGTCGCGTGCGTGGGCCCAAGATCACGCGTTCCGAGGTCGATGCCGCCGTCAACGCCGCCTTTGAGGCCGATGCGCGTTTCCACGAGGACATCCAGACCATGGGCGAGGAGGCTCTTAAGTGGGTCGAGGACCACGGCGGTCACGGCATCGTGCTCGCCGGTCGTCCCTACCATAACGACCCTGAGATCAACCACGCCCTGCCCGAGCTTATCTCGAGCTTTGGCTTTGCGGTCTTTACCGAGGATTCGCTCGCGCATCTGGTAAAGCCCGAGCGTCCGATTCGCGTCGTCGACCAGTGGATGTACCACAGCCGCCTGTACGCCGTCGCTCGTTTTGTGACGATGCGCAACGACCTGGACCTGATCCAGCTCAACTCCTTCGGCTGCGGCTTGGACGCCCTGACCACCGACCAGGTGCAGGAGATCCTGGAAGCCAGCGGCAAGATTTACACCGTGCTCAAGATCGACGAGGTGTCCAACCTGGGTGCCGCGCGCATCCGCATCCGCTCGCTCATGGCCGCGCTTAAGGACCAGGAGGCCGAGCGCTTGGCCGAGGCCACGGCCGCGGGCGAGGCTTACGAGCAGGGCGATGCCGCGCCGGTGGCGCCCTCCACGGATGCCCCCGCGTTCGCGAGCCGCAAGTACACGTTTGAGGCTCAGCGCGAGAGTGCTTCGACCGCATGGCCGAAGGTGCCCTTTACCGAGCAGATGCGCGACGAGGGCTACACCATCCTGTGCCCGCAGATGGCGCCGATCCACTTTGACCTGGTCAAAGAGGTGTTCCGCGGTGCCGGCTACAACTTGGAGCTGCTGCCCTCGACCGATCACGACGCCGTCGAGGCCGGCCTGCGCTATGTGAACAATGACATCTGCTATCCGTCGATCCTGGTGACGGGCCAGATCATGGAGGCCATCGAGAGCGGTCGGTACGACCTGTCCAAGACGGCCGTGGTCATCAGTCAGACCGGCGGCGGCTGCCGTGCTACCAACTACATCGCGCTCATTCGCAAAGCCCTGCGCGAGAGCGGTCACCCCGAGATCCCCGTGATCTCGCTTTCGGCCGTGGCGCTGGGCGAGGACAACCCCGGCTTCAAGCTGACGCCGGCGCTGCTTAAGCAGGCAGTCTACGCGGTGCTCTTTGGCGACGTGATGATGCAGATGCTCTATCGCTGCCGCCCGTACGAGGCCACGCCCGGTGCCGCCAACGCGCTCTACGAGGAGTACATGGCACGCGCTCGCAAGCTAGCGCCCAAGTTCAACAGGCATAACTACACCAAGCTGTGCCGCGAGGCCATCCGCGCGTTCGATACCATGCCGCTTGTGGGCGAGGGCACCAAGCCGCGCGTGGGCGTGGTCGGTGAGATCCTGGTCAAGTTCCACCCCACGGCCAACAACCACGTGGTCGACGTGATCGAGCGCGAGGGCTGCGAGGCCGTGGTGCCGGGTCTGCTCGACTTCTTCCTGTACTCCATGAGCAACGCCGAGCTGCAAAAGGACGAGCTGGGTAGCTCTGCAACGACGCGTGCGGGCATGCAGGCGCTCATCAAGCTTGTGGACTGGATGCGCACGCCGGTGGAGGAGATGCTCGAGAAGTCCCGCCGCTTCGAGGCACCCGAGCGCATCGGCACCATGGCCGACAAGGCCCGCACGGTGCTTTCGGTGTGCAACAACATGGGCGAGGGCTGGCTGCTCACGGCCGAGATGCTCGACCTGATCGATCATGGCGCGCCCAACATCATCTGCACGCAGCCCTTCGCCTGCCTGCCCAACCACGTGGTGGGCAAGGCCGTGATCAAGGAGCTGCGCCGCCAGCATCCCGAGAGCAACATCGTCGCGGTGGACTACGACCCCGGCGCGTCCGAGGTCAACCAGCTCAACCGCATTAAGCTCATGATCAGTGTGGCCAAGGAGAACATGCGCGCCGGTAAGGGCTTTAAGCTCGAGAAGGTGGCGCCGCTCGCGATGGACGAGGTCACCGGCCAGATGCGTGCTCATGACGGCTGTGTGAGCTGCGGGCCGGCCAGCGAGGAGGCCGTGGCATCGGTCGCCGAGCGCCTGGGACGCGGCATTAAGAAGTAACTGGCCTGCTTTGTGCTGGATATGAGACAAACGGGTGGTAGCCGTACCGGCTGCCACCCGTTTTGCTGGACATATGTTGCGTAAATGACCTTGCTGCAGCCTTCCGTGGGCTCGCCCGATTTCTGGGCCGGTTCGGGCTTTGAGGACAAGCTGCTGCAAGCCCAGGGCGATTTTTCGCTCAACGCGGGCCAGCACAGCGTGACCTATCTGCCAAACGACGAGATGATCGCTGAGGACTGCCCATCGCCACCTACGAGATGGAAGCCGAAAAGTATATCTACCGCGTGTACAAGTACGAGCTGTAGGGCCGCGCTTAGGTTTGACCAATGGAGTATGAAAACACGCCGTTCGCCGATGCCCCCTCCGCGAGTGGCAGACATATGGTTTGATGTCAGAAACATATAGTTGTCGCCAGCCTGCTGGGGACGTTCCCCCTGATATCGGAGGTTCCGGGTATGTTTCGTGCTCCGTTAAACAACTATCGGTTGGGCTAACATGGATCGCCGTGTTATTTCGATAACCCTTGCAGTGGTTTGCCTGGCTGTGCTCCTGGGCGCTGCAGGGCAGTTTGCTATAAATCGAGAAACATCCTATATGCAGGAATGCGTTTCCGAAGGCTTTGCCATTGACGGTTACTATCGGGATGACAAAACAAGTCTGGAAACCCTGGCCTTTCTTGAGGAGGACAATTGTCGATGGCAGCTGGTCGACAAAGACGGAATCTGCACAGACGGGCAGTTTAAGCGTACGGATGAACCCAATATCCTGGTATTAAAGAAGGAAAACGGCGAAGAATTCGGTACGGTCCACGTGGCGTATATATCGCGCCGGCGCAATCAGGGGCAGATTTACCTAATTAGAAATACTAAGGTGACCCGATTTTATCTTGTGAGCATCGATCCGGCGTTTACGGTGGAGTCTGGCGATGTCGATGCGGACGTCTGATTCACGGCAATAAAACAGCGAGCGGGGTGCGGGTGTGAACTGCACCCCGCTATTTGCTCGTGTCCGTATCGCGTCTGTGCCTTGTCGTAGCTTGCGTCCGTGCGAGCATTCATCCCGCGCCGGCATCACTTCACATCAAACTCAACGCGATCGAGTTCGGGCACGTTGAGGTCGATGAGCTTGCGAGCAACGCGGCGGTCGTGCGCCCCGAGCGCCTCGCTTGTCGTTACATGGGCGACAATCTCGCGCTCGACGATGCCCTCCTCGTCGCCCTCGGCGGCCGAGGTCTCGACGGCGACGGTGTAATCCCTAAAGCCCGGCAGCACCGCGGCAAGCTCGCGTGTGGTCTCGGTGACGCCGTAGCCGTCCTGCACGCCGGCCTGTGCCGAGCCAATGGACCCCGCGGTCATGACGATGCAGGGGATGGCAAAGATCACCGTACCCACGATGATGCGACGGCGCACTTTGCGTGACAGCTCGTCGACCGCGGCGTTTTCCTGGGCGGTGACAACGCCGTCGCCGTTGAGGTCGCGCTTGAGCGGCACGCGCAAAAGAAGCAGCACGGCTTCGGCGGCCAGTGCGATAAAGACCACGTTGATGCCAAACTCGTAAAGCGCCGAGAGAAATAGCGACCCGCTTGCGATGGCGATGCCGTAGCCCGCCGCACACAGGGGCGGCATGAGCGCGGTCGCCACGGCCACGCCGGCGATGAGCGTTGCGGGCTCCTGGTCGCGTGAGTTGCCTAGGCCGCCCGCAAAGCCGCCGGCGAGCGCGACAGCGAGGTCCCACACGGTGGGCGTCGAGTTGTCGATAATGGCGGCTGTGGTGGTGCCAAGGGGCGAGAGCTTAAAGTACAACGTGGATGTGACCAGGCAAAAGGCCATTTGCAGCGCAAGACCGGCGACGGCTTCGACGGTAATCTCGCGGTCGAGCGTGGCGATGCCATATGCCATGGCAAGGACCGATCCCATAAGCGGGCAGATGAGCATGGCGCCCACGATGGCGATGTCCGAATCGATATCGAGGCCGATGCTCGCGATGAGCATGGCGATGATGAGGATGCACAGGTGAGAGCCGGTCAGGCGTGCCCCGTTTACAAAGCGCTTGCGGATCACGTGATAGGGTGCGCGTCCCTCGCGAATGTTGAACGCGCGCTTGAGGAAGCGGGTGACGTTTTCCATGGCTTCGCTATGAGCAGGGCGGATGCCGTGACGCCGATGATGACGCTCACGCAGTCGTTCGATCTGTTGCTTGTCGAGTTCCATGTCCACCTCGTTCTGACACGGGCCGCGCAACGCGCCCGTTGTCCTAACTCTACACCGTGGCGGACGAGGTGTCTGTTGGATGAGGAATCCGATAGGGCGGATGACGCGGGAGCAAATGCAAATCACAGGTTCAATTTGATCCCGCAATAATATGATGCACCAGCTCCTACATATGTGACGAAATTGTGAAGCACGAGAGTGCGAGTTTCAAAAAATCCGCTGGTGACCAATGTTGCGCAACAGAATTCAAAAACCGGCACCTACAGTTTGAAGCGTATGGATACATCCGTGTCAAAGGGAGAAAGCCATGGCAAACTACAGTCCACAACACTTTGAGCCTCGGGCTAAGGCCGTCAACGTCAAGGGCGTTGCCAACCGCGCCGTCGCAACCGTTTTGACGGCGGGCCTCATCGCTCAGCCGCTCATGTCGCCGCTGGCGGCAATCGCCGCACCGTCAACCGGTAACGGCGATTCTGTTCAGGGGGGGGGTAGTTCTGTAGAGAATACCGTTGCCGCCGGTAACCATGCGGTCGTAAAGACGGCTGCCCAGCTGGCAGAGGAGTCGGCAAAGCAGCTCAAGGACGCTCAGGCCGCCTACGATGCGGCTCAGAAGAAGGCCGATGCGGCGGGCCAGTCTCAAAAACAGGCACAGCAGCAAAAGAATCAGGCCTCGCAGGCTGTGAGCGACAACGAAATCGAGCAGAACGCAGCAGAAGTCGCCGCGCTCCAGGAGAAGATTGACGAGCTCAAAGCTGCCGTCGAAAAGACCGAGCAGCAGCAGAAGAAGCTGGGCGACCTGAACGATCAGCTCGAACAGGCCAACAAGAGTGTCGAGGATAAGACCCAGGCGCTCAAGGACGCCAAGGCAAAGCAGGATGAGGCCAAGAAGGCCCTCGATGATGCCCAGGCCAAGCTCGAGGCCATGGGTATGGACGAGTACGAGGCCGCCAAGAAGGCCGTCGAGGACGCGCAGGCAAAGCTCGATGACGCCAATAAGGCCGTTACTACTGCACAGGACAATCTGGACCAGGCCAAGGCTGCCGAGGCCAGCGCCCAGCAGGAAAAGCAGAATACCGAGGCCGCTCTGACTTCCGCCCAGGCCAAGAAGCAGGAGACTGCCGCTGCTCTCGCAGCCGCAACCACCGCGCGCGATAACGCCCAGCAGAAGTTCAACCAGGCGCAGGCCGCGCTCGATGCTGCCGTCTCGGGTACGGGTGTTGACCTGAGTGCGCTTGAGGCCGCCAAGAAAGCTGCTGCTGGTGAGCTCAAGACCGCGCAGGCGGAGCTCAATGCCGCAACGGATGCCGACGCCACCGCACAGACAAATCTGCAGGCCGCCCAGGCTGCCGTCGCTGCCGCGCAGGAGAAGGCCAACGCCGCCAACGCTGCTGTGGCATCTGCCCAGTCTGCATACGATGCGGCAAACAAGGAGTACAACGCCGCCGCCAGCGAGCGCGACGCCGCGAAGACCTGTCT
>DXZU01000013.1:88269-120674 GCA_019419525.1 Collinsella sp.
GCATACGAGCAGGCCCAGCAGACCGAGGCCGACAAGAAGGCGGAGTACGACCGACTCGTCGAAGCCCGCAACCAGAAGCGTAGCGAGTGGGAGACGGCATGCGCTGAATCCACTACCGCCGAGAACGCTTACGATGCCGCGAACGCCGAGGTCGAGAAGCTTAACCAGCAGATTGCCGACCTCAAGTCGAACATGACCGTAGACCAGAATGTAATCAGCCAGGGTATGCTCGGTTTCATGAACTACATCATCAGCGGCAGTCAGTTCACAGCCACGCAGAAAAAGAACGCCCAGGAAGCCGTATCGATGCTGACCGGTGCCGCTGACAAGGCCGAATGGTATGACCAGTACGTCGATCATGACATGTCTCGCGACACCAACCCGCTCTCCCTGGAGCAGATGCGCAACGCCTTGACATATCTCGACACCCAGAACAACCTCCGCAAGGCGAACGGTCAGTCGGCGCTCAGCGTCAGCCTCCGCATGACTGCGGCAGCCGCCCTTAATGTATCATATTCATCGAACATCTGGGGACACTCGGGCTGCTACTGGGACAATGGAGAAAATCTTGCCGGCGGCGGCGGTGCATATACCGGCGGCGAGACCGAGGATACGCTTGGCTGGCCATATACCGGTCTCTACACTCAGGAAAAAGAGGCATTCGATAAGTACGCCG
Source organism: Collinsella sp. (assembly GCA_019419525.1). Taxonomy (GTDB): domain Bacteria; phylum Actinomycetota; class Coriobacteriia; order Coriobacteriales; family Coriobacteriaceae; genus Collinsella. The sequence continues at coordinate 88,946 of DXZU01000013.1, forward strand.
AGAAAAATAGTGACCTTGGGAACCATCGATATGATTCCTACTATATCTACCAGCACTACAGCAGCATCTACCATGAGTGCGGGCACTATCTCAACATCATCGATGCCGGCACGAAGGCTATCGGCATCGCGACTGGTAGCGGTAAGAACACCGATTCCGAGGTAACAATCTTCGATTACAGCTCTTTTGACAGTGAGGCTGATTTCACTGTCTCCGAGTTCAAGAAGCTCCTGAACGACTACATCGATTCCGCATACAACGCAGGCGGCACGCAGGAGCAGAAAGAGCAGCTGAAGCAGCTTTATAATAAGCTGGCGGAAGCGCAGAAGACTTTCGGTACTACCAAGGAAGCTTATTTCGCAGCAGTAAATAAGCAGGATGCGGCGCAAGACGCCTATACCGCAGCCGACACGAACGCGAACACCGCCAAGGGAGAGTACGAGAAGGCCAAGTCCGGCACCGCCGCCGCGAAGACGGCATACGACGCCGCGAAGGACGCACTCGGCGGAATCGACATCGAGTCCCTCAAGCAGAACCTCGATGCCGCCAAGAGCAAGGCCGCTACTGCCCAGGCAGCTCTCGATAAGGCAAACGCCACGCTTGCTGACAGCAAGACGAAGGCAGCCGATGCCGCTGCTCACAAGGCGAAGGCTCGCAGCGCCCGCGACGCCGCCAAGGTAAAGTCCGATCAAGCCAACGAGGCGTATGACAACGCCACGGCTTCGGTCAAGGACCTTACCGCCAAGCGCGATGCCGCCAAGACGGACCTTGCGAACAAGCAGGTCACGCTAGACGAGGCCAAGAAGGCCGACGACGCTGCCCAGGCTGGCGTTGACAAGGCCCAGGCCGCAGATGTGCACGCCGCGACCGCTCTTTCGGACGCCAAGCAGGCAGTTGCCGCCAAGAAGCAAGCCCTGTCCGACGCACAGGAGAAGGTCAAGGCCGCCGAGGGCGATCTGGCCACCGCAAACAAGGCCTTCGAGCGCTTCGCCGGCGCTCAGAAGGCGGTCGACGACGCCAAGGCCGCCTATGACGCTGCCGTCGCCGGTGTCGCCGATGCCCAGAAGCAGCTCGATGCCGCCAACGAAGTTGTCGTCGATGCGAACCTCGAGATCGTCAAGGCCAAGGCCGAGCTTGCCAACGACGAGGCACTCAAGGCCGATCTTGAGGCTGTCGACCACAAGGCATCCCTTGCCGCGGGCACGACGGGCAACGAGAAGCTGGTCAAGCTGAACGCTGCCTACGCTCGCTATAAGGCCACCGTCGATGCCGCCGCTGGCCTCAAGACTGCTCTGAGCGATGCCGATGCCAAGCTTTCCGATGCCAACGACGTCTATGCCGCTGCACTTGCCGAGCTTGACGATGCCAAGGATGTCCTGGCTGCCGCACAGGCCGAGTACGACAAGTATCATCCCAAGGCTGAGCCGCAGGCCAAGCCTCAGGCCAAGCCCCAGGTTACGCAGGCCGCCGCAAAGGCGTCTGCTGCCAAGAAGCAGACCACGTCGGGAGCACTTGCCCAGACCGGTGATGACTCCGCTCTTGCGGGCGAGGTGTTCGTCATCGGCGGTATCACCCTCGTGGCCGCTGGTGTGACGCTGAGTGATCGTCGTCGCAAGCAGATGTAGCGTTTCGAGCGTAGTTTCTGCAACGAACTTCGGTTCATAGCAGGAGCGCTTCGATGGCTTAACCGATAAGGCCGGCGCGCTGTCATACGCAGCGCGTCGGCCTTTTTTGCGTTGGTATCAAAAAGCCCGGTCGGTAGCCGCGAAAGCTACCGACCGGGCAGGCCGTAGGCAATATGGTTGCTGTCGAGCAGCTGCTCGACTTAGCCCAGCAGGCTTAAGCCCACGGAGACAAACGCCAGGATAACGCCGACGATGGACTCGCCGCCGAGCAGGCCGCTGGCAACGACCAGACCCTGTTCCTGGAAGGCGGCGTCCTTGGCAGCCCTCTCCTCGTCGGAAAGACCAGCGGTGGCGTCGCGGTGGGCGGACCACTTGTCGTAGGCGAGCTTAACGCAGGAGCCTAGGAAGGCCGTGAGCGACATGTAGAACGGCAGGTACACGCCCAGGCCAATCATCATGGCTGGAATGCCGAGCCAGTACATGACGATGCCGGCGATAAAGCCGCCAACGAACCACGGCACGCTCGGGATGCCCGAGACCATGGTGGCGACGACGCTTGCCTGCGCGGCAACGAAGCTCTTGTCGGGGCCAAAGGCGTCCGGGCCATAGGCGGTGACGAGCGCGACCATGACGGCTGCGGCGACCAGGGCGCCCACGATGCCGCCAATGGCTTGGCCGATCCACTGCGCACGCGGGTTGGTGCCCAGCACGGCGCCGGCCTTAAAATCGTTCATGACGTCGCCCGCAAGGCCGCACGCCACGGCTACGATGCCGGCGATAAAGAACAGCTTGACCTGAGCGATCTGTGCGAAGGCAGCCACGATGAGCATAACGATGAGGCCAAAGATCTCCATGGGGTCGATGCCCGTCTGGCCGCAGCTCTGTGCGCTCATGATGGTGGTGACAAAGGTGAACAGCGTCACGATGACGGCCGGAACGGGGCCAAGGTCAAGCACGATGGCGATGATCACGGCGATGGCGGCAGCGCCCAGGCCGATGATGCCGGCGTCGAGCTTAAGGGAGCCCGAGATGAGCGACTGCTCGTCGGTGTCGGTGGAGCTGTCGGCGGCAAGACCGCGGACGATACCGGCGACCTGCGGCAGGATGTCCTTGAGGACGACGGCGACGCCAAAGCCCATCATGAGGCCCATGCCCAGGGACTTGACGATGCCTTGCGCAGTCATAACGTCGAACAGACCGGCAGCGGTGCCGCCCACGATGATGCCAAAGTTGCCCAACAGGGCGCCGGCAAACCAGAAAGCGACCGGGGCGAAGCCCACGAGGAAGCCGATGGACAGCAGCATGGGCGAGTTGTAGATGGCAAAGGTCACGCCGGGGATGTTGAGCGTGCACAGCATGCTGGGCACCACGCCCAGGGCGTCGCGCAGCACGCTGTAGATGCCTGCGATGGCCATGGAGCCAAAGAGCTGCTTACCGGTCTTGCCGCCGGCCTCGGTGGCGCGTAGGGTCTGAGCTGCGGCGTTGCCGGTGGGGAACTCCAGCGCGGCGTCCACGATAAAGTGACGGTGGATGAGCGCGGTGGCCAGCAGGCCCAGGATGGTGCCGGCGAGCGCCACGATAAACATGTCGAGCCAGCTGATCTGGTCGGCATAGCCCAGCATCCAGGCGCCCGGGATGGTAAACGCCAGGCCGCCGGCGACCATGGCGCCCGCGGACATGATGGTGTGGGTGACGTTGGCCTCGTTGAGGCTGGCATTGCCCATGAGCTTCAGGAAGAACAGCGAGATGACGGCAGCGAAAATGATTGGCCAGGGGAGGGCGCCCATCTTGAGGGCCGTGTAGGCCGAGCTTGCCGTGATGATCACGCAGCCAAGGACGCCGATGACGACACCGCGCAGCGTGAGTTGCCCGCGCATCGAGGCGCGGTTCGAGGGATTGCTCATATTGAACTCCTTTGCGTATATCCGCTTCCCCCGGGAGCGCCGCTACGGATGCGGCGCGGGAAGTCGGGTTACCAAAGGCCGTCGCGTGAGCTCGCAAACGACCGCGCATCAGTATAGCCGCAACCTAGTCATTTTGGGATGACTGGTTTAGGTAGGCGATATACTGCTGGGCAGACGAAAGGAGCGCCGACGATGCTTAATGGGTGCGCATATATATTGACGGTCGACGTGGGTAACACGTTCATTCGCTTTGGCCTGTTTGCCGAGGATTCGGCCGCGGCGCAGGAATGCCCGCTTGCGACGTGCGAGATCACCACGCCGTCGAGCATCACAGCAGACGAGGCGCGCATGCGTCTCGCTCAAGTCATGGCCGCGCTAGCGGCCGATGCGGGCATGCCGGGCACACTTGTGCCCACGGCTGCCGTGCTAAGCTGCGTGGTGCCGGCGCTCGAGCGCCCGTGGAAGACGGCGCTTTCCCGCATCTGCACGGGGCGCGTGCTCACGGTGGGGCCGGGCCTCAAGACCGGCATGCCCGTCCACTACGACGACCCGGCCGAGATCGGCCCCGACCGCATCGCCGACGCCGTGGCGGCCCGGGCCGTTTACGGCTCTCCGTGCATCGTGATCGACCTGGGCACTACGACCAATATCGAGGTCATCGATACGCACGGAACCTTTGTCGGCGGCGTCATCGCGCCGGGTCTGGCACTTGGCGCCCGCTCGCTTTCGGCCGCTGCGGCGCGCCTGCCGCAGGTTGAGCCCTCGGCGCCGACACACGTCATCGGCCGCAACACGCGTGAGGCTATGCGCTCGGGCGTGGTTTTGGGCGAGGTGGCCCGCATCGACGGCATGCTCGACATGGTGCTTGCCGAGATGCGCGCGACCAAGGCCGCGGGGGAGGGCGACGTGCCCATAGTCATTACCGGCGACGATGCCGAGGCGCTTGCGTCGCTGGTCGGTCATAGTCTGACGGTCGACGACGCGCTGACGTTGCGAGGACTGGCCGAGCTCTACCGCATCAACCAAAAGCCCCGCCGCGTGTAAAAGTGAGGGCGCCGGTGGGACAAACGCCTCCACCTTTCACCTGCTACAATGGGTCAAACTATTGCGATTACGGAGGTGTCTGCCATGTCGGACGATCTTCATCAAACTTCGTCAGGCAAGCGCCTGGACGTCATTAGCTGGGACGAGTTCTTTATGAGCGTGGCCATCGCCGCGCAGCGCCGCAGCAAGGACCCCAACACGCAGGTGGGTGCGTGCATCGCCAACACCAACCACCGCATCCTTTCGGTGGGCTACAACGGTACGCCCTCGGCACTCAACGACGACTTTTTCCCGTGGGGCACGAGCGATGACCCGCTACAGGACAAGCACAACTACGTAGTCCATGCCGAGGCCAACGCCGTGCTCAACTACCGCGGCTCGCTCAAAGACCTTGAGGGTTCCACGGTCTACGTCACGCTGTTCCCGTGTCATGACTGCGCCAAGATCCTGGCGCAGGTAGGTGTGGGCGAGGTTGTCTACCTGGACAATAAGTACGCCGACACCGACGATGGCCGTATCAGCCGTCGCATTCTCGACTCCTGCGGCATCAGCTACCGCCAGGTCATCGTCGATGTCCACATCGGCACCGGGGGACAAACTCAGCAGTAGCGGCAGCGTGTGCTAGCGCCGGCCGCCGGCAAAAGCAGCTAAAAAAGCCCCGTCCCAAATTGACTGCTCGTGAAAGTCGTGTCCGCGCGCATGGACGGCTCGTGAGCGGGTACACGGCTGTAGTAACATAGCTCTGTCCGCGGGCGCGCCCGCGTTATTGTGAGAAAGGAGCCCCTGTGGCTGTTAACGAAGAGCTGCTTAAAAAGGTTCTTGAGGAGATCCGCCCCAACCTGCAGGCTGACGGCGGCGATATGGAGTATGTGGGCGTCGACGACGAGGGCGTCGTCCAGCTTGAGCTTCAGGGTGCCTGCGCCGGCTGCCCTATGAGCGCACTGACCCTGTCCATGGGTATCGAGCGTATCCTCAAGGAGCACGTACCCGGCGTTACCCGTGTCGAGCAGGTCAATGCCTCCGGCGAGACCGAGGACCTGTACGACGAGTACGCGCCGTTCTAAGATGCGAAAGCTGCGGACGGCGTACTCCGCATAGACGTTACGCCCAAATATGCGGCTGCGAGCGCAAGGCCCGCGGCCGCATTTGTATGTAGGGAGCAAGGGGACCGATATGCTCAACGACCTCTACCATATGCTTGATCCCGTCGCGATTTCGGCGGGGCCCATCACCATCTACTGGTACGGCTTGGCCTACGTGGTCGGCGCTCTGCTCACGGCGGTCGTCATGTATCGCACGCAGCGTCGCTGGGGTTTCGACATTACGGTCGACGACCTGACGAGCGTCGTGGTCGGTGTGGTCTTTGGCCTTATCATTGGCGCCCGCCTGTTCTACGTCATCTTTTACGGTGATGGCTACTACTGGGCGCATCCGCTCGAGATCTTCGCCACCAACGAAGGCGGCATGAGTTTCCACGGCGGCCTGGTGGGCGGCATCATCGGTGGCGTGCTCGTGTGCCGTATGTACAAGCTCGATGCCTGGACTATCGCCGACCTTGCCGTTATCGGTGCTCCGCTGGCCCTGTGCCTGGGGCGCTGCGCCAACTTTGTCAACGGCGAGCTGTGGGGCAAGCCGACCGATCTGCCCTGGGGCGTGATCTTCGGCGGCGCCGCGGGCGATATGCCGCGCCATCCCTCCCAGCTCTACGAGGCATTCCTAGAGGGCATCGTGCTCTTCTGCATTCTGCAGGTGCTCAGCCGCAAAAAACCGCTGCTGCCCCAGGGCACGTTTATGGGCGTGTTTGTGATGGGTTACGGCATCGTCCGCTTCCTCATTGAGTTTGTGCGCGTGCCCGATGCCCAGCTGGGCTATCTGCTGGGCGGCGTCATCACCATGGGTCAGCTGTTGAGTCTGCCACTCGTGATTGCGGGCCTGGCGCTCGTCATCTTTGCCCTCCGCCGCAACCGTCCCCAGCGCGTCTACCTCGACGCCTAGCCGCCACATACCACCACAAGGGGGACAGGCACCTTTGTGGTGGTTTTGCCGGGCAACGATGACAGAACCGTAACGTTTCCCCAGATAAAACCTGCCAAAATAAACCTGTCCCTTTTTGGCAGGTTTCTAGAAAGGCTATTCGGACTGTGAAGGATTCCGACCTCTCCGCAACGGCTGCGCGCGACGCCGCCCGCATCGTTTGGTTTAAGCGCTATCCCGCCAAGCAGACGCTCATCGCATTTTTGCTCGCCCTGCTGGCGACTACGGCGTTTTCCATCGATCCCGCCCCGGTGTCGAGCAATGCGGTCCTGGCGATCGACCCCAAGGCGACGGGCACGCTCTACGTGTGCTACGAGGTACTTCTCTCGTTTGCCGGCCATACCGACGCAGTGATGCTGCTCGCGCTTGCCTGCTTGCTCACGCTGCCGTTTCGCTATGTGTTCTTTGGCCGCGGTGACGCTTGGCGCCCGTCGGTCGTGCTGCCATCGCTGTTCTTTGCCGTTTGCATGGTGTTCGGCCGTAGCTACGACCTTACCGATTCGGCAGAGATTGTGCTGGGCGACAAGGCACGCGTTATCTGCGCCTGGATTGGCGGCGCGGGCTGGATGCTTCTGGCGATTGTGGCCTTCTATCTGGCTTTTGAGTTTTTGGATTGGTTGAGCTCCCACCGCATCCCGTTTTCGGAGGCACATTTTGGTCGCGTGTGGCGTGTTGCCCACGCCGTGCTCTCGGTCCATCCCTTTGTCGGGCCGTTTCTTGTCCTCATGATTGTCTGGGCGCCCACGCTTATCGCCTCGCTGCCCGGCCTCTTTATGGGAGATACGGGCGCGCAGATCCGCCAATGGTTCAACTATCCCAACGGCACGAGCGACTACCTGCGCCTGCTTAACCCCAACGTGCTGCTCAACGGCCATCATCCGGTGGTGCACACGGCCATCATCGGCTCATGTGTGCAACTGGGGCTTTCGCTATTCAGCAGCGCCAATGCGGGCCTTGCCATCTACACCTGCGCCCAATTTGTCATCACGGCCGCCTGCATGGCCTATTCCATATCTTCGCTGCGCAAGCTGGGCGTGAGCCTGCCGGTCCGTGGCGTCATCTTGCTGCTCTTTGCGTTTATGCCGATGTTCTCCAACTATGCGGCGCTGCTGACCAAAGACGTACTGTTTGCCGATGCGTTTTTGGTGCTGCTCGTTCAGACCGTCAAGCTCGTGGCATGTGGCCTGCCCCGTCGCGATGCCAATGCCGAGCGCGCGGGCGAACAGGCGCCTGTGCTCTTTGCACGCCACGACTGGCTGTTGCTCGTGCTGGGTGCCATGGGTTCCACGTTTTTGCGCAACGGCGGCTTGGTGTTTCCCCTGGCGGCATGCGTAATCGCGGCGGCGTTTTGCGCTTGGGACGCGCATGCGGCCCGTCGCGTTGCCAAGCAGTCTGGGGGCGCACCCTCGTACGCCACGCCGCGCTTCCGTTGGGTCGGCGTTCTCGCAGTGCTCGCGCTCTGCCTTGTTTCCAACATGTATTTCACCAAGGTCTTTATGCCGGCGCACGATATCACGCCGGGCTCCAAGCGCGAGATCCTCTCGATTCCGTTTCAGCAGACGGCGCGCTTCGTCCAAAAGCACGACGGCCTTAATTCGGGCGTTAACCCCAAGGTCAAAGACGATGGCACGATTGAGGAAGCTCCCTGCGACGGCTTGGTGACCGATGAGGAGCGCGCTGTGATCGATCGCGTGCTTAAGTACGAGAACCTGGGCCGTCGCTACAACCCCGACAAATCGGATGCCGTCAAAAACTGCTTCAATGAGTACGCCTCGCAGGAGGACATCAAGGCCTATTTTAAGGTGTGGGCCCAGATGTTCAAAAAGGACCCCGAGTGCTATATCTCGGCGCTCGTCAATAACTACTACGGGTACTTCTATCCGAGCGCTCGCGATGCGTGGGTCTACAGCACGGCGCGCAGTGCCGAGATCATGGCGAAGCCCGATAACCTCAAGTACTTTGACTTCCATCCGGTCGACAGCAAAGCCGTGCGCTGGTGCGACCACCTGATTAACCTGTACCGCGTGGCGGTGCAGCGCATTCCGTTTATCTCGCTCACCATGAGTTCGGCCACCTATGTGTGGATCATGATCGTCGTGGTGGTCTACCTGTTGCGCCGCCATTCGTGGCGCGCGCTGGCCATCTGGATACCGCTGCTGGGTGTGCTCGCTGTGTGCCTGATTGGTCCATGTAACGGGTCGACCTACATGCGCTACCTGTACCCGGTCATTGCATGCATGCCTTTCGCCATCGGCGCCACGATCACCCGCAGCGACCGCCTGTGGACCTAACCAAAGATTGGCGCATTGGGGTCAGGTTGCTTTGTGCCAAGGGGCTGCATCATCACGACGCCTTCATTTTGGGGTTTATCTTGCAGGCCGGTAGGTATATCATAACGACGTTTGTTTATATTGCCCGAGCATTCGCGCTGGGCTTTAGGTCGAAACCGATAGGAGACACGTATGTCCGGACACTCTAAGTGGGCCACAACCAAGCATCGTAAGGGCGCGCAGGACGCCAAGCGTTCCGCCCTCTTCTCCAAGCTCAGCCGCAACATCACCGTTGCTGCCCGTCTCGGCGGCGACCCGCTGCCCGAGAACAACGCCAGCCTTGCCGCTGCCGTCGCTAAGGCCAAGGCTCAGTCCATGCCTAAGGACAAGATCAAGTCCGCTATCGATAAGGCCTTTGGTTCGGGTGCCGATGCCGCCGTCTACGAGAACATCGTGTACGAGGGCTACGGTCCCGCCGGTGTCGCCGTCTACGTCGACTGCCTGACCGACAACCGCAACCGCACTGCTGCCGACGTCCGTTCCGCCTTCTCCCACGCTGGTGGCAACCTGGGCACCTCCGGTTCCGTCGCCTTCCAGTTTGAGCGCAAGGGCCAGATCGTCGTTGCCAAGGAGGTCCTGGACGAGAACGCCAAGAAGGAGACCATGATCGCCAACGGTGCTGCCGGTGACGAGGATGAGTTTATGATGGCGATCGCCGAGGCCGGTGGCGAGGACTACGAGGACGCCGGCGAGGAGTGGATCGTCTGGACCGCTGCCAACGACGTCATGGCTGTTTCCAAGGCACTCGAGGAGCAGGGCATCCAGGTCAAGGGCTCCGAGACCACCATGGTCCCGACCACCCCGACCGAGGTTTCCGGCGCCGACGCCAAGAAGGTTCAGCGCCTCATCGACCGTCTTGAGGAGCTCGACGACGTCCAGGACGTCTACAGCACCATGGACATGACCGACGAGGTTATCGCTGCCCTCGAGGAGGAGTAGCGCCCGCACGGATTGAGCCGTGCATATCTGGGCATAATGAAGCGAGCATGCAAGTCTCGTGGAATAGATGAGCCGGATCCGCGTGCATGAGGCACCGGACCCGGCTCTTTTATAATGATGCGAATCGTTTTGCATTCTGTGGATTGAGATTTGAAGGGAGCGCTGCATGCGCGTGCTCAAACGAGCCCTGGCGATTGTGTATCTTGCCGCCGCCGTCGTGGCGCTGGGTACGTTAGTCTGCCAGTTTTGGGGGCCATATACTTATCGCTTTATGCTGCTGATGCGCGATCCGCTGCCTCGCATCGTTGTTACGGCGTGCGGCGGCGTCGTGGCGCTCGGCGTGCTCGTGGGTTTCTTCCGCCTGGTGTTTGCTCGTCGCGAGCCGTCCTGCGTGCATCCGGCGGGGGAGCGTAATATCGAGGTCACGCTCGCGGCCCTCTCCTCGTGCGCCCGCACCGCGGCAGAGCGCGACGACCGCGTGATGGTCGAGCATGTCGAGGCGCGCGTGCAGGGCTCCGACAAATCGCGCGTCCGTTTTAAGGTCGACGCCATCGCGCTCGACGACCGGGACATGGCTTCCCTTGCCACCGCGATGCAGCAGCGTATCGAGGAGGCCTGCGACACCATGCTCGGTACGCCGGGCACGATCGCACGCGTTCGTTTTTTGCCGTCCAAGACTACCGTCCAGACCGTGGAGGTTTCCGGTGAGTGATACCAATCAAGACAAGACCGTCCGCACTCCGCGCCTGACCATCGATCAGAGCGCTGCGCCGGCAGGCGAGGTCGTCGATCCCAAGGTAGAGGGCGCCGAGTCGCATGACGCGGTCGCCGATGATTTTGATGAGGCCATGGGTCTCATCAAGGGTACGGGGACAGCCATCTGGAGCTATGCCGTCCGTCATCCCAACACCACGCTTGGAGCCGTCGCTGGTTTTGTGCTCGCCGTGCTGGTGCTCACGCTCGGCCTGTGGGATACGCTCGTCATCGCTTTCTTTGTGCTGATCGGCGCCGTGATTGGCCAGATCCGCGACGGCGAGAACGGGATCGTTAACTTCTTCGGCCGTCTGTTTAGCGGTCGCTAGCATGTATTCGACCGCCGCGTGTGCGGTGGGCATAAGGAGGAACCATGGCTTTTAACACGAAGGTCGATGTGGCCGATACCGAGCTCGAGGCGGACGAGACCGTCGCTGCCGAGGCCGAGGACGTAACGCTCGAGGACGAGGCGCTCGTCGAGGCCGAACCCGCCGACGATGTGGATGAGGATGACGAGGAAGCGGACGAGTCCGAGGACTCGCTGACCTATTCCAACGGTGTGATCGAAAAGATCGTCGCCATGGCCACCCGCGAGGTACCGCACGTCCTGGGCATGAAGGGCAACCTCATGCACTTTGTGCAGGAGCAGTTCGGTGCCGAGAATCTGACCAAGGGCGTGACGGTCGAGGTCACCGATGACAATCGCGTGGTCGTCAACATCTCCGTCATCATCGAGTACGGCGCCTATGCGCCCGCGATCTTCGACGATGTCAAGGCACGTGTCACCGAGCGCCTTGCCGCGATGACCGGCCTTGAGGTGGCGGGTGTCAACCTGCGTATCGAGGACGTCATCACCCCCGAGGAGTACGAGCACCGCACCAGCCAGCACGAATAACCTTCCAAAAAGGGATGTTTATTTTGGCAGATTTTATCTGCGAAAACGTTAAACGGCCGACCGCGCAAGCAAAAGCGTGGCCGGCCGTTATTTGTATGCCCCCCGATGTAGGCATACCGCTCGTCTAACTAGGGGTTGCAATCGTCGCGTTCCGCGTTACCCTAATGGGCGCATTGTTTCCAAATTGTTAACGAGGGGTTGCCGTAATGGCCGACGAGCACGAAACAGAAAGCAAGGCATGGGCGATTGAGGCCGCCGCGGCAGAGGCGGCATCACGTGCTGCCGAGGAGATGCATCGTCCTCCCGTGGTGCCGATGGAGCGCGTGGTCGATCGCACCGATATCGAGCGCGGCGAGCGTGCCGGTCAAAAGCGCAGCCAGGAGCCGGGCTTCCCGCGCTTTTTTGCCGAGCTCAATCTGGGCCTGATTCTTACGGCCTTTGCCATCGTTGCGTTTAAAACCCCTAATCACTTTGCTTTTGGCGGCACCTCGGGCGTGTCGGTCATTCTGTCCACGCTGTTCCCGACCCTGCCCGTCGGCGTCTTTATGTGGATTATCAACGCGGTTCTCGTCGTTTTGGGCTTTATCTTTTTGGAGCGCAAGGCAATCCTGTGGAGCGTCTTCGCCTCGTTTGCGTTGTCCGCCTATGTTTCGCTGTTTGAGCTCTTTATCCCGACCGATGTCTCTCTGACGGGTGATATGTGGCTCGACCTGTGCTTTGCCGTCATCTTGCCGGCGCTCGGCAGCGCTATTGTCTTTGACATCGGCGCCTCGACGGGTGGCACGGACATTCTCGCTATGATCCTCAAGCGCCGCACGACGCTCGAGATTGGCCGTGCCCTGCTGCTGGTCGATATCGGCATCGTGACCATCGCGGCCTTTTTGTATGGCCCGCGTGTCGGTCTGTATTGCGTGCTCGGCCTGTTTGCCAAGACACTCGTGGTCGACAAAGCCATTGAGAGCATTCACCTGCGCAAAGTCTGCACGGTCATTTGTTCCGAGCCCCTTAAGGTCGAGGAGTTTATCGTCAAGCATCTCAACCGCACGGCGACCATCAGCCGCGGCTACGGTGCCTTCTCGGGCAAGTGCGTGACGGTGATCATGAGCGTGCTGAGCCGTCGCGAGGCCGTGCAACTGCGCCGCTATGCGCGCGAAGTCGATCCGGGTGCCTTTATCACGATCGTCGACAGTTCCGAGATCGTCGGCAAGGGTTTCCGCGGCACGAACTAGCGCGGACACACTCATCAAACAATCGAAAAGCGCCTCGCGCGTTGCAAATGCGTCATCTAAGAGTATTTGTCCTCACATTGGGTGATAATGATGCCAAAGACATCGTTTGCGATCCAGGTGATTCGCTCTAGATACGAAGGGATGATTTCGATGTTCTGTTCGCAGTGTGGCGCTCCTATGGGCGATAACGACAAGTTCTGCGGCGTGTGCGGTGCCCCCAATGTCGGTGCTGCAGCTTCCACCCCTCAGGGTCAGCCTCAGCCTCAGCAGTTTGTTCCTCAACCTGTCGCGAACGCGTCCAAGGGCTGCACGGCTCAGGCGTTTGAGGATATGACCAAGACTCCGGGCGTGCTGCAGCGCGTGTGCCAGATCGCTTTTTTGCCGGCGCTTATCTGTGTCGTGTCGGTGCTCGTGCTGTTCATCCCCGTTATCGGCGGTATTGCGGCTGCCATCGGCTTTTTGGCTGCCTACGTGGCGAGCGTATGCGGTTCGGGCTTTGGCATCGAGTGGGGTCGCGATCTGTCGCTTAAGATCGATGACGGCATGGATCGTCCGTTGATGCGTTCCACGTCGTTTGGCCTCGGAGTCTTTTCGAGCGTTATCTCGGTCGTGCTCGAGGTTATCGCTGCCATTCCCGTGATCGGTGTAGTGCTTTCGCTGGTGGAGGGCGTGGTAATTGGCGCGGCGGGCTCGTATTCGTATTACGGCTCTTATGCGCTCGAGGCTGCGCTGTTTGGCTCGCTTGGCTTGCTCGTCCTGGCTATGATTGCCACGGCGGTCCTGGGGGTCTTCTTTAAGATGTTCGCCGACATTGCCGTGATGCACTTTGCGGTGACCGGTCGCGTCGAGAGCGCGTTTTCGCTCGATAAGGTTTGGGCGGCCTTTAAGAACAACAAGACCAAGCTGTTCTGCGCTTCGTTCCTCCCCGAGTTTTTGACGGGCTTGGTCGCCAACGTTGTCACATGGATCTTGACGGTTGTCTTTGGCGCCATTGCCTCTGTCGGTATGTATAGCTACTACTATCGTCCTACGGGTATTGAGGCGATTGTTACCGGCGGTGGCATCACGCTTGTACTGTTCCTGGTGCTGATCGCGTTCGTCACCGTATTTCTTACGGTCTTTGGCAAGATGCTCAAGCACCGTGCCGTTGGCTATTGGGTTGCACGTTATGCAAGCGAGTGGGCCGACGAGGACAAGGACGACGTCCTGACTTTTGTATTGCCCTTCGAGAAGAAGTCCGCTCCCTCGGGTTACAGCGCTCCGGATGTCGCGCTTGAGCCCGAGCCCAAGCCTGAGTCGGCACCTGCACCCGAGACCGCGTCTGCGCCCGAGCCCGAGCCCGAGCCTGAGCCGGCGCCTGTGCCTGAGCCGGAGCCGACACCTGCACCTGAGCCGGCGCCCGCGCCCGAGCCTGAGCCTGAGCCAAGTTCCGACGAGGACCCTCAGGACGAGTAGCCATGCCGCCTGCCATTTGGGGACGGGGTAGAAATAGCGCTTGACAAATGAGCGGGGGCGGACGTTTCGACACGTCCGCCCCCGCTTTGCTTTAGCCAGGTTGTTATGGATGGGTGTGACGACTACTCGTCGTGCTTATCCTCGTGACGAGCGGCGGCGCGGGCTTCGTGGATGCCCTTGATTGCGGCATGGCGAGCCGTGCGGGCATCATGGATGGCGTCGCGAGCCTCGGCGGTCGTCGCCTTGGCAGAGCGTAACTTGGCGGCCAGATCGGGGTTGGTTTCGGCGACCGCGGTGATCGCGGGACCGTCGAGCTCCTCTTGCGTGGGCTCGGCCAAAAAGTCGATAGCATACTGGGCTGCCACCATGGAGCCCTTGGCCAGCACGCTCTCGTCGATCTTGTAAAAGCAGGAATGTTGGGCGTACGTGGCGCCAATCTTGGGGTTGCGCGTACCTACAAAGGCGAGCACGCCCGGTACGCGGCGCAGGTACTCCGAAAAATCCTCGCCCGAAAGCGTGCCGCGATAATGGCCTCGACCGGCGGGACCCAGACACTTAATTACAGCCTGACGGCAGCGCTCGCTCGAGCCCGCGTCGTTTTCGACCTTGTAGTTGGCGATGGTGTAGTCGGTGAGCTCTGCCTCGGCGCCCAAGGCGGCCGCGGTATGCTCCACGATGCGGCGCATAAGTTCCGGCATTTCCTCGTGGGTTGAATCTCCGTAGGTGCGCACCGTGCCGGCGAGGTAGGCCGTGCCGGCGATAACGTTGCGCGCGGTGCCGCCGTGCAGCTCGCCGACGGTGATGACGGCCGGCTCGTAGGGGCTTATCTCGCGCGAGACGATGGTCTGCAGGGCGTTGACAATCTCGGCGGCAACCATAACGGCGTCGTGGCCGCGCTGGGGCATGGCGCCGTGGCACGAGGTACCGCGGACATCGATGCGGAACCAGTCGGTATTGGCCATGCGCGGGCCGGGCTCGCAGCTTACGGTGCCGGCGTCGACCTCGCTCCAGATGTGCGCGGCGTAGGCACCATCGACGCCGTCGAGCACGCCCGTGCCGATCATGAGTTTGGCGCCTTGGCCGTTTTCCTCACTGGGCTGGAAGACGATGCGGACCTCGCCGTGGATGTCGTCTGTCATATGGCGCAGAATCTGCAGCGTGCCGAGCATCATGGCGATGTGGCAGTCGTGGCCGCAGGCGTGCATGCAGCCCTCGTTGACGCTGGAGAAATCCTCGCCGGTCTGCTCGGTGACGGGCAGGGCGTCGATATCCGCACGCAGCAGGATGCGGCGGCGCGGCGTGCCGTCCTCGCGATAGGCGTCGGGCGCGGTGCCGCGAAGGGTCGCCACCAGGCCCGTCTTAAGGGGACGCTCGTAGGGGATATTCATGGCGTCGAGCTGGTTGGCGATGTCAGAAGTCGTGCGCTCTTCGGCGAGGCTCAGCTCCGGGTGCTTATGGAAGTGCCGACGCTGCTTAATGATGTAGGGTTCAAACTCGGCGGCGATATCTTGGATGGCTGCGGTGACGTCGTCAGCCGCGCGAGCCTCGGTCGCCGCCATAATCTGCTGTGCCTTGGTCTTCGTCATGGTCGATTTGCTCCTTACTGGTTTATCGCAAAATCGTACAGGCTCTTTCCAGTATGCCACCTGCCACTTGGCCTGGCAAAGCTGCCGTTTGCCGCTTGGCATTTTGTAACCGAGGCGGGGGAGTACACTCGGGGGTGTTGAATTTTCTGCCAGAGATGGGGATGTCCATGCAACATATCGATCGGATTATCCGCTCCAAGAACGTCTTTACCGCGCACGACGGCGTCGATACCGCCCGCGAGCTGGCGATTGCCATCGCAGGCGACCGTATCGTCGCAGTCGGTGCGCCCGATGACGTGATTGCCGCCGCGCCTGCCGCCACGCCGGTTATCGACTACGGCGAGCAGTTTGTCTGCCCCGGTTTCCATGACGCTCATCTGCACTTCTTCCATACCTCGGTCGGCTCCTCGCCGTACATGCTCATGGATATGGGCACGTCCGAGGCGGCACTGGTGCAGCACGCGCTCGAGTTTTCCCAGGACCTGCCCGACGACGCCTGGGTTGTGACGCAGGGCTGGCGCGACTACCGTTGGGACCCGCCCGAGCATCCTACCAAGGCGTCGCTCGATGCAGCATTCCCCGATCGTCCCTGCGTTATGTATTCGGGCGACGGGCACACGCTTTGGCTCAACAGCCGCGCACTCGAGGCGCTCGGCGTCACGCGCGACAGCGAGCCGCCAGCGGGCGGCAGTTACGACAAGGACGCAAGCGGCGAGCTCACGGGCATTGCGCACGAAGCGGCTGCCATGCAGCTGCTGCCGCGCTGCCTTGAGTGGCTGGGAGAAGGTCGCATCGCAAGCGCTTACGCCGATCAAATGAGGCGCATGGCCGAGCAGGGTATTACTTCGATCTGCGATATGTCGCTCATGCCCATGCCGGGCTGCGATTGTATCCGCGACGATGTCTACGACAAATTGCAGACGGCCGGTAGGCTGGGCATTCGTGCCCATCTGTTTCCCACGCTGCTGGATGACCAGTCGCGTCTGGAAGAGCTGCAGGTACGTTACGCGAACAACGCGCTGCTTTCGGCGCCGGGTTTTAAGCAGTTCTTCGACGGCGTGTCGAGTGAACACACGGCATATCTCACTGAGCCCTATACCAATCCGCGCTTCCCGGGCGACCAGGGCCGTCTGACGGTCCCGGCTGAGCGCATGCGCAAACTGGTTCTGGCGGCCGCGGAGCGCGGTCACACCGTGCGCATCCACGTCATTGGTGACGGTGCGATTCATGCCGCGCTGGATATCTTCGAGGAGGCGGCCGATCTGTACGGCCTGCCCCAGCGCGGCCATAACACGCTCGAGCACCTGGAGAACCTTCTGCCCGAGGACATCGATCGCCTGCGCAAGCTCAACGTGGTCGCCTCGAGCCAGCCCTGTCACATTACGCTCGACCCGGGTGGACCGGAGCGCGATCTGGGCCTGGAGCGCAGCCGCATCATGTGGCCGTTCGCAACCTATAAGCAGCGCGGCATTCGCCAAGCCTTCGGAACCGACAGCCCTATCACGCCCGTTAACAGCATGAACGTGCTCTACACGGCTATCACGCGCCAGGACCCCAAAAGCCACTGGCCCGAGGGCGGCTGGCTGCCGAGCGAGCGCGTCGATGCAGCAACGGCTCTGCGCAACTACACCCTGGGCAGCGCGTACGCAGCGGGCGACGAGCAAAACCTCGGCAGCCTGGAACCCGGCAAATACGCCGACCTGGTAGTCCTGGACCAAAACCCGCTCACCATCGACCCCCAAGAACTGCAAGCCACCAAGGTTCAGGCCACCTACCTGGCAGGCAACGTAATCTACGAGCGCTAGCCCCGCATCCCACCCCTCAGTTGCGGCGAAATAGTCCCTAAAAGGGGGTGCGGACGATTTCTTGGACCGCGCCTAGGCGTATCCAAGCTTCCTGCGGTACTCCATCGGGCTGAGCCACCCGAGGGACTTCTTGATCCGCTCCTCACGATAGTATACGAGGTAGGCCTCGAGCCTGCCCATGAACTCCCCGGCCGTCACGCCCTCCCAGTCCCTGTAGCGGAAGAACTCGTTCTTGAGGCGGCCGAAGAAGCCCTCGCAGGCCGAGTTGTCCGGGCTGCAGCCCTTCGCGGACATGCTCCTGGCCAGCCCGTTCTCCTCGCAGATCCCGATCCACTCCGGCCAGCGGTAGTGGCCGCCGCGGTCCGAGTGGATCGTCGTGCGGGCGCCCGCCGGCCTGGCCGCGCAGGCCTTGAGCAGGCTCGAGTTCGCGAGGCGCTTGTCGGGGTGCAGCCCGATCGACCAGGCGACGGGCATCCCGTCGAAGCAGTCGACTATCGGGCTCAGGTAGACCTTCTCGCCGCCCGGGAGCCTGAACTCGGTGATGTCGGTGAGCCACAGCCGGTTGGGCTCGTCGGCGTGGAAGTCCCTGCTCACGAGGTTCTCCGGTGCCTTGGAGACCTCGCCGGCGTAGGAGCTGTAGCCCCGGGCGCGCCTCCTGTTGTAGACGACCTCGAGGCCCTCCTCGCGCATCACGCGGGCCACGCGCTTCTCGCTGGCGCGGACCCCCTCGCGGCGCAGGCGCGCCCAGACGGTGCGGTACCCCCAGCACCCCGAGCCCTCGCGGAAGATGCGAACCACGCGGTCGCGTATGTCGGCGTCGCGGTCGCGCGGCGCGGCGACGCGGGGCCTCCAGTACTCATAGGAGCTCTTCGATATCCTCAAGAAACCTGTGATCGAGCGGAGGGGCAGGGCGGTCGCCCGCCTCAATCTCTCGCCGAGCTCGCACTTGCTCCTGTTCGAGATCGAAGCCGGGTCCCACCCTTCCGCTTTTAGGTCGGCCAACACCGCCCTGAGCAGGAGGTTCTCTATCTGGTCCTCGTTGAGCCCGGCGAGCGGGCCGGTCGCGGGCGGGGCGTAGATCGACTTGTCGGGGCCCAAGCTGGCCTCCTTCCGGCGCGGTTTCCTCGCACCGATTCTACAGCGCGCCCCGGTGTAGCTGTGCGGGAGGTGGCCCGTCGCCCACTTCTTGGCCGCGCCCACCGTGACCCCCGCGAACTTCGCGGCGGCGGTCGGCCCCATGCCGTCCTCCGTCGCCAGGAGGAAGAGCTCGACCTTCTCCCTGCTGTACATGCGAACCTCCAGTCCGGACCGCTTCACGGTCCAACTTTCTGTCCGCACCCCCAAATCGGCCTTCAAGCCCAAAAACAGGAACTATTCCACCGCAACTTAAAAGAGCGCGTCCCAACAACGTGCCCCTATCTTGTGCATCCCATCCGCATCGCCATTTTGCTGCACTGACTTTTCTGAATGCCGGGACCGAATTAGTTAACCTGGCTCCCGTGTGGCTCCGGAGGGGCGGGGCATAAGGTTTATCGTGAGTTCCGCACGAGCCGAAGGCCACTTAATGTGGCCTTCGTGCGAGCAGGACTGCCCGAGCAGGAAACCTTATGCCCCGCCCCTCCGGAGCCACACGGGAGCCACCGCTAAGTTATCCCCGGCATTCAGAAAATCTAAGTGCCAAAAAATAAGATTTTTTGACTCCGTGTTGTATAACCCGCCATTCGTGGGTACCATTCAACGCGTACGCAAACAAAAAGGGTTAATTCGCGCGGCATAACCGCGCGGCCCAAAAAGGAGGAAACAAGCATGTCGTCTTTGAAGCCGCTTGCAGATCGTGTTCTGGTCAAGCCCGACGAGGCCGAGCAGAAGACCGCTTCTGGTCTGTATATCGCCAGCAACGCCCAGGAGAAGCCGCAGCGCGGCACCATCGTTGCCGTTGGCGCCGGCAAGGTCAACGACAAGGGTGAGCGCATCCCCATGGACGTCAAGGTCGGTGACGTTGTCATCTATGGTAAGTTCGGTGGCAACGAGGTCAAGGTCGACGGCGAGAAGTATCTGCTGATGCGCGCCGACGACATCTACGCTGTCGTCGAGGCCTAGTCTCGTCAGAATCTCTGATTCGTCTTTGAACGCGCCCGCCGCATAGGACTCGGAAGCGGCGACGCGAGTCACATTTCTTTTGGAGGATTACCTACCATGGCAAAGAACATTACGTTCAACACCGATGCCCGCGCTAAGCTTGCCAAGGGCGTCAACACTCTGGCCGACGCCGTTACCGTCACCATGGGCCCCAAGGGCCGCTACGTTGCGCTGCAGCGCACGTTCGGTGCTCCGACCATCACCAACGACGGCGTTTCTGTCGCCAAGGAGATCGAGCTCGAGGACAACATCGAGAACATGGGCGCTCAGCTGGTGAAGGAGGTCGCCACCAAGACCAACGACACCGTGGGTGACGGCACCACCACCGCAACCCTGCTCGCTCAAGCCATCGTCAACGACGGTCTGCGCAACGTCGCCGCTGGCGCCAACCCGCTGGCCATCCGTCGCGGCATCGACAAGGCCGTCAACGCCGCCGTCGCCGAGATGAAGAAGCAGGCCAAGCCGGTCGAGACCAAGGAGCAGATTGCTTCCGTCGGTACCATCTCCGCCGGTGACCCCGAGGTCGGCGAGAAGATCGCCGAGGCCATGGAGGTCGTGGGCAAGGACGGCGTCATCACCGTCGAGGATTCCCAGACGTTCGACATCACCATCGACACCGTCGAGGGCATGCAGTTCGACAAGGGCTATGTCTCCGCTTACTTCGTCACGGATAACGACCGCATGGAGGCCGTGATGAAGGATCCGTACATCCTCATCACCGACCAGAAGATCTCCAGCGTCCAGGACATCATGCCTGTTCTCGAGGCTGTCCAGCGCGCTGGCCGTGGCCTGCTCATCATCGCTGAGGACATCGATGGCGAGGCTCTGCCGACCCTCGTCCTCAACAAGATCCGTGGCGCCCTCAACGTCTGCGCCGTCAAGGCCCCGGGCTACGGCGATCGCCGCAAGCGCATCCTGGAGGACATCGCCGTCCTCACCGGTGGCCAGGCTGCTCTGGACGAGCTGGGCGTGAAGGTCGCTGACATCACCGCTGATATGCTCGGTACCGCTAAGTCCGTCACCATCTCCAAGGACAACACCGTCGTCGTCGGCGGCGCTGGCTCCAAGGAGGCCATCGACGCCCGCATCGCTCAGATCAAGGGCGAGATGGAGAACACCACCTCTGACTTCGACCGTGAGAAGCTCCAGGAGCGCCTGGCCAAGCTCTCCGGTGGCGTTGCCGTCATCAAGGTCGGCGCTGCTACCGAGTCCGAGCTCAAGGAGATCAAGCACCGCGTTGAGGATGCCCTGCAGGCTACCCGCGCTGCTGTCGAGGAGGGCATCGTCGCCGGCGGTGGCGTCGCCTTCATGGACGCTGCTCCTGCGCTCGATGCTGTCGAGATCGACGACCCCGAGGAGAAGATTGGCGTCGATATCGTCAAGAAGGCTCTGACCGCTCCGGTCGCCACCATCGCCAAGAACGCTGGCTTTGAGGGCGCTGTCGTGGTCGACAAGGTTGCCGAGCTGCCCGCCGGCCAGGGTCTCAACTCTGCCAACGGCGAGTGGGGCGACATGATCGAGATGGGCGTCCTCGACCCCGTCAAGGTCAGCCGCGTCACCCTGCAGAACGCTGCTTCTGTCGCCAGCCTGATCCTCATCACCGAGGCTACCGTCTCCGATGTGCCCAAGAACACTCAGCTTGAGGACGCTATCGCTGCTGCCACCGCTGGTCAGCAGGGCGGCGGTATGTACTAAGGCCGACAAGGTCTAGAACTCCCACCGGGAATCCGGGGGCGTGACGGGGGCTTCCCTCCGGAACGTCCTCGGACATGCAAAGAGGCTCCGCATCGCGCTTCGCGCTGCGGAGCCTCTTTGCGTCCTGCGGAATGTTCCGGAGGGAAGCCCCCGTCACGCCCCCGGATTCCCTGCGTTTACGGCCTTGAGGTCGGCGGGCGGAGAAGGACGTGGTCGATAGGGATACGTGTCCCCTTCGCTGTTTCGCGCTTTGCGCGAAAGGCGCGCTACTTTGGGATGGATGGGGAACGTGGTTGTTGCGGTGGCTTTTCCCTTTTGCTGTTTCGCGGCTTTGCCGCGAAAAGCGCAGCACTTTGGGATGGGCGGGTACGTTATTGTCGCGCTGCTCTGTCCCGGCCGCATTTCTAGAGCGTTTCCCCCGCCATAAATTACCCTTGGCATACTTGCGCGAAAGCCTACTGGTGCTACACTTGCAATTGCTGTTTCAGGGCGGGGTGAAATTCCCCACTGGCGGTAAATCGGGCGGTGCTAAAGGGGTGCCGTGGCGCAGGCGAGGTGCCTGCGGCCGAGCCGATGAGTCCGCGACCCGTGTGTGCGTTGGTTCGCATGCCGGCTGAACTGGTGAGATCCCAGTACCAACGGTTAGAGTCCGGATGAAAGAGGCAGGTGATCTTATGTCTGAACAGTCGCAGCATATCCATTTTGAGAACACGAATAGGTGGAGCACCAAACAGCTCGTTACCATGGCGCTGATGTGTGCCTTGGGCGCCCTGTTTATGTACGTGCAGCTGCCTATCCTTCCTTCGGCGCCGTTTTTGACGTATGACCCGTCGCTGGTGCCGGCGATGGTGTGCGGTTTTGCGTATGGTCCTGGCGCCGGTACTGCTGTTGCCGCTATGGCGATTGTTATCCATGCGCTTACCACGGGCGATTGGGTCGGCGCACTTATGAACCTGGTTGCTACGCTGGGCTACATTCTGCCCGCGGCTATCGTGTACCAGAAGATGCATACCTATAAGGGTGCCGTGATTGGCCTAGTGTTCGGTGTCATTGCCGCTACGGCGTTGTCTATGGTCGCAAACCTTACCATTGGCGTATGGTTCTGGTATGGCTCGGTCGATGTGATCGCCCCGCTTATGATTCCTGCCGTGCTGCCGTTCAACCTTATCAAGACCGTGCTTAACTCGGTGTTGACGCTAGCGGTGTATAAAGCAGTCTCCAACCTCATCACGCCTAAAAAGGACCAGGTCAAAGGCCGCGCATGATTGAGTGTCGGGGCGTTTCCTTTAGCTATGACGGTGCCGTGTCGGCACTCGACGGTGTCGATCTGAACATCGAGGACGGGGAGTTTTTCTGCATCCTCGGTGGCAATGGGTCGGGCAAGTCGACGTTTGCCAAGCATCTGAATGCGCTGCTGCAGCCCGATACGGGCACGGTACGTATCAACGGTATGGATGCGTCCGATCCCGAGCTGGTCTACGACATTCGTTCGACCGCAGGCATGGTGTTCCAGAATCCCGACGACCAGCTGGTGGCAACGCTTGTCGAAGATGACGTTGCGTTCGGTCCCGAAAACCTTGGCGTGCCATCGGCGCAAATTGCGCAGCGCGTACGCGAGGCGCTGAAGGGCGTGGGCCTGGTGGGCTTTGAGCGCCACGAGACCCATGCGCTTTCGGGCGGTCAAAAGCAGCGTGTGGCGCTTGCCGGTGTGCTCGCCATGGAACCGCGCGTGCTCATTTTGGACGAGGCGTCCTCGATGCTCGATCCGCGCGGGCGCAAGGGCCTTATGAAGGCCTGTCACGTGCTGCACGAACGCGGCATGACCATCGTGATGATTACGCACTTTATGGAAGAGGCCGCCGAGGCCGATCGTGTCGCGGTGTTTCGGGCGGGGCGCGTTGCCATGCTCGGTACGCCCGAGGAGATTCTGACGCGGGCAGATGGGCTCGTGGAGCTCAACCTGGATATGCCGGCGTCGTGCTGCTTGGGCATGGCGCTTCGTGCGAAGGGCGTGCCCGTTCATGCGCAGGTGCGCGAGGCGGATATGGTCGCCGAGATTGCGCAGGTATATGCCGACCGGAGTGGGGAAGACACCGCAGGGCGGCCTTCTGCATCCGATTCTCGTGTGCTCGACAACGTCTCCTCTGCAACCGACGGGACAGCCGTGTCGGAGCCCGTCATCGAGATTTCGCACCTCTCGCATAGTTACTCGCTGAGTGCCCGCGAGCGCCGCCGCTGGCATAAGCGCTCGGTCACTGCGGGCAAATCGAGCAAACAGGCTCTCTGGGGAAACGACCCCAGCAGCCCGTGGGCGCTGCGCGATGTATCGCTGACGGTGCGTCGCGGCGAGTTCCTGGGCTTGGCAGGTCATACCGGTTCGGGTAAGTCGACGCTGGTCCAGCATCTCAACGGTTTGATTCGCCCCCAGGAGGGATTCGTTCGCGCGCTGGGGCTCGATCTGTCAAACAAGAAAGACGCCGCCGCGGTTAAGGCCAAGGTCGGCGTGGTGTTTCAATATCCCGAGCGTCAGCTGTTTGCCGAAACCGTGACGCAGGACGTGGCGTTTGGCCCGCACAACCTTGGCTTGCCGCAAGATGAAGTCGACCGTCGCGTCGAGTCGTCGCTCTCGCGCGTGGGCCTCGACCTTTCCACGGTCGGCGACAAGAGTCCCTTCGAGCTTTCGGGCGGTCAGCAACGGCGCGTGGCATTCGCCGGTGTGCTCGCCATGGAGCCCGAAGTCCTGGTGCTCGATGAACCCATGGCGGGGCTCGATCCGGCTGCGCGCAGGGATTTCCTTGAGCTTATCGATCGGCTTCACCGCGATGGCCTGACCGTTGTCATGGTTTCGCATAGTATGGATGACCTGGCCAACTGCTGCGACCGCATCGTCGTGATGAACGAAGGTGCGGTGTTTGCCGAGGGAACCCCCGCGCAGGTGTTTGCACATGCCGATGAGCTCAAGTCGATCGGCTTGGGCGTACCTGCTGCTCAGCGCATGGCGTTGGCGCTCGCGGAGGCGGGCGTGCCGCTGCGTTGCGGCGGGCTCTATACGGTTGAGTCGCTGGCCGACGAGCTGGCAGATTTGCTGATCGGTCGCTCAGACGGTCCTTCTAACGTCGCGGACATTGCTAAATCCAAGACGGTCGCGCGAGAGGAGGGCTGCTAATGGAGGCGTTTTCGTTTGGCAGCTACTATCCCGGCGATAGTGCGATCCACCGCCTGGACCCGCGAACTAAGTTGCTCTTGGGCTTTGTGTTTCTGATCACGACGCTCACGGTCAGCAGCTTCCGCGGACTGGCCCCGGTCGCAATCTTCGTTGTCCTGATCTATACCGTGTCCCGGGTGCCGTTGCGCCGGGTCCTATCATCGATGGCACCATTGCTGGCGATTGTCGTGGTGGTCGCAGTGCTCAACCTGTTTTCCGACCAGAGCGGGCGCATTCTGTGGCAGCTTGGCTTTTTGCAGATAAGCGAGGGCTCGCTGCATTCCGCCGCCTTTATGGCGTGCCGCCTGAGCTTGATGATGGCCGGCATGAGCGCCATTACGCTCACCACGCCTACGCTCGACCTCACCGCGGGCTTTGAGCGTCTGCTCGCACCGTTTGCGCGCGTGGGGCTCCCTGCGCATGAGCTCGGCATGATCATGGGCATCGCGTTGCGCTTTATGCCGCAGTTTGCCACCGAGATGAAGCAGACGGCGGACGCGCAGGCAAGCCGCGGTGCACGCGTAACGGGTGGCCCGCTCGGCGGCGTGCGTATGCTCGGCAGTGTGGCGATTCCACTGTTCACGGGCGTGTTCCGTCATGCCGAGACGTTGTCTGCCGCCATGGATGCACGCTGCTATCACGGCGAGCAGGGCCGCACGCGTCTGCATGCACTTGCATTTCGCCGCGGGGATGCGCTGGCTGCGGTTGTGACGATGCTGCTGCTTGCGTGTGTCATCGTCGTCAACCTTCAACTTGTTTAGGCGCGATTCGAGCGCAAGAAAGGGGCCCCTATGACCGACAACGACCGCACGGCTCAGCTTGAGCGCGCCTGTTCGTATCTCAGGCGCATTCCGGCGTGGTATCTGGCCACGACCGATGTGACCGACGGGCATCAGCCTCGCGTGAGGCCGTTTTCGTTTGCCATGGTCGATGACGGTAAGCTGTGGTTTTGCACGTCGCGCGACAAGGATGTGTGGGCGGAGCTGAGTGCGAATCCCAAGTTTGAGCTCTCGGGCTGGAAGCCGGGGGAATGTTGGATCGTGTTGACCGGCGAGGCCGCACTTGAGGACGACGCGGTTGCGAGCGACAAGGTGCGTCAAGCGGGTTTTAAGCACATGGTGGGCATCGGCGAGGAACACGAGAGTGCCAACGACGGCCGCCTTGCTTTCTTTTCGGTCCGCAACATTGCCGCGCGCTTCTGTGATATCGACGGCAGCGAGGAGCGCCTGGAGCTCTAACGTTTACCAACCAGTCAAATGAGCTAGCGGCAGGAGGAACCGTGGACGGATTGAATACGGTGTTGGAGTATCTGACGTCGGTGCCGGCATGGTATTTGGCGACGAGCGTTGACGGACAGCCTCATGTGCGTCCGTTTTCGTTTGCGCAGATCCAGGATGGCAAGCTGTGGTTTGTAACAGCGCGCACCAAAGATGTGTGGCAAGAGCTGCTGCAAAACCAGCGCTTTGAGGCCACGAGTTGGTGGCCGGGCCATGGCTGGCTTATCTTGCGCGGGCGTGCCGGCTTGGATGACCGGGCTTTAGGCGAAATGCGCGAAGCCGGGTGGAAGCATCTAGAGCACCTGGGCGAGCACTATGAGGGGCCTAACGACCCCACGCTCGTCTTCTTTAGCGTCGAGGATCCCGAGGCTTTTATCTGCAATCACGACGAATGGGTGCCGGTCGAGCTCTAGCCAGCTGGCTCATCCTAACAACTTGGTTTTCGCATGGGCGGGCCCCGTATTGCCCGGCGCCGTTAGGAGCGCCGGTCAATACGGGGCCCGCTCCATTTGTCAATTCCTTCAAGCGAATGTGTCGGGAATGTTTCAATGCATGAATATGCAAGCCATTTACGTAATCATGCATCTTTTGGTGCTAAAGTTTCAACCCACTTCATAACGACCGCTGCGAAATGCGCATCGGTGCATAAATCGCAGACAAGGAGTCTGATATGTCTTTGAAGGTTGGAATCGTCGGCGCGGCTGGATATGCCGGAGCCGAGCTCATTCGCCTCGTCCTCGGTCATCCCGAGTTTGAACTTGTTGCCATTACGTCCAACGCCGATGCCGGCCAGCCGCTGTCCGCGGTGTATCCGAGCTTTGCTGGCGTGAGCGATCTGGTTTTCACCACGCATGACGCCCCTGAGCTTAAATCCTGCGACGCCGTCTTCTTGGCCGTGCCGCACACGGCTGCCATGGCACAGGTGCCCGCGCTGCTTGCATCGGGCGTCTCCTGCTTTGATCTTTCGGCCGATTACCGTCTGAGCGACGCGTCTGTCTTTGAGACATGGTATGCCGCCGAGCATACGAGCCCCGAGTTGCTCAAGACCCGCGCTTTTGGCCTGCCCGAGCTGTTCTGCCGGGACTTGGAGACCGCCGCATCCGACCATGCCGACGGCAAACCCGTGCTGGTCGCCTGCGCCGGTTGCTATCCCACCGCAACGAGCCTTGCCGCCGCGCCCGCCGAGCGCGCTGGCTGGGTTGCCCAGAGCGGCCCCGTGATCGTTGATGCCATCAGCGGTGTGACGGGTGCCGGCAAGTCCTGCAACGCTCGTACGCATTTTTGCAGCGCCGACGAGAATTTGGAGGCATACGGCGTGGGCAAGCATCGCCACACGCCCGAGATTGAGCAAATCCTGGGCCTGACCGATCGCGTCGTCTTTACCCCGCACCTGGCACCGCTCAAGCGCGGCCTGCTCTCCACGGTGACGCTGCCGCTCACGCCGCAGGCTATCGATACCTTGACCCTTGAGGACGTTGTCGACTATTACAAGCAGTTCTACGCTGGTCGCACTTTCGTGCGCGTACTCGACGCCGGCCAGCAGCCCAAGACGGCTTCGGTCATCGGCACCAACGCCGCCCAGATCGGCCTCGCGCTCAACAAGCGCGCGGGCGTGCTGGTGGCGACGGGCTCCATCGACAATCTGTGCAAGGGCGCTGCGGGCCAAGCAGTCCAGTGCGCCAATATCGTCTTTGGCTTTGACGAGCGACGAGGCTTGCCCACAGTGGCGTGCCCGGTGTAGCACATTCGATTGTTAACGATTTGGTAGTCGGGCATCGAGTGGGGCGCCACTCTTGAGCTGGTCTCATGATCACGACTGGCATGGCGCACCAACCGATGTCCGTTTTTTGTTTGACATAAGGAGTCATAAAGACGATGAATACCGAGCTGTTTGATATCAAGATTCGCGCCGTCGAGGGTGGCGTTACGGCTGCGGCTGGTTTTAAGGCTGCAGGCATCCACGCTGGGTTCCGCAAGAACCCCGAGCGTCTGGATTACGCGCTCGTCGTGCCCGATAAACCCTGTCCCGGTGCTGGCGTGTTTACCACCAATCGCTTTTGCGCGGCGCCCGTGCAGGTGAGCCGTGCCAACCTGGGCGGTGCCGACAAGGGCTACGGTATCATCGCCGGCGTTTCGGTCAACTCTGGCAATGCCAACGCCGCCACGGGTGAGACCGGCCTTGCATGCGCGCGCGAGACGTGCAGCATCGCATCGCAGGTCATCGGCTGCGAGCCCCAGCAGATCCTAGTCGCCTCCACGGGCGTGATTGGCCAGATTCTGCCGATCGACACGTTTGAGACCGCCATTCCTGCTGCCTACGAGGCACTCTCCGCCCACGGTGGCGCCGATGCCGCTCGCGCCATCATGACGACCGACACGCACTCCAAGGAGTACGCCGTATCCTACGTCAGTGAGGCTGCGGGTCATGCGGGCAATGTCTATACGATAGGCGGAATGTGCAAGGGCTCGGGCATGATCATGCCCAACATGGCCACCATGATCGCAGTTATCACCACCGATGCCCCCGTCGAGCCTGCGGCACTTCATGCCCTGCTGCTCTCGAACGTCAAGCAGACCTTTAACAAGGTAACGGTCGATTCCGACACCTCGACCAACGACACCTGCATCATGCTTGCCTCCGGCGCCGCTGCCGCAGATGCCGAGCCTATCGTCGAGGGCTCCGATGCCTTTGACGAGTTGGCATTTGCCGTGCACGAGGTGTGCGAGAGCCTGGCGCGCAATATCGCCGCCGATGGTGAGGGCGCATCCAAGCTTGTTACGGTCAACGTTACCGGCGCCGCTAACGACGAGGAGGCCGATATCGCCGCCCGTGCCGTTGCCAACTCGCCGCTCGTTAAGACCTGCATCGCCGGCCACGACTGCAACTGGGGCCGCGTTGCTATGGCGCTTGGCAAGTGCGGCGTGAAGTTTAATCAGGAAGACGTTTCCATCGACATGATGGGCATGCCTGTCTGTCGCGATGGTCTGACTGTTCCCTTTGACGAGGACGAGGCTCTACGACGTTTCGAGGCGCCCGAGATCGTGATCTCGGCCGACCTGGGCGCAGGCGACGCGGCAACGACCGTGTGGACCTGCGATCTCACGCATGAGTACATCTCCATCAACGGCGACTACCGTTCCTAGATTCCAGGCACGCTGCGCATCTTGCCGCGATTGCGGACAGCGGAGCACGGCGCGATAACGATACGAAAGACGAGGCAGATTATGAAATTCGCACGCGATTGTCGTTCGAGTGAATCCAACGAAGCAACCGCGCAGCTGCTGTTCGAAGCGCTGCCGTGGATTAAGAACCTGACCGGCAAGACGGTTGTTATCAAATATGGCGGAGCCGCCATGGTTGATGAGCAGCTGCGCCGCGACGTGATGAGCGACATCGTCCTGCTCAAGATCATCGGCATGCGCCCTGTTATCGTGCACGGTGGCGGCAAGGCCATCAACGAGGCGCTTAGCCACTGCGACATCCCCGTCGAGTTTATGAACGGCCAGCGCGTGACCACGCCGGCGACCATGGATATCGTGCGCGAGGTGCTGGGCGGCAAGGTCAACCAGGAGCTGGTCGCGGCGCTCAACCATCACGGCAACCTGGCCGTGGGCGTTTCGGGCAGCGATGCCGGTACGCTCATCGCCGAGCCGCTCGACCCCGAACTCGGCCGCGTAGGCAAGGTCACGTACGTCAACACCGACTATATCGAGCGCCTGCTCGATAGCGAGTACATCCCCGTCATCGCTACCGTCGCGGCGGGGGAGGACGGCGGTTTCTTCAACATCAACGCCGATACCGCCGCCGGTGCCGTTGCGGCGGCGCTGCATGCGCATAAGGCGATCTTTTTGACCGACGTCGACGGCCTGTACAAGGACTTTAGCGATAAAGACTCACTCATCTCCAACCTAACGCTCGACGAGGTTAACGAAATGCTCTACGGCGGCGAGGTCGATAAGGGCATGATTCCCAAGCTGCGTGCGGCCGTCGATGCGCTTGCCGGCGGCGTATTTCGCGCTCACATCATCAACGGCACCACGCCGCATTCGCTGCTGCTGGAGCTGCTGACCGATGCCGGCGTCGGCACCGTGATCCATTCCACCGAGACGGCTTACGAGTTCGATACGCATCCGCATCCGCTTTCGACCTTTGCGGCGCGTCTGACCGAGAACCTCGACGAGGTCGAGAAGCTTCAGACGGTCTAACTGACTCGCAGCCGCCCCATTCCTGCACCCATAGGCCTGCGCCGTCTGGCGCCCAACGAAAGGCATCCCATGTCACTTGCAGCTCAGCAATCGCTTGAATCCCATTACGTTATGCATACCTTTGGCCGCTCTCCGGTCGAGTTTGTCGAGGGTCACGGCATGAAGCTCACCGGCGACGATGGCCGTGAGTACCTCGACTTTCTTGCCGGCATCGGCGTGTGCAGCCTAGGTCATGGCAACCTGGCTGTGCTCTCGGCACTTGAGGCACAGACCAAAAAGCTCATGCATGTCTCCAATTACTTCTACATTGAGCAGCGCGGACAGGTCGCGGCGCTGCTGTCCAAGCTTGCTAACGACGACGCAGATGGTGCGCGCGTGCTTGCCGATGCCATTGCCGCCGGCGATGAGACCACGGCAGCTGCTCTTGGTGCCCCGGCTGCGGACGAGCAGGTGTGGGAGACCTTCTTTGCCAACTCCGGCGCCGAGGCCAACGAGGGCTCGATGAAGCTCGCGCGCCTGTACGCCAAGCGTGCCGGTAACGGCGGCAACACCATCGTGTGCATGCGCGGCGGCTTCCACGGCCGTACGCTCGAGACCATTGCCGCCACCATGCAGGATTGGCTGCAGGATAGTTTCCGCCCACTGCCGGGTGGCTTTGTGGCCTGCACGCCCAACGATATCGATGAACTGCGTGCGATCTTTAAGCAGCTGGGGAGCGAAATTTGTGCCGTGATGCTCGAGCCGATCCAGGGCGAGAGCGGTGTGCACCCCATGACCGAGGAGTTTATGGCGGCAGCGCGCGACCTGGCACACGAAGTGGGCGCCGTGCTTATCGCCGACGAGGTCCAGTGCGGCATCTTCCGCTCCGGCAAGCCGTTTGCATTCCAAGCCTATGGCGTGGAACCCGACATCATGAGCCTTGCCAAGGGCATTGCTGATGGCGTGCCCATGGGTGCCGTCGTGGCAAAGAAGGAGATTGCCGACGTGTTTAAGCCGGGCGACCACGGCTCGACCTTTGGCGGTAGCTGCTTGGCCATCGCGGCGTGTGCCGCGACGCTCTCCGCACTCGTGCGCGGCGATTATGCCGACCACGCTGCCAAGGTAGGCGCCTATATGGAGGCAAAGCTCGCCAAGCTGCCGAACGTGACCGAGGTGCGTGGCCGCGGCTTGATGCTCGGCTGCGATCTGGACGATACTGCGGGTGATGCACACGACGTTGTGGCCCGTGCATTGGGGGCTGGTGCCGTGATTAACGCTACGGGTGCCCATACGCTGCGTTTCCTGCCGCCGCTCGTCTGCGAGGAATCCGACGTGGACAGTCTGATCGAGATCCTGTCGGACGTTTTGGCCTAACACAGCGAAATAACTTAACTTTGACCGGGTTCCGGACTGCGGACGTGCCCTATGTGGCATGATTCAGCGGTCTGGAGCCCGTTTTGCCTTAGATTTGCTAAGGCGGGGAGACCTGCTGGTCAAAAAACATCAAATATGAGTACTGTTATCGATTTGGTAGCAGCAATTTTGGACTAATAAGGCCAGATAGCAAGTCGAAATGGTAGCGCGCAGAGATGTGGTGTAAGAGGCGGGGAATGCCCCGCCTCCGCCCTT
>DXZU01000014.1 GCA_019419525.1 Collinsella sp.
GGTGCGTTTGGTGAGGATACGCGCCCGCCCCACAAGCCCCTACGCACCATAAAGCCGCAAGACCAGTAGATAGGCCCGATTCGTGGCAGACAGCCTCCTAACACGCTAATGGCGGGCGCGTATCCTCACCAAACGCACCATGGCAAGCGCAAAGCCCACGGCGGCCACAGCCATGAGCACGTAGAACACCGAACGGAAACCGAACAGGAACACATCCGGACGACCTGCAACAAAACTGGTCACGGCCTCGCCCATCGCCACGCTCATCTGCCCATACAGGATATGCGACGCCACCGTAATACCGAGTGCCATGCCGGCGTAGCGCGCCAAACTGCCCAAGCTGCCCGCAAAGCCGAGCGCTTCGCGCGGAGCCGAACCCATATACAGCGAGTTGTTGGGGCTCTGGAAAATCGACGTGCCGCACGACATAAATGCGACGCAGCACACGATCACAGGGATAGAAGAGTGCTCGTTGAGCGTGCTTACCGCAAAGAGACCGCACACATATACGCCCAAGCCGACCGCCGTGGGGCCCTCGCAGCCGACACGGTCCGAAACCGTTCCCGAAAGCGGGCCGATAAAGGCATTCACCATTGGCAGCGCCAAAAACAGCAGGCCCGAAACGTCAGACCCAAACCCATGCGCATCCTGAAAATAGAACGGCAGAATAAACTCGGATGCGCCAATGCCAACGAACACGATGAGCATGCAGGCAAGGTTGATGGTGAAGGCCGAATTTGCAAAGCAGCGACGAGCAGCCTCGATCAGGGACATGGGGCGTTCGCCGGCCTCCGGCTTAACGTGCGGCAGCGTGTAGAGCCCCACGATAAACGAGATGACGCCAATGGGCAGGTTGATGAGGAAGATGCTCTCCCAAGGAAAGCTTGCCACCAGCATGCCGCCGAGCACGGGGCCACACATCATGCCGAGGGCCACGAAGGTCGCGAGAATACCCATGGCACGGCCTCGTTCGCGCGCCGGAAACGACTCGGTGATGATACCCATGTTGTTAGCCATGGCCGCCGCGCAACCTATGCCCTGAACAATGCGTGCCAGGATAAGAACCTCGAGCGAGGCCGAAAGGCCGCACAGCAGCGAACCGACCGAAAAGACGATGACGCCCAACTGGAACACATTCACCTTGCCGCGCACGTCGCCCAGACGGCCAAACGGCAACATAGCCACGCAAGTCGCAAGCAGATACACCGAGCTTACCAGCTGAATGCGATCGAGGCCCACGCCCAGCTCCTTTTGCATCACGGGCAGCGCCACGGTCACGACGGTCGAATCCAGACACACCATAAACGTCATGATGAGCACGGTAAACAGAATCGCCCACTTGTTCTTTCCATGGGTGTCGCCCTCTAGGGCAATGTGCTCGCGGCGCAGCTGCTCTGCAGTTTTCTCCATATCCATCCTTTCGAGTGGCCCAACGCAAAAACGGGGCCCCAATCGACTGTAAACAGTCGCAATTGGGGTCCCGCCTACGGAATCGGAACGAAAGGCCACCGAAGCTTTCTGCCAGCATCGGCGCCTTGTGCGAACGCTAGCCTAGCACTGCTCGAGCGCCTGCTCAAGGTCGGCAATCAGATCGGCCGTGTCCTCGAGGCCGCACGACAGGCGCACCATGTCGGCGGAGATACCGCAGGCGATGAGCTCCTCATCGTTCATCTGGCGGTGCGTAGCGTTAGCGGGATGCAGGCAGCAGGTGCGGGCGTCGGCCACATGCGTGGCGATCTGGGCGAGCTTGAGGCTCTTCATAAAGGTCTCGGCCGCCGCGCGACCACCATTAAAGCCAAAGCTCACAACGCCGCAGGTACCGTTTGGCATGTACTTCTGAGCGAGGTCATAGTACTTGTCGCCCTCCAGGCCCGGATAGCTCACGAAACGCACCTTGGGATGGCTCTGCAGGAACTTGGCAACGGCCAGGCCGTTCTCGCAATGACGCGGCATGCGCACATGCAGGCTCTCGAGCGAGCTGTTCAAGAAGAAGGCCGCCTGCGGATTCTGCATGGGGCCAAGATCGCGCATGAGCTGCGCGGTGGCCTTGGTAATGAAGGCGCCCTCGCGACCGAACTTCTCGGCATAGGTCACGCCATGGTAGCTCTCGTCAGGCGTGGTGAGACCCGGGAACTTGTCCGCATGGGCCATCCAGTCAAACTGGCCGTGGTCGACGATCACGCCGCCCAGGTAGGCAGCATGTCCATCCATGTACTTGGTGGTGGAGTGCGTAACGATGTCGGCGCCCCACTCAAAGGGACGGCACATAACGGGCGTCGGGAAGGTGTTGTCGACCATCAGCGGCACGCCGTGGTCATGTGCGGCCTTGGCAAAGCGCTCAATATCGAGCACGGCAAGGGCGGGGTTTGCGATCGTCTCGCCAAAGACGAGCTTTGTGTTGGGCTGAAAGGCAGCCTCCAGCTCCTCATCGGTGCAGTCGGGGGCGACGAACGTGCAGGTCACGCCCATGCGGCCCATGGTGTGGGCGAGCAGGTTATACGTACCGCCGTAAATGGCAGAGCTTGCGACCACGTGATCGCCGGCACCGGCAACGTTAAAGATCGCGAGGAAGTTCGCAGCCATGCCCGAACTCGTGAGCATCGCTGCGGTGCCGCCCTCCATCTCGCAGATCTTGGCGGCAACCAAATCGCACGTGGGGTTCTGCAGACGGCTGTAGAAGTAGCCAGACTCCTCCAGGTCAAACAGCTTGCCCATGTGCTCCGACGTGTCGTACTTCCACGTGGTGGACTGGTAGATGGGCACCTGGCGCGGCTCCGCATCTCCCGGGTGATAGCCGCCCTGAACACATGTAGTACCGATAGTCTGCTCGCTCATATCTAGCTCCCTTGCCTGGGTTTTAGTTTTATTCGGTTCACGATACCGCTACCCTGCACCCCTCTCAACCCATCCCCAAGGTAGGTTATGGGACAAATTGATTAGGGGTATTTATCTCAAGCCTTGGGCATTTGCTCGATAGATAAAAATGAGGCATACATGAAGCTCTCGATGATTACATGCCCCGTCACGGGTACCATAGGCGGGTACACCGTGACCAAGGAGACAACGATGAAGCAGATCGATACCACCCAGCTCGACACCGCCGCCTGCCAGGCTCAGGCTGCCGAATACCACGCCCGCGGCTTTAACTGCGCACAGGCCGTTGCCTGCACGCTCGCACCTGCCGTCGGGCTCGACCCCCAGACCGCCTTTACCCTCACCGAGGGCTTTGGCGCCGGCATGGGTGGCATGACCGAGACCTGCGGCGCCATCTCGGGCGCTGTTGCCATCATGGGCTTTGTAATGAGCGACGGCATGGAGAACCCCAAGACCAAAGGCCAGACCTACAAGCTGTCGCGCGAGATTGCCAAGCGATTTGGCGAGAAGAACACGACGACCGTCTGCGGCACGCTCAAGGGCATCGGATCGGATAAAGGTCCGCTCCGCAGCTGCCCCGGCTGCATCGACGATGCCGTCGAGATCGCCTGCGATGTGCTAAAGCAGCTCGCCGAGTAAACGGCAGCAACAGAAAAACGACGGCCGGCGCGCTTAGGATCCATCCAAAAGCACGCCGGCCGTCATCGTTAGAACTCGGCAAACTCGGGAGCGCCGACCTCGATCTCTTCGCGCCCCGCCATAAGCTCGCGCATCTTGGCGCAAAATTGCTCCTGCTCCCCCGCTTTGAATACCAGGTGAAGTGTCACGGCATCCGCGTAATCGGTATCCGAAACCTTGGCACCCGAATCCTGCGCCAAACGAAGCACCTGCTCATACTGCGGATAGGCCACATGCACGTCAACAGGCACGACGCTTGTCATCTCAACGATCTGCCCTGCCTCCTGAGCCGCGGCCACCGCCGCCTGCGTCGCCGCGGTATAGGCGCGTACCAAGCCACCAGGCCCCAACAGCGTGCCACCAAAATAGCGCGTCACCACGCAGCAAACTTTTTTGAGCCCCGCACCGCGCAGCACCTCGAGCGTCGGCATGCCGCTCGTGCGGCTCGGCTCACCATCATCGCTCTGGCGCTCGCGCCCATCGACCAAAATCCACGCGGGAACATTGTGTCGAGCGTCGTAATGACGCTTGCGAACCATCTCGATAAAGGCATTCGCCTCATCCTCGGACTCAATATGCACCAGCTGGGCAATAAACCGGCTCTTGCGGTCCACAAACTCGCCCGAAGCCTCAATATTCGATTGCAGAGTAAAATAGCTGTCCAACAAAGCCCCTCAAACACAAGCAAAGCAACAAACAGCCTCAATAATACGGCAAAGACCGTACCGATAACCTCGGTAAAAAGAACGAAGCCACCTATGATTCCGTCAACGAAAGCGAGAACCCGTCAGCGCGAGCAAGGTGCCTTGAAAGACGAGGGCATTGACCTTATGGTCATGCCCGAAGGCTTGAAAGGCAGATTGCCGCGCTGACGGGTTCGCAGCGTCAGCAAAGTGCTGAGCGGGCCTATAAGCCGGGTTCTGTCGTGAACGGTCATTTATCTTGTCTGCACGTTACCGTGCAGCTCCACGCACGCTACCCGAACGCGGACCGGGCCGGCCCATAGCGTTCCTATTCGCGCTTGCTCCGGATGGGGCTTGCCAAGCCGCCGTGTTGCCACGACGCTGGTGGTCTCTTACACCACCGTTTCAGCTTTTCCCTTTACGCCTTGCGGCGCAGGTGGGAGTCTTCTTTTCTGCGGCGCTTTCCGTCGGATCACTCCGCCCGGCCGTTAGCCGGCATCCCGCCCTCTGGAGCCCGGACTTTCCTCACGCGTACTGCAAGCAGCACATCGCGCGACCGTCTGGCCCACTCAGCAGTGCAAGAGTGTAGCACACCGTTGCCGCAGGCAATGGCACAACGCAAGCGTTCGACACGATAAACCAAGAACCGGCATGCGCTACAATGGTCCTGTCGATGGGCAACGTCGTCAGTCGAGACGCGACCGCGCTCCGCACCCCTCCGTCTACTCGGTGTGTTCCCGCCTCCTCCCCGAGGCGGGATGTCGGCATTTTTCATGCATCGACAACCCAATAGTAAATAGACAGCCCGGACAGCATTGCGCATTTCGGCGCCAAATGCAAAAAAGGGACCCGTCCATTGCGGACGGATCCCTTAAAACAAGTGATCGTCAAACCGATTTACTCGGCGTCGGTCTCCTCGTCCTTCTTCTCGGAAGGCAGCGGAGTAACCTCGATCTCAACGCCCAGAGTCTCAGCAGCGGACTTCATGGACAGGGAGATACGACGACGGTCGAGGTCGATCTCCATGACCTTGACCTGAACCTTGTCGCCAACATGGGTGACCTGAGAAGGCTGATCGACGTGCTTGTTGGCCATCTCGGAGATGTGCACCAGGCCCTCGATGCCCTCGCCCAGGTCGACGAAAGCGCCGAACGGGACAAGCTTGGTCACAGTGCCCTCGACGATAGCGCCGACGGGGTACTTCTTGACCAGTGCGCGCCACGGATCCTCGGTGGTCTGCTTGAGACCCAGGGAGATGCGCTCGCGGTTGAGATCGACGTCGAGAACCTCGACCTCGACCTCCTGGCCGACCTTGACAACCTCGGAAGGATGGTTGACGTGGTTCCAGGAAAGCTCGGAGATGTGGATGAGGCCGTCGATACCGCCGAGGTCGACGAAGGCGCCGAAGTCGACGATGGAGGAAACGGTGCCCTGGAGACGCATGCCAGACTTGAGCTTGGACAGAATCTCGGAGCGCTCGGCCTTACGGGACTCCTCGAGCACGACGCGACGGGAGAGGACGACGTTGTTGCGGTTGCGGTCCATCTCGATGACGCGAGCCTCGATGCGGGTGCCCATGTAGGAGGTGAGGTCCTTGACGCGACGGAGGTCGACGAGGGAAGCGGGCAGGAAGCCACGCAGGCCGATGTCGAGGATCAGGCCGCCCTTGACAACCTCGATAACCTCGCCCTCGACGTTCTCGCCGGAGTTGAACTTCTCCTCGATGCGGTTCCAAGCACGCTCGTACTCGGCACGCTTCTTGGACAGGACCAGACGACCGTCCTTGTCCTCCTTCTGGAGAACCAGAGCCTCGATGGGATCACCGAGTGCAACGATGTCTGCAGGGTTAGCGTCCTTGCGGATGGACAGCTCGCGGACCGGGATAACGCCCTCGGACTTGAATCCGATGTCAACGAGCACCTCGTCATGCTCGATCTTAACGACAGTGCCGTTAACGAGATCGCCCTCATCAAAGTCGGTAATCGTACCGTCGATGAGGTTGTTCATCTCCTCCTCATTGACATCGTCAAGAGAGAAAATGGACGAGTTCTGAATCTCACTCAAAGGTGGACCCCTTTCGAACTACGGGGCCCCGATTGCTAGGACCTACAGAAGGGTGCGACAAGCACACAACGTTTAGGAACACTCGGGAGCCGACAGATACTAATGTGACGCTTATGCAATCACGTTCGTATAGGTTACGGGGAAATGAGTTCGATTTCAAGCGTGAACTGCGATTTTTTACTCGTGTGGAGACTTTTTCGTAATCTTATGAACACACGTCTCCGCAACTTGACGATAACCAGCCAGGCATTCGGCTTTGGGGTAAAGTATCCGGAGCCAACGATTCTAGATCGATTTTTCGAGAAAGGTGCCCGCGTGCTCAAAGCAGTCGTTTTCGATATGGACGAAACGCTTCTTAGCATCAACCTCAACGCGTTCATCCTTCGCTATTTTAAGGATGTCTCTTCGATGCTCGCGGATATCGGGCGCCGCAGCCGCGGTGGCACGATGGCACGCCTCGGCACCATCCTGGTCGACCTCAACGCCAATCGCCGCAGCGGCACGGACAACCGCACCAATCTTGAGTTTTACCAAGAAGAGGTCGAGCGCCGATGCGGGATCTGCCTCTCCGATCCCCTCATCTACGAGGCGTTTACCTACTACGACCGCGAAGTTCTTCCGTACAAGAACGACGATGTCATTAACGCCCACGCTATGCCGGGCGCGCACGCCGCGCTCCAGGCCGTACAGGACGCTGGACTGCGTTGCGCGCTCTTTACCAACCCCAGCTTTCCCCAGGGGGCCATCGAGTGCCGCATGGGCTGGGGCGACCTGGCCGACGCCCCCTTTGAACTCGTGACGCACATGGGAAACACCACCCGCTGCAAGCCCGATGCTACCTACTATCTAGAGCAGCTTCAGGTGATGGGGCTCGAGCCACACGAGGTCCTTATGGTGGGCAACGATCCCAAACGCGACTTCCCGTCCCCCGATTGCGGCATCCAAACCGCCTTTGTGGGCCAAGGCAAGCCCAGCCGAGCCACCTGGCGCGGAACCATGGAAGACTTCGCCCGCGACTTTAACGCCGTAATCGAGGCCTTCTACGAGCACCAAGTAGCCCACGAACTGTCGTAGGACCCCTCGCTCCAAACCAAATATCGCCGCAGGTTGAGCACAAGTCAGCGAAAATGCCCCTAAGCGAGCAATGTGCCTTGAAAGAGGAGGGCATAGGCCTTCTGGCCATGCCCGACGATTGAAAGGCAGATTGCCGCTTAGGGGCGTTTGCAGCGTCGACTGGTTACGCGGTTTGGTAAAACCGCGTAACTAGCACACCTGGGTTTTGCCGATCATGATGTTGAGGATCTCGACGTCGGTGTCCTTCATACCCACACGGCCTACGTAGCCCATGCTAGCGATTGTCTGCTCAACGGTATCTTGGATCAGGCCCTCGCCGGCGCGGAAGCCGCGACCCTGCATGGCCATATCATGGCCCAGAATCGCCGCATCGACGGCAGCCGAGATCTTGGCGGCACAGCTCGCCTTGGCGCCGTCGCACACGATGCCGCCCACGTTACCGAGCGTATTCGAGACCGTCGCGCCAATCTGCTCGCGCGTGCCACCGCACAGCCAGGTAATCGCAGCGCCGGCGCCGCACGCGGCGCAAATAGCACCGCAAAACGCCGAGAGCGCACCAATATAGCTCTTGATATGCACGGCGATCAGATCGGACAGCATCACGGCGCGCACCAGGCGCTCGTGGTCGCAACGCAGGTACTCGGCATACTCCATGACGGGCAATGCGCAGGTAATGCCCTGATTGCCCGAGCCGCACACAATGGCGACCGGCAGCGCGCAGCCGTTCATGCGGGCGTCGGACCCGGCGGCCGCACGGGCACGGGCACGGCAGGCGACGTCATCGGCACGAGCACCCAGCAGCGTACGACCCACCTCGGCGCCCCAAGCGTGCGCAAGGCCCTCGGCACTGATCGCGCCATTCAGCTCAATCTGACGCTCAACGGCAGCGCGGGCGTCCTCAATGTCGCCGTCCTCGATAAAGTCAATGATGGACTCAATCGACATGGGCGTGTCGGCCTTATCCGCCGCACGCTCGGCCACCACGCGCTCGGCGCAGGCGGCACACTCCCCCGCCGACTTGCCGCACACCGGAATACCGTCGAGCGTATGGCACGTGACATTGGTGTGGTGATCGGTAATCTCGACGACCGCGGTATGGCCCCCGGCCGTCGCAGTCACCTTGATGTAGAGGTTGGGCACGCCCTCGACAAGCGACACATCGCAGTAGTCGGCGTCGGCGAGGAGCTCGACCACGCGTGCACGGTCTTCATCGTTAACGCTCTCGAGCACCTCGAGCGCGCTCTTGGCGTCGCCGCCCACGGCACCCAGCACGGCCGCGGCCTCAATACCGTGCATACCACCCGAGTTGGGCACGGTCACGCTCTTGACGTTCTTGATGATGTTGCCCGAGCAGGCAACATCCATATGATCGGGTTCGCAACCAAGCGTCTGGCTAGCCAACGCCGCTGCATAGGCAACGGCAATGGGCTCGGTGCAGCCGAGTGCACAGACAAGCTCGCGGTTCAAAACATCGCAAAACGCGGCATCGCGAAGAGAATCGGCAGGCATAGGTATCTCCTACTTGTATAACGGACAGGGCTCTCGAAAATAATTAGCTCTTTTATTTGATAACAATGCATCAAAAACCGCAACCCAAGTTCCGGCGGACGGCGTTCAAGCGCAAACTGACGGCATTAATACATGAAAAGCTAGTCTTGTTGCATGCTAAAGCGTTTGACCAAAAAACGCCCGAGCGTTTCCACAAAAGTCGCGCTATCATGCAGTCGAACGCGGTAAAACCTTTAGCAATTCCGCCGCACGGACCAGAGAGGAACCACTCATGAAGATTGGTATCGGTAACGACCACGCCGCCGTCGAGCTCAAGAACATCATCTCCGAGCACCTGAAGGAGCGCGGCTGCGAGGTCGTGAACTTTGGCACCGACACCTCCGAGAGCTTCGATTACCCCATCGCCGGCTACAAGGTGGGTAAGGCCGTGGCCAACGGTGACGTCGACCTGGGTATCCTGATCTGCGGTACCGGCGTCGGCATCAGCCTGGCCGCCAACAAGGTCGAAGGTGTTCGCGCCGTCGTAAGCTCCGAGCCCTTCAGCGCCAAGCTCTCCCGCATGCACAACAACACCAACGTGCTCGCCTTTGGCGCCCGCGTCGTGGGCTCCGAGCTCGCCAAGATGATTGTCGACGAGTGGCTCGACGCCGAGTTTGAGGGTGGTCGTCACGAGCGTCGCGTTAACCTCCTCAACGAGATCGATCGCACGCGCGGCCTTAAGATCGTCGACGAAGCCTAAACTATTCAGTGCCACAAGCTAACAGCAGGGGCCCGCTCGGAACACATATCCGAGCGGGCCCCTGCATAGATTTTGGAATAAAAGGGCGCCGCGGATGGAGTTCCGCGGCGCCCAAGCCACACGCTAACAGCTTTAAGGAGTCAAAGCTGGTTTAGCCAAAGAAGCGCTTGATCTCGATCTCGGCATTCTCCAGGCAGTCGGAGCCGTGGATCACGTTGGCGTTGACATCGACGGCAAAGTCGCCGCGGATGGTACCAGGAGCAGCCTCAAGCGGGTTGGTAGCGCCCATGAGGGTGCGCATCTTAGCAACAGCGGAGAGACCGGAAACGACCATCTTGACGACCGGACCGCTCGTCATAAAGTCGCAGAGACCGCCAAAGAAGGGCTTGTCGGCCAGATGGGCGTAGTGCTCCTCGACGGTAGCGCGCTCGAGCGTGGTCATCTCCATGCGCTCGATGACAAGGCCGCTGCGCTCAATGCGAGCAACGATCTCGCCGATCTTGCGGTCGCGCACGGCGTCGGGCTTAATCATGATGAAGGTCTTCTCGATAGCCATAAAAGTAGCCTTTCAAGTAGGTTCGCGCGTGCCCAAGTCCCATTCCGGCACCCGCCTGGACTGCATCGTAACAGAGTTTTAGCTGCAGTTAAACAAAAAGCTGTTTATTGAAACGTTGCAATTTATTAAAGCGCTCCATATGTGTCACTTCTGTTTCGAAGCCCGATTAGAGTACCATCCGACCGCCCATCAACCGCATCGAACAGAGCAGGCGGTCGGTTGCCGCCCGCGAACGTAACCCCTTCACAACCTGCCCAAAGGTCCTACAGAAGTTCTCGACAAGCCCCTCCCCCATAGCAACAAAATACGGGCGTCCACATCAGCAGGCGCCCGTAAAGTGAAAACGATTTATCAATAAATGGCCAAAACGGCTTCAGCCAAATCCCTACTTTACCCCGTGGCCCATCTCGACGACCTTAGTCAGTGACCCAAACACACCCTCGTCAGCCACGAGCTGTGCCTCGGCGCGATCAAGCTGCACGGCAACGGCGGCAGGGGCGGTGCCGCCCTCGGTCGTGCGCGCGGCGACAATCGACGGGATGTCGAGCGCCTCGGTAATGTCGCGCTCAAAGAGCGGGCTTGCCTCCTGGAACACCTCAAACGGCAGGTCCTCAAGATTGCAGCCGCGCTTCTCGCACATCAGGACCAGATGGCCCACCACGGCATGTGCCTCGCGGAACGGCAGGCCACGCTTGGCCAGGTAATCGGCAACATCGGTGGCGGCAAGGTGCCCCACGCCGCACTCGCGCGCCATGGCATCCTCGTTGACGGTCCAAGTCGAAATCATTCCGGCCATAACGGACAGGCACTGCATGAGCGTATGGGCGGTATCGAGCGCGCCCTCCTTGTCCTCCTGCAAGTCCTTGTTATAAGCAAGCGGCAAGCCCTTCATGGTTACCAGCAGCTGCACCAGGTTGCCGTACACGCGACCGCTCTTGCCGCGGATAAGCTCGGCAAAGTCGGGGTTCTTCTTCTGCGGCATGATAGACGAGCCGGTGGAGTAGGAGTCTGAAAGCGTGATAAAGCCAAATTCGG
The DNA here is from genome assembly GCA_019419525.1 of Collinsella sp. Classification (GTDB taxonomy): domain Bacteria; phylum Actinomycetota; class Coriobacteriia; order Coriobacteriales; family Coriobacteriaceae; genus Collinsella. The sequence goes on from DXZU01000014.1 coordinate 11,213, forward strand.
AGCTCGACCACAGCACGATCTCCTCGGAAAGACGCGACAGGTGCATCGCCATGACGGATCCGGCGTAATGCAGATCGAGCAGGAAATCACGGTCGGAAACCGCATCGAGCGAGTTGGGGATCACGCCCGCAAAGCCAAGTTCGGCAGCCGTCATCTGGCGATCGAGCGGATAGCTCGTACCGGCAAGCGCGGCAGCACCAAGCGGGCAGTTGTCGGCGGCATCAAAGGCGGCCTTCAGGCGCGTAAAGTCGCGCGCGAACATCCAGAAATACGCCAGCAGATGATGCGAGAGCAGCACGGGCTGAGCGTGCTGCATATGCGTGTAGCCCGGCAGAATCACCTTGTCGTACTTCTTGGCCGCATCCACCAGCACATGGCGCAGCTCAAGATTGGCCTCCATGAGCTCCTTGGCCAGCGCCTTGACGCCCAGGCGCGTATCGGTCGCCACCTGGTCGTTGCGCGAACGCCCAGTATGCAAGCGCTTGCCAGCCTCGCCGATGCGACGCGTCAGCTCGCTCTCGATGGACATATGAATGTCCTCATCGTTGATGTCGAAGGTAAAGTTGCCGGCATCGATATCCTGTTCGATTCCGGTCAGGCCCTTGGCAATCGCCTGCTCGTCCTCGGCACTGATGATGCCCTGGGCGGCCAACATCTTGGCATGCGCCTTAGAGCCGGCGATATCCTGCTTATAGAGATGTTTGTCGACCGGCAGCGACGCGCCAAACTCCTGCGTGACCTCGGCCACGCCCGCCTCAAAACGACCGCCCCAAAGAGCCATGGAACCGTCTCCTTTCTCCAAATACCAAAACAAGCGTCCAAAGCAATGTGCCCTGTCGCTAAAGCGATTTATCAACCGCTAGTTTTACACACTCCCTGCCGCGCGCGGGGCCATGTGGCTAATTTGCAAAGAAGTGACGCACCATGCACTTGGCGCCCAACGTCTCCCTCCGGATGTTGCCCTGCGAACCATCGATCCAGGACTTCAGGCTCATAGGAACGTCCTCGACCCTTACAGCATCGAACTCGGGCGCGAGGGCAAGCAAAGCATGCGCGATAGCATTGAACATAATGGATACTCCTCATATATATAGGCACAGAGCCGCCAAATTGATAGAAGGAGCCCCGCCGGACAACCCCGGCGGGGCTCGGACTCAGCCGCAGACGCGGCATCATATATGCGGGCGGAACGTAGGGGCCACCGATGTTAAGAAGTGTCAGCAAGCATAACGAAAGGTAGGGACCCCGTGCGCCCGTTATGTATCACGCGGATGGGCCGCGCGGATACCAAGGGAAGGAGGCGCTAGGCCTGGGCAGCAGCAGAGCTGGGGCCCTGGACCTTTGCCCACGTCTTGAGCGACAGCGTATCGATCTCGATAAAGCCGGCGCTGGCCTTCTCGTCAAACGTGGTGTCGCGGTCGTAGGTAGCCAGACCGTAGTCGTAGAGGCTGAAGGGGCTCTTGCGGCCGACGACATGGCAGTTGCCCTTAAAGAACTTCAGACGGACAGTGCCGGTCACGAACTTTTGCGTGTCGGCCATAAAGGCATCGAGCGCGTTCTTGAGCGGGCTGTACCACTGGCCGTTGTACACGGCGGTGGCCCAATCCTGCTCGAGCTTGATCTTGGTCTTGAGCAGGTCGCCCTCGACGCAGATGTCCTCGAGCGCCTTGTGGGCGGTGATGAGCGTCAGGGCGCCGGGAACCTCGTAGCACTCGCGGCTCTTAAGGCCCACCAGGCGATCCTCGACCAGATCGAGACGGCCAAAGCCATTGTCGCCGGAGATCTTGTTGAGGGCGATGACGATCTCAGAGAGCTTCATCTTCTTGCCGTCGACGGCGACGGGCTTGCCGGCCTCAAACTCAATCTCGGTGTAGGTCGGGGTGTCCGGGGTGTCCTCGGGATTCTTGGTCATAACCCAAGCGTCGTCGAGCGGCTCATTCCAGGGATCCTCCAGGTGACCGCACTCAATGGCACGACCCCACAGGTTGTCGTCGATGGAGTAGGGGTTGTCGTTGGCACCCTCGGGAACCGGCACGTTGTGGGCGTGGGCATAGGCGACCTCGTCGGGGCGACACTTCAGGTCCCACTCGCGAACCGGGGCGATAACCTTGAGCTCGGGGTCGAGGGCCTTGACGGCGGCCTCAAAACGGACCTGGTCGTTACCCTTGCCGGTGCAGCCGTGGGCGACGTAGGTCGCGCCAAACTCGTGGGCGACCTCAACAAGCTTCTTGGCAAGCAGCGGGCGAGACAGGGCGGAGAGCAGCGGATACTTGTTCTCGTACATGGAGTTTGCTGCAATGGCTTTGGTCAGGAACTCATCGGAGAACTCGTCGCGCAGGTCGAGCACCTGGCAATCGAGAACGCCCAGGTCGAGCGCCTTCTGCTTCTTGGCATCCAGTCCGGTCTCTTCCTGGCCCACGTTGCCGCAGACACAAACGACATCGAGATTCTTCTCGTCCTGGAGCCACTTGACACATACGGATGTATCAAGACCACCGGAATATGCGAGAACGACTTTTTCCTTGCTCATGGCTGTTTCCTTTCGCCCTTGGTAGCTAGTTAGAACATCGGTCAGTTGCAAGTCATTTCAAGGTCATATACCGTGCAATATCAGGTTAAATAGCAAAAATCAGCACATACATGCCCTAGAAACATGCAGCAATGTCGTGCTAAAACCCAACGACCTCAAAATGACTCTGTTGAGGCAATTCTCCCCATGCGGACAGAGACGATTGTTATCGTCGTCGGGAAATTGCGCGCTGGCGTCGGATGGCATTGTCTGCAGTGGTGATGATCGTTACGAACTGCATCTGCCTCTCCTTTCACCTATCGCCGGGCGCAATTCTAATATCGTAAACGGTACCTTTTCCTCGGTAAGCGGTTGTTTTTCCGTCTCCGTTTTCGATGGTCGCTATATTACGCTAAAGTACCCGCAGCACAAGCGACAAATTCAAATTTCTGAAAAGTTTTTTCATTACTTTGTGAAGCGTGGTGCAAATACGCTCCGTTCCTGCGAAAATACGCCCGACTACGAATTGATGGCTATAACGTCTGAAACAATCTCGAAACGAAAGGCTCGCTTTTATGCAAACTTACGAATCGGACGCCAATATCGGAAACATTAAGATTCTCGCCGTCGACATGGACAAGACGCTGCTGACCGACGAGCGCGTGCTGCCCCAGGGTCTTGATGAGCGCCTAGACAAGCTCGCCGACGCCGACATCGTATTCTGCCCCGCCAGCGGACGTCCCGCCCCCAAGCTCGAGGAGATGTTCGAGGGCGTCAAGAACCGCCTCGCCTTTTGTCCCGACAACGGAGCGTGCGTGATCTATCGCGGCAGCTATATCTATAAGAGCACTATTGACGTGGAGCTGTATCAGCAGGTCTTGAGCCGTGCCTCGGAGGATCCGCGCGCTGTCCCCGTCCTTTGCTGCTTCGACGAGTTCTACGTGCTTGCCCGCGACCATCAATACCACGACGAGATCAGCGTCTACTACAACACAATCAACTACGTCGACAGCTTTGATGGCATTGATTTCGAGTCCAACAAGATTTCGGTCTTCTTCCCCGGCTACGACGCCGAGCCCGCTTTCCGCGAGACCTATAGTCCCGAGTTCTCGGACAAGCTCTACGTCACCAACGCCGGGCGCGAGTGGATCGACTTTATGAACCTGGGCGTCGACAAGGGCGCCGGCGTCGCGCACCTGTGCGAACACCTGGGCATCGATATTGCCGACGCCGCCGCCGTGGGCGATACGTACAACGACATCCCCATGCTGGAGCGCGTCGGTCACAGCTTTATCGTGGACAACGCCGAGGAGCACATGAACGCGCATGCCAAGTGGCGCATTCCGAGCAACAACGACGGAGGCGTACTGACGCTCATCGACGCCATCTTGGCGGCTCGTTAACGTTGCTCGTCGGACCTGGCCGGGCGAGGCGGGTAAGTTTTTCGTTCGGTCGGGTCCTGGGCTCGCTCGGAAAGCACATTAAGTGCTTTCCGGCTCGTGCGGAATCTACGAAAACTTACCCGCCTCGCCCGGCCAGGTCCTGCGGTGACTTGTTTGCCGCCTGGATGGCGTCTTGGCGCCTAGATACTTTGGCTGAATTTAATTGAACGAAGGACGCTCCTTGTTGATAAGGGGCGTCCTTCTGTTTTTGGTTACTTTGGAACTGTGGTTGCTTCCCTATTTGGCGTCGGCCCAGGTTATGCCGGTGCTGGCTTCGGCGATGAGGGGTACGCGTAGGTCTACTACGTGCTCCATGACGTCGCGGACCATGGCGGTGAGGCGCTCGACTTCGTCGACGGGGCACTCAAAGTCCAGTTCGTCGTGTACCTGCAGGATCATGTGGGCGGCAAAGCCTTCTTCTTCCAGGCGACGGCTTACGCGGGCCATGGCGATCTTGATGATGTCTGCTGCGGTGCCCTGCATGGGATGGTTCATGGCCGTGCGCTCGCCAAAGCCGCGGAGTTGCGGGTTTTTGGCCTTGAGCTCGGGAATATGGCGTCTGCGGCCATACATGGTCTCGGCGTAGCCCGTCTGCTTGGCGCGCGCCACCACGTTGTCGAGGAACGTACGCACGCCCGGGTAGGCCTCGTAGTAGCGGTCGATCATGTCGCGCGCCTCGGCCATCGAGATATGCAGCGACTGCGACAGGCCGTAGGCCTGCTGGCCATACACGATGCCAAAGTTCACGGCCTTGGCGCGACTGCGCAGGTCGGGCGTTACCTCGGACACCGGCACACCAAACACGCGCGCCGCCGTCTCGGCATGGAAGTCCTCGCCCTCGTTAAAGGCGCGCACCAAGTGCTCGTCACCCGAGAGATGTGCCAGCAGACGCAGCTCGATCTGCGAGTAGTCCACCGCCAAAAAGACGCTTCCCTCGCCTGCCGAAAACGCCGTCTTGACGGTACGCCCCAGCTCCGAGCGCGTCGGAATGTTTTGCAGATTAGGGTCGCTCGAAGACAGACGCCCCGTCGCGGTGATGGTCTGGTTGTACGTGGTGTGCACACGACCGTCACCGCGGCGCAGCGGGCCCAACGTGTCCAGATAGGTTGACTTGATCTTGGACTTCTCGCGCCAGTCTAAGATCAAACGAACAATCTCGTGGTCACGGGCAAGATCACTCAGTACCTTGGCATTGGTCGAATAGTAACCGCGCTTGGTCTTTTTGAGACCCTTGGTCGGAAGGCCCATCACATCAAAGAGCACATGCGAAAGTTGCATGGGGCTGCCGATGTTAAAGGTCTCGTCACCGGCAAGGTCGCGAATGCTTCGTTCGACCTCGGTGATCTGGGTCGCCAGACCCTCGGACAGACTGTGCAGGCGGTCGGGGTCCACGAGCATGCCCGCGCGCTCCATCTTGGCAAGTACCGGAACGAGCGGCATCTCGATGCCATCGAACACGTTGGCGGCGTTCTCACGGGCCATGCACTCGCGCAACGGCGCCACGAGCGCCAGCGTCAGAGCCGCAGTACGAGCGGCAGGCGCCGGAGCGTCCTCACCAGCACCCTCTGCACCGCGCGCCGCAGGCAACGCCATCTGCAGATAGGTATCGGCCAGATATGCCTCATCGAACTCGGAGCGATCGGAATCCAGCAGATAGGCAGCGACCACGGTATCGAAGATACGCGTGGAATCGGCAGCGAGCGGATCCATGAGCTCGGGCTCAGAAGAATCGATGGGCGAAAGCTCGTGCAGCAGCGCTTTCGTATCCGGGCTCGCCACGCGGCCCTCCATAAACAGGCGCGCAAGCACGCCGGCGATCACACCGTGAGCGAAGTTGAAGCCCTCAACCTCAGCCGCCGCACAGCTGTCGCCCTCCTCGAGCGCGAACAGGCCCTTGGACGTCGCCAACCACAGCGTGCGCGTCAGCCCAAAGAGCGCGCCCTCTTCCTTGTCGTCGTCCACCACGGCGGCGACCCACTCGCCGGCATCAATCGCGCGGGAGACCTCAGCCGCAACGGCACCAAGCGCGTCGGCATCGCCGGCGGCTGCGCGAACCATAGCAGGTATCTCAAACACACTGGAGGCAGCAGCCCCGCCCTCGCCGCCGATCAGCGCCAAGAAACGGTTCTGCATGGCGGTGATACCAAGCGTACCCAGCGCCGCGGAAACCTCATCGGCAGAAAACGCCGGGAAGGACGTCGCCTCAAAATCGAGCTCAACGGGCGCATCGGTGCGGATGGTCGCCACCTTACGGCTCAGCAGCGCGTCGTCGATGTGTGCACGCAGGTTTTCACCCATCTTGCCCTTGACCTCGTCGGCATGCGCGATGACCTCGTCCAAGCTGCCGTACTGTGCGATGAGCGCACTCGCCTTTTTGGGACCGATGCCCGGCACGCCGGGGATGTTGTCGGACGCGTCGCCCTTCAGACCATAAAAGTCGGGCACGAGCGCCGGCGTAATGCCGTGATACAAGTCATCCACGCTCTCGGGCGTCATAATCGCAACGTCGGACAGGCCCTTACGGGTCGAGACCACGTTGACGTGCTCGGTAACAAGCTGATACATGTCGCGATCACCGGTCACCAGCAGCATGTCACAGCCGGCCTGCTCGCCCAGGCGCGCCATAGTACCCAGGATATCGTCGCCTTCCCAGCCCTCGGACTGCAGAATCGGCACGTTGAGCGCGGTGAGCAGCTCCTTAATCATAGGGAACTGCGCATGCAGATCGGGGTCCATGGGCGGGCGTTGCGCCTTATACTGCGGCAGCATCTCCATGCGCACGCGCGGCTTACCCTTGTCAAACGCCACGACCACACCGTCGGGGTTAAAGGCATCGATCATCTTAAGAAACATGTTCAGAAAGCCAAAGATCGCGTTGGTGGGGCGACCGTCCGGCGCGTTCATGGTCGGCGGCACGGCGTGAAAGGCGCGGTGCATGAGCGAGTTGCCGTCGATAACGGCAAAAGTGCGGCGCTTGTCAGACATATTAAATACCTCGCTTTGGGCTGGGCACGGTTTGCTCACTCCAGTTTACACGCTCCCCGCCCCGCGGCCACCTCACATAAAGCTCCCCCGCCACCGTGAGCCCGCGCGTGATACGATGGCTCACGGTACATCAACCAGCACGATCGATCCGAAAGGAGCCTGCGTCATGGAGCGTCCCTGCGCATGGAATAAGTACACGCCACAGCAAGTCGAGGAGCTCGAGGAGCTTTGCCGCGGCTATAAGCAGTTTTTGAGCGAGAACAAGACCGAGCGCCTGTGCGTCAAGACCGGCATCAAGATGGCCGAGGAGGCGGGATACGTCGACCTGGAGACCGTGATCGCCGAAGGCCGCGAGCTCAAGGCAGGCGACAAGGTGTACGCCGCCAATCACGGCAAGGACCTCATGCTCGTCAACCTGGGCAACGCCCCGCTCGAGCAGGGCTTTAACATCCTGGGCGCCCACGTGGACTCGCCGCGCCTAGACCTTAAGCAGAACCCCGCCTTCGAGGCCGGCGACATGGCCTACCTCGACACGCACTACTACGGTGGCGTCAAGAGCTACCACTGGGTGGCCTCCCCGCTCGCACTCGTGGGCGTCATCTGCAAAAAGGACGGTACCACCGTCGACATCAATATCGGCGACAAGGCGGACGACCCGGTCTTTACCATCTCCGACCTGCTGATCCACCTCTCGAGCGAGCAGATGTCCAAGCCTGCCAAGGACGCCGTCGATGCCGAGATTCTCGACGTGATCGTGGGCGGCCGCCCCGTCAAGTTCGATGAGGACGACAAGGACGCCCCCAAGGAGCCCGTCAAGCAGATGTTCCTGGATATCCTCAAGGAGCAGTACGACGTCGAGGAGGAGGACTTCCTCTCCGCCGAGATCGAGGTCGTGCCCGCCGGCCCCGCCCGCGACATGGGCCTCGACCGCTCCATGATTCTGGGCTATGGCCATGACGACCGCGTCTGTGCCTACCCCTCCATGCTCGCCCAGATCAACGTCACCAACGTGGAGCGCACGAGCATCACGCTCATCGTCGATAAGGAGGAGATCGGCTCCGTGGGTGCCACCGGTATGACGAGCCGCTTCTTCGAGAACACCGTCGCCGAGATCATGACGCTCGCCGGCGAGGATAGCCCGCTGGCCCTGCGCCGCGCGCTCGCCCGCAGCCGCATGCTCTCCTCCGACGTGTCCGCCGGTTTCGACCCGGGCTATGCCGGCAAGTTCGAGACGAAGAACGCCGCCTTTATGGGTCGTGGCCTGTGCTTTAACAAGTACACGGGCAGCCGCGGCAAGGGCGGTTCCAACGACGCCGATGCCGAGTACGTGGCCCTCGTCCGCGACATCATGGACGAGGCCGGCGTGGACTTCCAGACCTGTGAGCTCGGTCGCGTCAACGCGGGCGGTGGCGGCACCATCGCCTACATCATGGCCAAGTATGGCATGAACGTCATCGACTCCGGCGTTGCCGTCCTGTCCATGCACGCCCTGTGGGAGGTCGCCAACAAGGCCGATATCTACGAGGCCTACCGCGGCTACAAAGCCTTCATCGAGCGAGCCTAATCCACCCTTCATCAGTTGCGGTGAATTACGGACTAAACTGGCCCATAAACGGCCAAAACAGACCGTATTCCACCGCAACTTTTTTGGCAGAGGAGAGTCCATGCTGCAGGTCATCATTTCGCCCGCCAAGCAGATGCGCGCGGCCCAAGATGCTTTTGAAGTCCTGGGCATCCCACCCTTTGTGCGCGAGACGGCTCGCCTCCACCGCGCACTGCTAGATATCGAGCGGAATGAAGGCAGCGGCGGCCTGCAGGCGCTGTGGAACGTGAGTGACAAACTGCTGGGACCTTGCCTCAACACACTGCATGAGTTCGGGCCCATCCTGAAAAGCGGCGATCTCGACAATCCCGCACTCGCCCGTCACCTCTCCCCTGCCGTCATGTCCTATCACGGCATTCAATACCAGAGCATGGCACCCGAGGTGATGGATTCCACGCAGCTCGCATGGCTGCAAGACCATCTGTGGATCCTCTCCGGCCTCTACGGGTGCGTTCGTCCCTTTCATGCCGTCGAACCGTATCGGCTGGAGATGGGCGCGAAGCTCGCCGTTGACGATGCCCGAGACCTCTACGCGTTTTGGAGCGACAAGCTCGCACGGGCCATCGCTCCGGCGGGCTCTAACACCACGATCGTCAACCTTGCCAGTGTGGAGTACGCCAAGGCCGTTCTACCCCATCTCGCAGGCGACGCCACAACCGTCACTTGTCTCTTTGGCGAAGGTGTCCGCAACGGCAAGCCCATCCAGCGCTCGACAGCCAGCAAAAAGGCGCGCGGCTCCATGGTGCGCTGGATGGCAGAAAACAAGCTCGAGGATGTAAGCGGGCTCACCGCGTTCGACGTTGGTTATCGTCACTTTCCCGAGCTTTCAAATAAAAACACTCTGGTCTTCCTGAACGAACAGGCCCTGTAGGACCACCGCTACTTTTGAATGTGCTGCCTAGGCACGGCGTCTATTCCGCCAAGCCGTCGGCTTTGGCAATTTCATTTGTCGAGCCGTCCTGATAGGTAATCTTGACATGCTCCACCTCGGACACCTTGACGCCCGACGGGGGCTCCAGGCGCCATTCCGTCAGCGCGATATCCATTGTCGTGGGCACATCCCCTTGATCTTTGAGCTCGACCGACAGCGTCTTAAGCGACGCATCGAAGGTCACGCGCTCGATCTCTTCACCAGGAATGGATCCGCCACTCAGCTGCAACTGCACAAACTCGTTGCGCGGATACCAATAGTCGCCCGGCGCGGCAACGGTATTGCCGCCCGCGACCTTCACTGTCATGATCGGCAGGGCATCGTCGGCCTCAAACTCCCAGGCAGCGCCGCCGCGACCGCCAAACGTCCAGATACAAAAGGCAATCACCAGCACGGCAAGCACCGCAAAACCAATCGCGACAAGGCCATGGTGCGCACGGCTTTCCTCGGCCGATACATCCCATTGCGTCTCTCGATATAGATGCTTGTCTTCCATGTTCGCCTCCCCACAGGCACGCTCGTTGGCCCAATCGTACCCATTCAGGCTATACTTGAGCCCACCACATAAACGGGGAGCTTGCAGGACAAGACGGCAGGCTGAGACTGGGCGCGCCCGCCCTGACCCGCAAACCTGATATGGGTAATGCCAACGAAGGGAGCCGTGCCAATGAGCACACAGACCGAGCCCAAGCTCGTCACGCAAATCGACTTCGCCCGCGCCGGGCAGATCACACCGCAGATGAAGGAGGTCGCCGAGCGTGAGCATCGCGACCCCGAGTACATCCGCGAGCGCGTGGCCGACGGCCGCATCGCCATTCCCGCCAACATCGTGCACATCAAAAAGGGCATGCGCGCCTTTGGCGTCGGTGAGGGCCTGTCCACCAAGGTCAACGTGAACCTGGGTATCTCGGGCGACAAGGCCGATGCCGCCGAGGAATGGAAGAAGGTCAAGATCGCCGAGGACTTTGGCGCTGACGCCATCATGGACCTCTCCAACTCGGGCAAGACGCGCCAGTTCCGCCAGCAGCTCATCGACGAGACGCCGCTCATGGTAGGCACCGTCCCCATGTACGACGCCATCGGCTACATGGAAAAGCCGCTGGTCAAGCTGACCAAGGACGACCTGTTCGAAGTCGTGCGCGCGCATGCCGAGGACGGCGTGGACTTTATGACCATTCACTGCGGCATCAACAAGTCGGTCACCAAGACCTTTAAGGAGACCGGCCGCCTGATGAACATCGTGAGCCGCGGCGGCTCACTGCTGTTTGGCTGGATGGAGGTCACCGGTAACGAGAACCCGTTCTATGAGTTCTACGACGAGTTGCTCGAGATTTGCCACGAGTACGACGTGACGATTTCGCTCGGCGACTCCTGCCGCCCGGGCTGCCTCTACGACTCCAACGACGCCACCGAGACCGCTGAGATGATCGAGCTGGGCAAGCTGTGCAAGCGCGCTTGGGCCGCCGGCGTCCAGGTCATGGTCGAGGGCCCGGGTCACATGGCGCTCGACGAGATCGCCGCCAACATGAAACTGCAGAAGCGCCTGTGCCACAATGCTCCGTTCTATGTGCTCGGGCCGCTGGTGACCGATATCGGCGTGGGTTACGACCACATCACCGCTGCCATCGGCGGCGCCATCTCCGCCAGCTCCGGTGCCGACTTCCTGTGCTACGTGACACCGGCAGAGCACCTATGCCTGCCCAACGCCCAGGATGTGCTCGACGGCCTCATGGCCACCAAGATCGCCGCACACGCCGCCGACATCGCCAAAAAGGTGCCCCACGCCCGCGACATGGACGACAAGATGGGCCAGGCACGCCGCAAGCTCGACTGGGACGCCATGTGGAAGTGCGCGCTCGACCCGGTTACGGGCAAGAAGCGCTACGAGGAGTCCCCTGCCGCCACTGAGGGCACCTGCACCATGTGCGGCAAGATGTGTGCTGTCCGCACCGTCAACAAGATCTTCGAGGGCACCACGATCGACCTCGGCATGGAGGACTAACTCGTCACCGGAGCCACAATCAGTAACATGGTGTTCGTCAATTGTTGACGTGTGAACATTTGCTTACATTTGCGTAAAGATTGCATCGCCCGCCCGGGTTCGACATAGAGTCGGCCCGGGCATCTTTATAATGCTGGCTTAAAGACCCATTTGATTCCGACCGAACAAGGGAGCAAACATGGATCGCAGTAAGGTACCTGCCGTTCTATCCATCGCAGGATCCGATTCCAGCGGTGGCGCCGGCATTCAGGCCGACATCAAGACCATCACGGCGCACCGCCTGTATGCCGAGACGGCCATCACCGCCATCACCGCACAAAACACGCTCGGTGTCACCGCCGTGCAGAATATCTCCCCTGATATCGTCGCTGCGCAGATCGACGCCGTATTTGACGATATCCGCCCCAGCGCCGTCAAGATCGGCATGGTTTCCTCTGCCGAGATTATCGAGGTTATCGCCGACCGCCTGAGCGCCTGGAACGCGACAAACGTGGTCGTCGACCCCGTCATGGTAGCCACCTCGGGCGCACGGCTGATTGCCGAAGATGCCGCCGAGGCGCTCACCCGCCGCCTGTTCCCACTAGCAACCGTCATCACGCCCAATATTCCCGAGGCCATGGCCCTGCTTGACTACGAGGTCGACTCCGAGCGCACACAGCAAAATGCTGCCATGCTCCTCACCCGCCGCTTTGGTTGCGCATCCCTCGTTAAGGGTGGGCATCTTGTCAACGAGGCCAACGATGTATTGGCCGAACCCGCGCCACTCGATGACGAGGGCAACCATCTGGGCGATCCGCTCACCACGTGGTTCCGCCACAAGCGCATCGAGACCGACAACACACACGGCACCGGCTGCACGCTTTCGTCCGCCATCGCCTGCGCGCTGGCCCAGGGCATGGATCTTGCCGATGCCGTCAATGCGGGCAAGGCATACCTGACAGGCGCTCTGGCCGCCGGCTTTGACATGGGCAAAGGCTCTGGCCCCGTCAACCACATGTGGCAGTACTAAATAGCCAGTAACCTGCCAAAAAGAGACAGGCTACCTTGCACCAAAAACCGTCGCAACATTCGATGAAAATCGTGCAAACGCAAAAAATCATTAAATGTTGCGACGGTTTGATTTTAGATAGCGGTCGAGCAAAGGACCAGAGCGCCTATTCGTCGGCGAGTTGAATTCCCAACAAACCCGAGAGTGCCAGCGCCTGCTCGGCATTGACCGTCAAGCCACGCAACTCATGGTAATCGCCCGAAACAACGGGCGCTGCAAATGTACAGCGCGACACATCAACGCCGGAAAGCGACGTCTTGAACACATCAACACGCGTCAGGTCACAGCCATCCAGGCGTATCTGACCCAGCTTGGCACCCTGAAACGCAGCCTCTCTCAGACGTGTATCGCATGCTGTCATAGGGCCAATGCGTCCCTCCGAAAGGTTCGCATAGCTCAAATCGCACGATCCAAACGACACGCTCGACAGGCGCGCCTCGAGCAAGTTGAGTCCCGGTGCCGAGCAGTCAACGAAGTCACAGCGGCTGAGCCAGCAGCCTTCCATGTTGCAGCGGATAAAGCGGCAACCGCGAAACACCACGTCGCGAAACGTCGAGCCGCTCCAGTCAACGCTATCGAACTCGCAAGATCGGAACACAACGCCATCGAAGGTCGCGCCGTTCGCCACGTCGTAGGCAAGATCCAAATCCTCAAAAGCGGTATTGGAGACGAGCTCATCGCCCTCGGCAAAGAGGTCGATGAGCTCGTCCATGCCCATATGGCAGCCAATCCGTTCGTTTACCCGGGCAAAACCACCACAAAGGTGCCTGTCCCCTTTGCGGTGGCTTGGGGTCGCGCTACTCACCGAGCATCTCTTGGAGCTTGGCTGCCACGGCATGTCCCAAGCTCTCGTGGCTTTCGGGCATCATATGCAGATAGTCGATATCGCCCGGCTCGGCAAACTCGGCGGCATTCAAAAAGTCGCAGCCAAACTGCTCGGCCACGTGCGCATAGTACTCGCCAAAATGTTCAGATGCCTCGACGGAACGCTCGTCAAAATCGGTCATATATACATCGGCGATCTGCGGCTTGATCTTGATAGGAGCCATCAGCAGGATGCGCGGGCAAGGCGCAGCGTCGGTCCACGGAAACGCGCGGACGGCGCGAATCAGCGCCATGGCGCCACGGGCGATATCGGAAGCTGTCACGTTAAAGACCGTCTTACAGTCGTTGGTGCCCAGCATGATCACAATGGCGTCCAGCGGCTTATGGGCCTCGAGCAGCATCGGAAGCGCGCGAATGCCGTTGAGGTTAGTGTCCAGATGGCACATGTCGTCGCGTACCGTCGTGCGGCCGTTGAGGCCTTCTTCAATTACATGCCAGCCCTCGCCTAAGTCACGTTGGACCACGCCACACCAGCGCACATCCTGCGCATAGCGCACCGCGGTACCGTCGCGCATGCCCGCTGGATCGTAACCATAGGTGTTGCTGTCACCAAAGCACAGAACGTTTTTCATCGTAAGCTCCCCACTCAATAAAAAGCCGACAGGAGCAGCCTCTCCCGTCGGCTCGGTATATCGCATCACGAGCACCGTTTACAGGTACTTGCGCCAGTCGTCGTCATCCTCGTCATCCTCGGCAGCGGCCTGAGCCTGCTCGGCGGCACGGGCGGCTGCGGCGCGGGCGGCAACCTGAGCATAGGACTCCTCGTTTCGCTCGGGGAAGTTTGCCAGCACGTGCTCGAATTTGGCGAAGTCCTCGTCCCAGCGCGTAGAGGGCACGGCAAAGAAGACCTGCTTGACCTTGAAGTCGCCCGATGCGAGCTCCTTGCGGAAGAGCTCGGCCACGGCCTCGGCATCAAAGCCGTTGTTGTCGCAGCCCCATGCGCCCAGCACGAGCTTCTCGCGACCCAACTCGTCGCAGATGGCGAGCACAAAGCGAATGCGGTCGCGCAGGGCATCCAGCAGAGCATCGTCGCTCACGCGATACTCCTGGCGGGCGCGCTTAACGTTGGGCGCGGCGGCCACGATCACGTCGGCGTATGCATGCACGTGGTTGCGGTCGAAGCGCACCGCAGGCACCACTAGGGCACGGTTACGATAGAGCTCGCAGTTGATGTTGCGGCGACGGTTCTCGCCGTACCACTTACGCTGCCTATCGAGAACGTTGTACAGATACGAATCGGCGCACAGCGTGGCCTCCTGGCCCAGATAACCCTGAATATATCCACCGCCCGGATTGGTAAACGAGGCAAAGGCGAGCACGGCCATGTCGCAGAACTGCGCATAGCCGCGACCGTTATCGAGGATTGCCTGCGTGGCGGAGGCATCAAGCACAGTGACCTCGGGCAGGACCGGAGCGGGCTCCTCAGCAGGCGCGGACTCAGCTTCGGCGATTTCCTCGGCAGGCTCCTCGACGGGCTCGAGCGCTGCCTCGACCTCGGCAGCCTCCGCGCCCTCGACGTCCTCGGCAACCTGTTCTTCGGCGGCCACAGCACTCTGAACCTTGGCCTTCATCGCCGCGACAAAGCCGGCAGGCATACCGTCAAACTCGCGAACACCGGCAAGCGAACGCTCGATATCCTTGGCGCACGCTTCGGACACAGTTGCCACGTGACGCTCGGCGGCCTTGGCACGGGCCTCGCGCTTGGGATTGGGCTGACCCGCTCGGTTGGACCTGCGGTTACGGTTCCTGTTGTCGACGTCTGCCATAAGTGGTCACCTTTCTCGGTCTCTGCCGCTATCGGCTTTTCCCATCCATGATACCCCGCCGCATACAAAAAAGACGGCCCCGAAGGACCGCCTTTCGCATCGATTTACACGCACGGCAAACACCGCCGCAATTCGCCACTAGTCGCGACGGCCGAGGATGTTCAGAATGCGCAGGAACACGTTGATGATGTCCACGAACAAGTTGGATGCCATAAGCACGGCGTTGGGCAGCGTAGGCGGCACCGTCGTGGCAACATAGGTGTCGTAGCCGATAAAGCCGGCGAACACCACGATCACGATCAGATCGGTGATGGTCTGCGAGACGCCCATGAACATCAGCACAATCTCAACCAGAATAGTGGCGAGCAGAATGCCAAAGCCGATGCCATATACGCGCTGGAAAAACTTGGGGAACGTCACGCCCAAGGCGCCATAGACAAAGGTGATGGCGGCCGTGGCGATAAAGGCAGTGTTGATGGTGGGCAGGTCGTAGTTGGCAAGGCCAAACGACGCGGTCAGGCCAAAGGTACTCGCAAAGATTATGTAGCCCACAAGGGACAGGCCCACGGACTGCTTGCTGGCGGCGGCCGACATCATGACCATGCCGACGATGGTCAAAATAAACGAGCCAAAGACCAGCGGCAAGGCGGCGCCGCTCATCATCATGCGCGCAAACGACATGGTGCTCGTAAAGTAGGCGCCGGCGCCCATGGCGCAAAAGCCCAAGAAGATCAGGGCAGACATGGCGAGATTGTACGCGCGCGGCGACATCTCCTTGGCGCGGCTTGCGCCGCTCTCGACGGGGCCGTTCTGATAGCCCTGGATATCGTTCATAGGTTCGTCCTTTCAAAAAGCGCCACAAATAACGGCGCAGTAGCTGACAAGATTCCTGTCATTGTACCCGAACGCCGTGCGTCCTTACCTACGGCGCTCGCCCTCGAGCGTACGGTCGAATGCCCACACCCACCAACGCATCAGATGGGCCTGCGAGCCATCTGGTCGTTCACGCGTCTGGTCCTCCAGATACAACTCGGTCGCGTGCCCGCCAAAACGCACCTTATAGGTTGCCGTACGAATGCCGTGAACCGTCAGGCCAAACCCAGTGGTCGAGACAATCTCGTCAATCGTAAAGCAACGACCGTCGACCCAGCAGACGGCGACTGGCACGACTTGTCCGCCCGCGAGGATGCGAGCCACGACGTCCACATACTGCTTGTGTACGCGCCGAGTTTTGCCGTCTGTCTGTCGATATTCCATGCCTCCTATTATCGAACGCATGTTTGCATGTTGTAAAGCGAACAGACTGTGGTTTTGGAGTGTCGTAGCAATCGCACGTGTCCGCATGGCGTGTTAGCAAAAAGAATACCCGCGGTCAACAGGACTAATATTCAATTTTAGTGCCAAAAAATCCACTTCTCACGTCAGAACTCCGTTAAGAAACCCACAGGAGGTGATACGATTTATCATGTTTTTGTAACGTGCCTGCAAACTTCGAGAAAGCCCATATATGGACGTAACGTTCTCAACCTTCCTCGGCCAAATTGTGTCGAACCCAGTCCTTGCCGTCACCGTGATCCTCGCGCTCGGCGCCATCTTCGTCAACGGATGGACCGACGCGCCCAACGCCATCGCGACCTGCGTCACTACGCGTTGCATGCCCGCCCGCGCCGCCATTCTCATGAGCGCCGCATTCAACTTCCTCGGCGTGCTCATCATGACGCACTTTAATGCGAGCGTCGCCAACACCATCTCACATATCGTCGACTTTGGCGGAAACAGCACCATGGCGCTCGCGTGCCTCTGCGCAGCGCTGTTCTCCATCGTCGTCTACGGCGCCACAGCATCGCGTTTTGGCATCCCCACTTCGCAAAGCCACAGCCTTATCGCCGGCCTGACCGGTGCCGCTATCGCCCTCGGCGGCGCGAGCAGCGTCAACGTCCACGAGTGGATGAAGGTCATCTACGGCCTGGCGCTCTCCATCGGCCTGGGCTTTGTCATGGGCTGGGTCCTGTGCAAACTCGTCTCGGTTCTTTTCGCCGCCGCCAACAGGCGACGTGCCAATGTCTTCTTTAAATACGCTCAGATCGCGAGCGCTGCGGCCATGAGCTTTATGCACGGCGCGCAGGATGGACAGAAGTTCATCGGCGTGCTCTTTTTAGGCGTGGCCTTCGCAAACGGCCAGACCAGCGTCGGCGATGCCGGCATCCCCATCTGGATTATGCTGCTGTGCTCGGCCACCATGGGTATCGGCACCAGCGTCGGCGGCGAGCGCATCATAAAGTCCGTCGGCCAGAGCATGGTTAAGCTCGAGAAGTATCAGGGCTTCTCCGCCGACCTCGCGGGCGCCGCGAACCTGCTGCTTGCCACCCTTACCGGCATCCCCGTGTCCTCCACACACATCAAGACCTGCGCCATCATGGGCGTCGGTGCCGTCAAGCGCCTCTCGGCCATCAACTTCGGCGTCGTTAAGGACATGATGTTCACCTGGTTCTTCACCTTCCCCGCCTGCGGACTCATCAGCTTTGTCATGGCCAAGCTGTTCATGATGTTCCTCTAGTCAAACCGAACGTCCATCTGGACCGCAACACTTCGCCCACCCGTCTTCGCCTCGAAAGGACCCACCCATGGCTAAGAAACCCGATTCGTTCTACTTTGACAACTACGTCGCCTGCGCCGACCTCGCCGTCCAGGCCGCCGAGCTGCTTACCCAGATTTTTGAGAACTTCGATCCCGCGCAGATTCACGACATGCTCAATAAGATGCATGCGATTGAGCATGCGGCAGACAAGAAGCACCACGAGCTCGAAGACGCCCTGCTCACCGCCTTTATCACCCCGCTCGAGCGCGAGGATCTGGATCTGATGAGCTGCGCGCTCGACACCGTGCTCGACCGTATTGAGGGCGTCGTGCAGCGCGTCTACTTCACCAACATTCAGAGCATCCATCCCGACGCCATCGTCATCGCCCACAAGGTGACTGACGCCTGCCGCGCCATGAAAGACCTGATGGTCGAGCTTCCCAACTACCGCAAGTCCAAAACGCTGCGCGAGCTGGTCATCCAGATCAACACCATCGAGTCCGAGGCCGACGAGCTCTACATCAACGCCATGCGCAACCTGCACGTTAACGGCAAGGATCCGCTCGAGGTCATCGCTTGGCGTGACGTCTACGCCTTCCTGGAGTACTGCGCCGACTGCTGCGAGAATGTGGCCGATGTTGTGGATTCGATTGTCATGAAGAACAGTTAATTGGGGGTACGTGTCCCGGCGGTCGCGGGCCCGGCCACTAATAACCTTTTTCACTCCGGCTGCAAGCAGAGTCGTTCAAAAGGTTATTAGTGGCCGGGCCCGCTCCCTTACGTACCACCATTGGGAACTTTGGCTGATAGTTATAGCGCAATGGGGGTTTGGCTGAAGGGACCTTTGGTATCCGTTCGGACACTTTGGCCCTCGATGAGCGTTTGGCTGATTGCTGCTTTGGGTACTGTTTGGGTTACTTTGGGTTTGTTTGATTTTTAATTGTTGGAGGGCTTGTATGTCTTATTTGGATCTGGCTCGGGGTCGGTATTCTTGTCGTGAATTTCAGGATCGTTCTGTTGAGCAGGCTGTGGTGGATGCCATTGTTGAGGCTGGGCGGATTGCTCCTTCTGCTTGTAATAATCATCCTTCTCGTGTGATGGTGCTGGATACGCCTGAGCTTCTGGAGAAGGCTGCTGCTTGTCAGCCTCGGTTTGCTCGTGATGGATCTATCTTTGGCGCTCCGCTCATCTTCCTTATTTGCAGCGTTACCGATGATGCTTGGGTGCGCCCGTATGATCAGATGAATTCCAGCGAAATCGATACGTCCATCGTGTGTGATCAGATGATGATGGAGGCCACCGAGCAGGGCCTGGGAACGTGCTGGGTATGCCATTTTAAGCCTGAGGTGGCACAGGAGCAGTTCAATCTGCCCAAGGGCGTCTATCCCTATCACATGCTCGTCTGTGGATATCCTGCCGACCACATCGCCGATCCCGAGCATCGCGAGGCCCGTACCATTCCCCTCTCCGACTTCCTCCTCAAGTAGGTTTTGGGACATGCCCTAAAACCTACCTTTTACCGCTCACCCATTCGCCGAGTTCTGCGCCACAATGTGCAGGGCTCGGTTTTTTATGTTGCGCGCCCCTGCACAGTCATAAAAAAGGACCCGCAAGCTGCGGGTCCTTTCTAGGCACTAAATTGTAGGCCGAATGTTAGTCCAGGTCGTCGGCAGCAAAGTTGTCGATCGGGGCGAAGGGATCGGCCACGGGGACAACCGGGTCAGCGACGGGCAGCGGCTCGGCGGGAACAGTCACTGCAGGAGAAGCGGCAGAACCGACCGGCGTGGAGGCCATCAGATCGGCCGGGAAGGAATTCTGGGCATCGTCCATGAAGTGCTGGATGAGCTTGAGGTACTCGGCCTTGAACTCCTCACGAGAAGCCTTGAGACGATCGATCTCCTCGAGCTCGGCCTGCTTCTCGGTCAGAGCCTGGCGGATAACCTCGCGGGCCTTGGCGTCAGCCTCGTTGCGGATACGCTCAGCGTTCTCGTTGGCATCGTTGACGATGGTCTCAGCGGTCTGCTGGGCAGCGATCAGGGCAGCGGAAATCTGGCGCTCCTGAGCGGAGAAGTCAGGGGCGGGAACAGTCACGGGGGCGGCAGGAACGGCCTGGGCGGTGGCATCCTGAGCTTGGGCAAGCTGAGCCTGCGCATCGGCAAGCTGCTGCTCGGTAGCAGTCAGACGACCCTTAAGGTCGACGATCTTAGCGAGCATAGCGTCAACCTCGGAGGACAGCGTCTCCAAGAAGACGTCGACCTCAGCAGGATCGTAGCCACGCTTGGCCTCAGAGAAAGTCTGAGCCTGGATGTCTGCAGGGGTAATAGCCATAACAAGTCTCCTTTTTCATCGCCTCGGCGCTACACGCCCGACGTAAGTTACTAAGTCAGTTCTACACGAGTATACCTATAAGAAGCTGCAGAACCAGCCTCTGCACCAACTGCAACGCAATAATCGCAACGACCGGCGAAAAATCGATACCGCCCATCGGCGGGATGAAACGACGGAACAGGTTGAGCCACGGACCGCACACGCTATCAAGCACCGCGGCAATATCCTGAAGCAAACCACCCTGCTTCATGGGAATCCACGTCATAAAGCAGTAGACGACAATGAGCGTGGAATAGAAGTTGAACAGCGTGTTGACCAGCTGGACGATAGTGTAGATGTTGATGGGAATCTCCTCGTCTTGTCTTTACTTAAGGTAGCCGTCGGCACGAAGCTTCTTGAGATCGGAATCTTTGACCTCGCAACCGGCGGGCAGCACCATGAACACGCGGTCGCCCACCTCCTTGACCGTGGCACCCAGACCGCAGGCAAAGCCGTAAGAGAAGTCCAAGACGCGCTTGGCAACTTCGGTGCGTACGCCCACAAAAATCAGTGCGACAGGCTGCTTGGTGCGAACGCGGCGCACCACGGTCTCCACGTCGTCATAGCTCTCGGGGCGCAGGACATAGGCCGGCAGCTGCGGCGTGGCGTTGATGATATTGCTCGCATAGGCCGAGGCATCGCTCGGTGCAGGCGCGGGTGCAGCGGCGGCACGGGCGCGGGTATTCTCGGCGTAGCTCGACGGCGTGTCATAGGCACCAGGACGATAACCGCTCGCAACACTGTCCTGCGAGCGCGAAGGCGGGTTATACGTCGTGGCATGGCGGGAGTCATCGCCGACCAGCTGACCGGAGCGCGTATACACGGCAACCGACTCAGCTTCACCGCGGCGCGTCTGGCCAAGCAGGCCGTTGCTCGGCTCGTCTTGGGTGTAGAAGCCCTCGCCCGAAGCACCACTGTAGCCGTTGTTCTGATAGCCATCGTCGTAGCCGTCATCGTAGCCGTAGTCGTCGTCCTGGCCATAACCCTGGTCGTAACCCTGCTGGCCGCCCAGGTGCATCTTATTTTTAATCTCGTCAAGGAAGCCCATGGTTGTGTCCTCTCGCGGTTTAGTGCAGGCGCCCCGATAATCAGTGCGCACTTCAGAGCCTTATTTTACTGCAAACTCCGGGCTAAATACTACCCTGCCCAGGCGAACGAGCGTAGAGCCCTCCTCAAGGGCAGACTCAAAGTCCTCGCTCATACCGCAGGAAAGCTCAGGCAGGTTCAAATCGGGATGCGCCGCCTCCAGCTCATCCCTCAGCTCACGAAGCCCCGCAAAGGTGCGGCGTGCCACATCCTTATTCCCCCGGGGCGCCATAGTCATAAGCCCCTGTACGCAAATTCCCTCAAGTTCTGCAAGCTCACCCGCGGCGGCGCGAATCTCATCGGGTGAAAAGCCTCCCTTCGACTCCTCACCACTCACATTGACCTCAATGAGCACACGCTGGGGGCCGACGAGCTCGCCTGCCTCAATCTTGCGAACAGCACGGCTCGAGATCGCCTGCGCCAGATGCAGCGAACCCACCGAGTGAATCAGCTCGGCTGAGCCCAGCACCGCATTGATCTTATTGGTCTGCAGGTTGCCGATCATATCGAAGCGCACCTCGGGCAGCTCCGGATGCTCCGCCAGACCCGTGAGCTTGCGAACCAGCTCCTGCGGGCGGTTCTCGGCAAAATGGCGATACCCCGCCTGGATGGCGGCAACGGTCTCATCGACACCAACGGTCTTGGACACGGCAATGAAGCTCGCGGCGTCGTGGGGACGGCCCGCGCGATCGAGCGCCGCATAAAAACGTTCCAGAATCTGCTCGCGGCGAGCGCGCATCAAGTCCAAATAGTTATCCATTGCCAATCGCCTCCGCTGACAGCCAAACAAGTAGTCCCATGCTAACGCAAGAGCGCGGCCCCGCATGTGCAAGGCCGCGCTCACTTAGGTATTTACAATCTTTCGACGAACGGGGTTACTTACTCCTCGTCGTCCTCGCCATCGTCCTCATCCTCAAGATGATCGAGCAGGTAGCGAAGACCCTCGCTGACCTCGTTAACGGGCACCTTGGCAACGTAGCGTGCATCGACGGCGGGCCTCATGATAACACCCTCGCCCGAAGGCACGCGCATGCTCTCGAGCTCATCCTCATCAGTGCAGGCGATATCACCGGCAGTCATACGCTGTCCGGTCAACAGGAAGGTCAGACGGCAGGCGGCATCGATGGAAATCGAGGCGATGCGATCGAGATAGCGCGATACCATGATGGCGCGGCGCAGGTCGTCATAGTTGCTGTCGTCGTCCATAAAATCGCCCGTGTCCATGCGGTTAAAGGTGCGGAAGAACTTCTCGTAGGCGGCGTGCACTGGCTCGTCCTCGACGGCCAAGTTGCAGATGATGGACATGTCGTTGGTGACGAGCGCGGAAAGCGAAGAGCCCAGCACCTGGTAGACGGCCTCAGCCTCGGCCTCGACCGTGCCGACAAGCTCCTTGGGCAGCGAGATGTCGGCCTTGATCATATGACGCGTGGCGCGGCAAATCTGGCGAACCTTATCGGTCATGCGCTGCAGGTTAAAGTCGACGTAGATGATCGTCTGCAGCAAGCGGAAGTCGGAGGCGACCGGTGACTGCGTGGCAATCAGGTTGTAGCAGACGGCCTCCAGGTTGGCGCAGCGTGCGTCAATCGAAAGCGTGCGCTTCTTGGTCTTGGTGGCGAGCTTGCGGTCGTCGGTAACATAGGCCCTCACGGCATCGTGGAGGGCCAGATCGACGGCCTCGTAGATGCTCAGCATCTCGTGGCGGGCCTCGATGAGCTGACGGGAAAACAGTTTGCGCATGGTTCACTCCAATCAGTTGGGTGCGGTCATGCCGCCCGCACAGTGAATACGCACCGGACCAGGTCCGATCGGCTTGGGACTAGTCGCACCGATCAGCCAAAGCGGCCGGTGATATAGTCTTCCGTCCGCGAGTCCACCGGGCTGGTGAAGATCGCGTCGGTTTGACCATACTCGATGAGCGTAGCGGGCTCGCCGGCAACTTCCTGCAAGAAGAATGCGGTGTAGTCGCTAATGCGAGCTGCCTGCTGCATTGAATGCGTGACGATGATGATCGTCATCTCGGGCGCCAGCTCGGCCATCAAATCCTCGACCTTAGAGACGGACGTGGGGTCGATGGCGGAGCAGGGCTCGTCCATCAGAAGGACATCGGGTTGCACCGCAAGCACGCGCGCGATGCACAGACGCTGCTGCTGACCGCCCGAGAGCGCCAAACCATCCTTGTTGAGCTGATTGGATACCTCTTTCCAGAGGTTGGCGCGCTTGAGCGATTCTTCCACGATGTCATCGAGGTCACTTTTGCTAGTCACGCCCTGCAGACGAGGGCCAAAGGCGACATTCTCGTAGATGGATTTGGGAAACGGATTGGGCTGCTGAAAGATCATGCCCACGCGGCGACGGAGGTCGACCGGGTCGACACCCTCGGCATAGATATCGTTGCCGTCGAGCGTCATGGTGCCCTCGACGCGCGTACCCTCGATCAGGTCATTCATGCGGTTGATGCAGCGCAAAAACGTCGACTTGCCGCAGCCCGAAGGGCCAATGAAGGAGGTGATGGCGTTTTTGGCGATGTTGAGGTCAAGCCCCGTCAGCGCATGAAAGTCACCGTACCAAAAGTTGAAATCCTTGGCCGTAAT
Source organism: Collinsella sp. (assembly GCA_019419525.1). Lineage (GTDB taxonomy): Bacteria > Actinomycetota > Coriobacteriia > Coriobacteriales > Coriobacteriaceae > Collinsella. The sequence goes on from DXZU01000014.1 coordinate 35,006, forward strand.
GGCCGCTTGCTCCAACGCGGGAGCGGACTGATAAACGGACATGGGACTCCTTAACTAGCGACGCTTACGCGACAGGAAGCGCGCAAACAGGTTGAAGGCCAAAATGATCACCATCAGCAAGAGCGCAGTGCCGTAGGCTGCGTTCATGTTGATGCCGTCGTTGGCAAGCAGGTACAGGTGAACGGTCATGGGACGACCGGAATCGAGCGGCGAAATAGGTAGATTGATGGCCTGGCCCATGGTGTAGAGCACCACGGCGGTCTCGCCGATGGCACGGCCGATGGCAAGGACGATGCCCGTGGCAATGCGGCCAAAGGCCGAAGGAAGCACGATCTTGGAGACGACCTGCCACTTGGTAGCGCCCAGGCCGTACGCGCCCCAACGGATATAGCGCGGAACGGCGCGAATGGCTTCTTCGGTGGTGCGCATGACGATGGGAAGCATCAAGAGCGCGAGCGCCAGAGCGGCCGAGACCATCGAAAGGCCCAGGCCCATAGCCTCGACAAACAAGGCGTAGCCAAACAGGCCCATAACGATGGAGGGCACCGAGGCCAAAGCGTCAGCAGCGTAGCGAATGAGCTCGACGACCTTGCCCTGCTTGGCGTACTCGGCCAGATAGACGGCTGCCAGCACAGCGATCGGCGTGCAGATAAGCATGGCGAGCGCCGTCACGTAGACGGTCGAGACGATCGTGGGCCAAATTCCGCCCTCGGCGTTGACGCCCTGGGGCCAACCGAAGATAAAGTCGAGCGAGATGTGTGGCAGGCCGTTGATGACCACGTAGGCGATGATAGCGACCAGCACCAGCGTGGTGATGTAGGCAGCGGCACGAAACACGCCAAGCATGATCTTGTTGGACAGGTCCTTGTTGATGCGGCCCTTCTTGCCGTGGGAAAGGGCACGCTTGATGCGCTCGCGCGACGAGGTCGTATCGACCGTCGTGTCAACGGAATCGGACATAGCCTACCCCCTCTTCTTCTTGGAAATCAGACGGACGATACCCACCAGCGTGGCGGAGATGATAAACAGGACCACACCCATGCCGAACAGCGCCGAGCGGTGCAGACCCGAGGAATAGCTCATGTCGAGCGCAATCTGGCTCGTGAGCGTCGAGATGGGGCTCGCAATGCTGTCGGGAATAACCGGGGCGTTACCTACGACCATGAGCACGGCCATGGTCTCGCCGATGGCACGGCCCATACCCAGCACGATGGCATCAACGATACCCAGCTTCGCGGCAGGTAGCACGACCTTATAGATGGTCTGCCACTTTGTGGCGCCCATGGCATACGATGCCTCGCGAATGCCCATGGGAATGGAATTGAGAGCATCGATGGTGAGCGTGGTGATGGTAGGGACGATCATGATGGCGAGCACAAACCACGCCGTCAGCGCACCAAAACCAAGGCCGCCGGTCAGTTGTGCGATAAACGGGCGGATGATGATCATGCCAAAGAAGCCGTAGATGATGGAGGGTATGCCCGCCAGCAGGTCAACGGCGGGGCTGATGAGCTTGCGCACGCGCTTGCTGGCAATCTCGACCAGGTAAACGGCCGTACCCACGCCCAGCGGCACGCCCATGGCGAGCGCACCGACGGTCACCAGACCCGAGCCGGCAAGCAGCGACAAGATGCCGTAGTGGCCCTCGGAAGGCGCCCACGTAAAGCTAAAGAAGTCAGCCAGACCGATGTCAGTAAAGACGGGCAGCGCCGAGTACGTGGTAAAGACAAAAATCAGGATGACGGTAACGACCGCCAAGAACGCGCAGGCAAAGAAGATCCACTGCAGCGCCTTCTCCTTGATATAGGTACTGCGCGATACGAGCGCCAGCTCGCGCTTCTTGGGCGTCTGAACATTCTGCTCAGTCTGGGAGTTTTCCTGTGCTTCCATGCTACTCACTCCCCTTCTCGTCGTTGGTGACGGGAATAAAGCCCGCCTCGCGAATCTGCTTGTCCATCTTTTCGGACGTCACATAGTCGATGTAATCCTGCGCCTGCTGCGAAGGCACACCCTTCACAAAGAAGTAAAGGTCGCGCGAGATGGGATAGCCGCCACTCGCGACCGTCTTCTCGGACGCCTCAACATGATTGACCGAGACGGCCTTGACCGAGGTCTTGGCGTTGAGGCTATCGACGAAGCCCAGCGAAATGTAGCCGATGGCCCCACGCGAACGAGATACCACGTCGCGCACCTGGCCCGTACCCGAAAGAACAGCCGAGCGGCGATCGAACGGCGTGCCATCCATCACGATGGTACGGAAGGCCTCGCGCGTACCGGACGCCTCGTCTCGGTTGATGACCTGAATCCTCAGGTCCTCGCCACCGACCTCTTTCCAATTGGTAATCTTGCCGGCGTAGATATCGCGGAGCTGCTCGGTCGAGAGGTTATCGACGGGGTTGTCGTCGTTCACGATGACCGCGATACCGTCGTGGGCAATGACGATGGGAGTCAGGCCCAGATCCTGTTCGTCGGCATTGAGTCCACGGGAGGAGCTGGCGATATCGGCCGTGCCGGCGCTGACGGCCTCGATCCCAGCGGAAGAACCCAAACCGGAAACGAGCACGTCGATGCCGGTCTCCTCCTTAAAGCCCTCGGCCGCAATCTCGGCGATAGGAAGGCAGGTCGTGGAGCCGGCCACGGTAATGGAAGAGGTCGAAGATCCCGAAGAACAGGCGCACAGCGTAAGCGTAAGCACAGCGGCGCTCAGAACCGATACGATCTTTCTCATAGCATCACGCCGATCGCAGCATGGCGCCCACAGGTGCCGTCCTCGTTACGGTAGGAATAAAAGCGGTCGTTCTGACGCACGGTCGAAAGCTGGGTATCCACGATATTATCCGCGTCGACACCGACATCTACCAGCGCCTCGCGAATGGCAGCGGAAAGATCAAGCATGCGAGAGGTATTCGCATCGATGCAAGAGAACTCGGCGGCAAAGCGATCCATGAGTTCCTGGGATACCTCATATTCGTCACCCAAGATATGGGGGCCAATATAGGCGGAAACGTCGCTCGCATCGCAGCCGGCAGCATCGCAAAGCGCCTGGCACGCCTTGGCAGAAATACGTGCAATCGTGCCCTTCCAACCGGAGTGCTCCACGGCAAATCCGCCAGGGGCCACCAGCACCACGGGAACGCAGTCGGCAAAGCAGAGCAGCACGGGCACGTTACGCGCCGTACAGACGATGGCATCGCAGCCCTCAGCAATCTGCTCGCGGACGTCCTCAAGGTCATCGGCGCCGTTCGAGGCCACCGCAACGATATGGTCACCATGGACCTGATTGGGAATGAGCAGGTTGTGCTCGCACTCGGCGGCACCCATAGCCTCGAGCGCGCGACGACGATTTTCTTGAACAGCAAAGGGGTCATCGCCAACATGCGAGCCCAAGTTGAGTGAGGAGTACGCATCTTCGGAAACGCCACCGGCGCGCTCGGTGAAGGCAAAGCGAACATCGGATGTCGCGCCCTCCACCAACGTAACTCCATCATGGTCGACACGCGAAACTTTGTCCGCACGTGCTGCCATACTAAAGCCTCCTAATAACACAAGTACCGCGGCATCGCCGCGCAGTCCGCGTTTATACGGCTGTCATACTTCTCTAAAAGGATACCTGCTGCGCTGGAGGCAATCGTAAAGGGAACGTAAAGAGATTGGAGGTTCTAGTTTACAAAGTCGAAATAAAAAGGGCGCGTCCATACGGACACGCCCCTGCGCACAACAATGCAAAGAACGACTTAGAAGCTACCGCGCTTCAGGAAGTCGGGAAGCTCGAACTGATCGTTGCCGAAGTTAGGAAGCTCGGTGCCACCGACGTTGCGGGTCGGAGCGGCCTGAGCCGGGCTCGTGGCAGGAGCGGTGCGCTGCGGCTCAGCGGAGGCAGCGGCCTTGCTCTGAGACTGCTGAGCAGCAAAGAGCTCGTCCTGACGGTTGACGTTGGAGTCGGAGAAGCCCGTAGCGATGACGGTGATACGCACCTGATCGCCCAGGGACTCGTCGACAACGGTACCGAAGATGATGTTGGCCTCGGGGTCGACGGCGTTGGCGACAACGTCGGCGGCGTCGCTGATCTCCTGGATGCCCAGGTCCTTGGAACCGGCGATGGAGAGCAGCACGCGCGTGGCACCATCGATGGAGCTCTCGAGCAGCGGGCTGGAGATGGCCTGCTGGGCAGCGTCGACGGCACGGGTGTCCCCAGAAGAGGTACCGATACCCATCATGGCGGTACCGGCCTGCTTCATGATGGTCTTAACATCGGCGAAGTCCAGGTTGATGATACCGGGGACGGTGATGAGGTCGGTGATGCCCTGGGTGCCCTGGGAAAGGACGCCATCGGCAATCGCGAAGGCCTCGAGCATGGTGGTCTTCTTCTCGGCGATGTCGAGCAGCTTATCGTTAGGGATGACGATCATGGTGTCGACGCAATCGGAGAGGGTCTTAATGCCCTCCTCGGCGCTCTTCTTGCGCTTGCGGCCCTCGAAGGTGAAGGGCTTGGTCACGACGGCGACGGTCAGCGCACCGACCTCGTTCATCGCGATATCGGCAACGATGGGAGCAGCGCCGGTACCGGTGCCACCGCCCTCGCCGCAGGTGATGAACACCATGTCGGCACCAGCGAGCGCCTCGGCAATGTCGTCGCGGGACTCATCGGCAGCCTTGCGGCCAACCTCGGGGTTGGCGCCGGCGCCCAGGCCGCGGGTAAGGTCGGTGCCGATGTGCACCTTGATATCGGCATCAGAGATCGCGAGTGCCTGAGCATCGGTGTTGATGGCAACAAACTCGACGCCGCGGATGCCCTCTTCGATCATTCGATTGACCGCGTTGGTACCGCCGCCGCCGACGCCGACCACCTTAATGACGGCAAGGTAGTTGTTGATCTCTGTCTCGTGCATGTCGGTCCTCCGAACAAAGGTTATAGCCATAGCATGGGTCGACCCCTGCGCACATTAACCTTCAGGTTGAAAGTAAATGCAAAGGTAAACCGTATTATGTTTGCACATTATGAACGTATCAGTCAAATAATTGACCGTGAAAACCAAACAAACCAGATAAACGGCGTGGTATGGCCCCTCAACAAAGCATCAACCAGCGCTACGAGGTCGGAGCGTTCCTAAATGTATAGTTACCCGGAGAGCGCACATTGATATACGTTACGCCCTCTACCTGCGAAAGCAGCTTGGTGACTACGCGCTCCTTCTTGACGATATCGTTCGAATCGCCCAGCGACACCTCAATGCCGTTATTGAGGTTTGCCGAGATGGCTTCGACCGAAGGCGTGGAAATATCCTTGACTTGTCCCAAGAACTCGCTCGAAAAACCACGCACATAATCCAAGCCAGCCTTAACGGCCTTGGAGCTCACTGCCTGGCCGGAAACCGGAGCGACATCCGCCGAGACATCAGTCAACAACACCGCGCCATAGTGCTTAGCGAGCGCCAGCGCGGCATCAATGCCGGTCAGGGTATTTGAGCCCTGCCCCGTCGTGATGACGTTGCCCTGGTCATCCACTTCGACCGACGTCGACAGCGGGGCGATCCAGGTGTCATCATCCCCGATGGCCCAGGCAAGGTCATCGGAGCTGATATAGGCAATTGCAATGACCTTGCGCTCCATCGGCGTAATGATGAGCGTATGTGGGAACTGGCGCTGGACATCCACGCCCGAGACCCACGGGTTCTGCTTGAGGTCCTCGGTAATCTGGTCGGGATCGACGTTAAAAAGCGACGTTCCCTCGGGCAAATCGATCAGCTGGATAGCATCGTGCTTCGTCACATGCTCGCTGCCTTGAATCTGAATATCAGTGGCGGTAAACAATCCAGAGTTGATCACCACGACAGCAACGACGACGAGCACGGCCAAGACGGCCAGAACGCCGCCCACGATTTTGCCTTTGCCTGTAACGAGAGAAGCGGCGTCTGACGTTTTATTTGCCATCGCCCCAAGTGAAGACAACGGGTTGACGCCTTTTTTACCCGAAGGCTTCTTGGCGGTAGCCGGCACCGATGTCAGCGAGCGCGGTTTCGATGCGCCAAGCGTGCGACCCGGACGCGCCGCCTTAGTTCCCGTCGAGGGCTTAGGAGTTGCCATGGGACGGGCAGGCTTGGCGCCCATAACAGGCTTTGACGTCAGCGAGGGACGCGAGGACTTTTTTGCGGCCGGACGATTGCCGAGCTGCGAGCCGACAACCGGACGACTGGTCTGTCGAGCATGCCCGACAAGCTTAGAGTGCGCGACGGTATTGCGTTGAGGTTTGGCAGGCGCGCCGGAACGCCCTCCGGCGCGGCGGAAGGTGGGTTTCGATGCTCTAGAAGCCGAGGAATTTAACTTCCGGTCTGAGCTCGATGCCATACGCCTCCCTCACCTTTCCGTGCACATGTCTGATAACCGCGGCAACGTCATCGGCCGAGGCAGTTCCGTTATTAACGATAAAATTAGCGTGAACGGGCGAAACTTCCGCGCCGCCAATCGAAAAACCCTTTAATCCACAATCCTCGATAAGCTTGCCCACACTCGCATCGGGCGGGTTGCGAAAGACCGACCCGCAGGATGCGCGACCCATGGGCTGCGTACGCTTGCGCCTCGTCAGGTACCGCTCCATGCGCTCGCGAATGTCGGCCTTGGGCGCCGGTTTAAGTTTGAGCACGCACTCGAGGATGATCTCATTGCGGGGAAGGCTACATTCGCGGTAGCCCCAAGTGATCTCGGACCCCGCATAATGCTTGATACCGGATGCCGGGTCAAACGTTACGACATCCTCAACCAGCAAGCCAATCCACTCGGTCCGTGTGCCGGCATTCATAGATATCGCACCGCCGACCGACCCAGGGATGCCAACGGCAAACTCAAGGCCCGAGAGGCTACGCGACAGGGCATCGTTGACCAGGCGCGCAAACATCACGCCCGCACCGACCGTCAGCGTACAACCGTCATCGGCAACAACCGTGCGCTGAAACTCACGTCCGAGCGAAATGACGGCACCGCGATAACCGCCATCGGCAACCAGCAGATTGGAGCCCTTGCCGATGATGACCCACGGCAGCTGCTCGCGATCGAGCACCGCCACGGCGCGGCGAAGGGCATGATAGCTATGGCACGTCACAAAGAGGTCGGCCTTGCCGCCGATACGATAGCTCGTATGACGCGCAAGGCGCTCGTCCTCGATCACATCCGTGTCGATCATGCCCGAGAGCGCCATGACGGCGTTAAACAGACCCATTAGACTTAAGCGTCTTTCTTGGCAGTCAGATACTCAATGAACTCGGGGCCGACGGTCGTAACGTCACCGGCACCCATGGTGAGCAGCAGGTCGCCCTCGCCCACCATCTGCTCGAGCTCCTGATTGAGCTCAAGACGGCTGGAGCAATACACGACCTCCTTGCCAGGATGCTTGGCGCGCACGGTATCGGCGAGCATCTTAGAGGTGACACCCGGAATGGGCATCTCGCCAGCCGAGAACACATCAATCAGCAGCAGTTTATCGGCATTGGCAAATGCATCGGCAAAGTCGTCGCACAGGGCCTGCAGGCGCGAATAGCGGTGCGGCTGGAACACGACGTCGACGTGCTTGTAGCCCAGCGACGAAGCAGCAGCAAGCGTCGCCTTGATCTCGGTGGGGTGATGGCCGTAATCATCGACCACGGTGATGCCATCGATATCGCCCACGTGGGTAAAGCGACGGCGGACGCCCTCAAAGCTCGAGAGCGCCTTGGCGGCGGCGTCGATGTCAAGGCCCAGGACATGGGCGACGGTGAGCACCGCCGTGGCGTTGAGCATGTTGTGGCGACCGGGATTGCTCTTGATCTCCACAGCGTGCTCAGTGCCGTCCTCAAAGCGAACGATAAAGTCGCTCTGGATGCCCTTGACATCCGGGTGCATGCAGACGATGTCGTTGCTCTCGGCAAAGCCGTAGGAAAGCACGTGACGGCCCGTCGACTTGGCGAGCTCGACCAGATGCGGGTCCTCACCGCAGACGATGACGGTGCCGTCCTCGCCCACCAAGCTCATGAATTTGGCGAAAGTTGCCTCGATCTCCTCGATACCCGAGTAGTGATCGAGGTGGTCGGCCTCGACGTTGGTCACAATGACCACGTTGGGATTCAGGAACAGGAAGGAGCTGTCGGACTCGTCGGCCTCGGCGACAAAGTAGTCGCCCGAGCCGTTCTTGCCGTTCGTGTCATAGCCCTCGACGATGCCGCCGATCAAGAAGCTCGGATCCAGGCCCATGCGGTCGAGCATGGTGGCGCACATCGAAGACGTGGTGGTCTTGCCATGCGTGCCGGCAACAGCGACGGTGGTGTAGCCGTGGCCCAAAGCAGAGAGCATCTTGGCACGGGGCCACACGGGAATACCAAGCTCGCGAGCGCGCACGAGTTCAGGGTTGGACTCCGGAATAGCGGTGGAGACAACAACCACGTCGGGCTTGACCTCGTCGATCGTGGCGGCCTCATGGCCCACATGCACCTTCACACCAGCGCGGGTAAGCTGGCGGATATAACGTGACGTCTTAAGGTCGGAGCCGGTAACGGCATAACCGCGCTCGTGCAGAACGAGGGCGATGCCGCTCATGCCGGCGCCGCCGATACCGATAAAGTGGGCGCTCTTAAACTCGGGCGCGGAGGTTGCAGTCTGGGAATCAGCCATGTGCTCGTGTACTCCTTGCGTAAACACTGCCTGTAACCCGTTAACTGTACCGCACCTACCGCATCAGCGCGAGGGCGACCGACGATATCCCGTCTAACTAACGCAAACCCTCTACCGCATCCGCCAGAAGAGCGGCGGCCCTATCCTGAGCCAGACCACGCGCCGCCTGACGCATGGCGTCGCGCGCCGCCGCGTCATCGACCAGGTGCAGCAGTTCATCGGCAAAGGCAGAACCGTCGATATCGGCATCGGCGCAGAGCACGCCGGCCCCAGCGTCGACCAGATAACGGGCATTGGTGGTTTGGTGGTCGGCCGTCGCATGCGGGTACGGCACGAGCACCGAAGGCACGGCGAGTGCAGCGATCTCGGCCACGCTCGATGCGCCCGAACGCGAGAGCACCAAATCGGCAGCAGCCAGCATATCGCCCATGTTGTCGATGTAAGGCTGGACGCGGTAACGCTTCGCCTCCTCGGGCGTCAGCGCCAAAGCGCGCTCGGTCTCCTCAAAGCCGTCGGCACCCGTCGAATGCAACACATAGAGGTTCTTGCGCGAAAGCAGCTCGTTTTTGAGCGAAGCCACACGCTCGTTGAGGTGCTGGGCGCCAAGTGAACCGCCAAAGACGAGCAGCAGCGTAGCGTCCTCGGGAACGCCAAGTGCCTTGCGGCCGCGAGCGCGATCGCCCTCGATCACCGAGCGACGTACGGGGTTGCCGGTCATGAGCACGTGGTCAGGGTCACCTTCGCGCTCAAAGACCGAACGCGCTGCCGGCACCGAGATGCACACGCGGGCGGCGTGGGAGTTCATCATCTTGTTGGCCAGGCCCGGAACAGAGTTCTGCTCATGCAGCAGATACGGAACGCCCGCGCCCTTGCACCACCCCAGCAGCGGAACCTCGACATAGGCACCAAAACCAATGGCGGCATCGGGCTTGCCGACCTTTGAGAAATGACTGGCGAGCGCACGCTTGGCTTTGTTGACACGCCACAGCGAGGTCAGCGCCGTCCAAGGACGGGAGCGGTCGAAGCCCGTGACCGTAATGGGCACAAAATCAAACCCAGCCTCGGGGACCAGACGACCCTCGAGCTTGCGCGACTGGCCCACGAACACAACGTGGTGGCCACGGTCACGCAGCTCTTCGGCCAAGGCGAGCGCGGGGTTGATGTGCCCGGCCGTGCCGCCGGCTGCAATAGCAACGGTCATTTTATCGGTCATGGTAGTCCCTTCGTACACGCGGTCCCTGGTCGTCGGTACGCAGACGCGCCGACGGGTCCGAGTTCAAATCGATTCGATTATATCCGCCGCCCGCGTTGCGAGGGCTGGGGCGCTGAGGACGACCTTGCGGCGCCGTTCGCTGACGCGGGCGGGCTGCCGGCTCGGTCGCAGAGCCATCCAGGACGGTAAAACCGTTACGCGAAGATCGCTCGCCGCGCACGTGGGGCACGCCGGCGGTACTCTCATCCATAACGGCAAAGCTCTCGCGGCGGCGGTCATACTCATCGCGGCGGGCGCTCTCGTACGAAACGCGCAGGATCAACCCGGCAAGCATGAGCGACACAATAATCGACGAACCGCCGTAGCTAATAAACGGCAACGGTTTGCCCGTCATGGGAAACACGTTGAGGATGCCCAGCGCGTTAATCAAAAACTGCACTGCGAGAATGACCGCGGAGCCAGACGCCATAAGCGCGCCCCGGCGATCGGTCGCCTGCTCGGCAATGCGAAACGCCGAGTAGATCAGCATCGCAAACACCAAGAAGAACAGCACGGTTCCGACAAAACCGACTTCCTCGCCAATGATGGCCAGGATGTAGTCATTGTGCGCCTCGGGCAGATACGAGTACTTCATGGTTGAGTTGCCGATGCCACGGCCGAACAGACCGCCCGAGGCAAAGGCCATAATGGCAAGCGTGGCCTGATAGCCGTCACCATACTCGTCGGCCCAAGGGTTCAAGGCAACCTGAATACGCACCATACGGTACGGCTCTGCGACAAGCGCAATCACGATCACGAGAATGCCGAAGATTAGCACGCCGATGATAAATCTGGGGTCGAGACCCGCAAACAACGCCATGCACATGAGGGTCAACAGGATGATCAGGACAGTACCGAAATCGGGCTGGATAAAGATCAGAAAGAGCGAAATGCCCAGGTAGATGCCCATCTTGCGAAGGAATTCGTTGATGTTGCCACCGGGCGAAAAGAAGCGATCAAGCATGATGGCCGAATACGCAATGGCAAATGGCTTTAAAAACTCGGAAGGCTGGAACTGAATACCGGCGATGTTAAGCCAGCGCGTGGCGCCACGGCTGCCGCTGCCCACCAAGAACACCAGAAACAGTAGCCCTATCATGCCTATGAGGAAGATCCTGAGCACATCCTCCCCAAACCAGCTGTCCGGCAAAACGCGCACGATGGCAATCAGCGCCAGAACACCGACCACGGCAAACGCGGCCTGTCGACCCAGAAAAAACGTCGCCGAGCCATTCTCGTGCAGCGCCTCGACCGAAGACGCCGAGTACACCATCAGCAGGCCAAAGCATACCAAGGTAAACAAGCAGGCCATGAATATCAAACGGGGGCGCATGATACGGGCGGGAACGCCGGCAATATAGCGTTCGCTAAACGACTGCCCGCCGCGGCTGGAACGCGGTGTGCTGCGCCGCGAGGAAGCACGGTCCGAGTCGGGCCTCCTCGTACCTTGTCGGGGGCTCTCCTCTCTCACCGCAACCCCTATTCCATTTGTGATTTCGCTGCAGCGGCAAGCTGGGCCACGTAGTCCTTAAACACGCGGCCGCGCTCCTCATAGCCCGAGAACTCATCGAACGAAGAGCAGGCAGGAGAAAGTAAGATCACGTCACCACGGCTCGACAGCGAACGGGCGACGTCCACGGCGTCGCGTAGGTCATCCGCCTGGGCGATATCCACATCGCCATCGACATCGGCCTCGTCCATAGCGGCGGTGAAGCGCTCGCGCGCATCGCCAAAGCAGACGACCGAGCGCACGTTGTCCATAACGACGCGCGCGAAGTCCGTGAGCGGCGTGCCCTTATCGTGGCCGCCGAGCAGCAAGATCACGTCGTCATCGGGAAATGCCGTCAGTGCCTTCTCGACCGCATCGGTGTTGGTCGCCTTGGAATCGTTGACGTAGCGCACGCCGTCAATCTCGCCACACGGCTCCACGCGGTGCTCGAGCGGCTGGAACGAGGCAAGACCGCGGCAGACACCATCGACATCGGCACCGACCGCCAAGGCAGCCGTGGCGGCGCACAGGGCATTGATAACATTGTGATGGCCCGAGATCTTGAGCTCGGATGTAGCGATGAGCGGGGTCTCGACGCCCTTCAGGCGCACAATCATCTTGCCATCGCGCACAAAGGCGGCATCCTCGCCCTCAGGCTCGTCAAAGGCAACCTTGCAGATGCGACGACCCGGCGTGTAGATGTACTCATCGAACTCGTGAATGCCGGCGTCTTCGACGTCGACAACCGCCAGATCGTCATCGACCATATTGTCAAACAGTTTGATCTTGGCAAGCGCGTAGTTCTTATGGCTCTTATGCCAGCCCAAGTGGTCGGGAGTGATGTTGAGCAGCACCGCCACGCGGGGGTGGAGCTCGGTTGTCGTAGCAATCTGATAGCTCGAGAGCTCAGCCACAAACCACTCGTTGTGGGCTCGGCCGTCAATCTCGTTGACCGGCGGCTCGCCGATGTTGCCGACAGCAACGCTGGCCTCGCCGGCAGCCTTGAGCAGATAATCAGTCAGCGACGTGGTGGTCGTCTTGCCGTTGGTGCCCGTGATGGCAATCCAGTTATCGGGCGACAGGCGATAGGCAAACTCGGGCTCACCCATAATCTGGGCGGCATGCTCGCGCCCGGCCTTAAAGAAGCCCGAGAACTCCGAGATGCCCGGGCACGTCACGCATACGTCATAGGCGCCCTCGACCTGTTCGGTCCCATAGACAAACGACGCACCAGCAGCCTCGAGCGCACGCGTGGCGTCATTGGGCTCAGAGGTGCCGCCGCCATACACGGTAACGGCGCTTACGCGCTCGGGATGTGCCAGCGCCCAGCGGGCGACATCGAGACCGGATTTGCCCTGACCCAAAACGAGCAGGCTAAAGACATCAGCAAGAGGCATGAAAGACCACTATCCCAACTGGAAGAACAGGGCAAGGCCAACGGCACCAAAGGCCGCAGCGATAATCCAAAAACGGATGACGACCTTGGTCTCGGCCCAGCCCTTCTTTTCGAAATGATGATGGATGGGCGCCATAAGGAAGACGCGCTTGTGCGTAAAGTGGAAGTAGACAACCTGAATCATGACCGACAGGGTCTCAACGATAAACAGGCCGCCGATGATGAGGGAGACGACCTCGGTGTTGGTCATGATGGACGTGCAGGCAAACGCGGCGCCCAGGGCAAGCGAGCCGGTATCGCCCATAAAGATGCTCGCCGGATAGCAGTTGAACCACAGAAAGCCCAAGCAGGCACCGGCACACGCGGTGCAGAAGATGGACAGGTTCACGTCTCCGTGCAAAAACGCCATGGCAGCCATGGCGAGCATGGCAATCATGGAGGTGCCGCCAGCAAGACCGTCAAGGCCATCGGTCAGGTTCACGGCATTAGAAAGACCGGCGATCATCAGCCAGCAAAAGACAATGTAGAGCCACGGGAACGAAAGGCCGCAGATGGTGGTCGAAAGAACACCGAGGTCAATCGTCAGGCCGCCGGGAAAACGAATCTCGGGGGCGACGCCGCACCAGTTAACGGCAAGTACCGTAAAGGTGACACAGATAATGGTTAGACCGATCATCTTGGCATGAGGCGTCAGACCGAGCGAGCGCCCATGCGTAACGGAGGTCAGGTCGTCAATCAGGCCCAGCACGCCGGTCGCCAGCGTGGCGAGGAGCACGAGCACGAGCTCGGTGGTGAGCTTGCCCATCAGCAGGCAGGTCAGCGAGATCGCGACGAGGATGACAACGCCACCCATGGTGGGCGTTCCCTGCTTAACCAAATGACGCTTGGGGCCGTCGGCACGAACCTGCTGGCCGATACCCTCGACCTTAAGCAGCTTGATCCACCACGGCATGAGCAGCAGCGCAATGGCAGCGGCGATGCCAAGCCCCAAAAAAGCCTGATACGTTGGATACGAGGGATTGCCGAACATGGGCTAGCACACACCTTCCACAAAGCGGTCGAGCTCAACAAAGCGGGAACCCTTGACCAGTACAACATCATGTTTTTCAAGCGCGCCGCCCATGCGGTCGAGCACCTGCTGATAATCGGAGAACACCTGGATGCGGTCCTCGTCCATACCCATCATGCGCGCGGCATCGGCCATAAGCTGGGCCAGCTCACCACCCACGCACGCCAGCATGTCGAGCTTCTTGGCGGCGGCATAGGCGCCCACGAGCTCATGCATGCGAGGAGCCTCATCGCCCATCTCGCCCATCTCGCCCAGGATCGCCATGTGAGACCCCGTGCACGAAAGCGAGCACAGCAGATCGAGGCCAGCAGCCATGGATTCGGCACTGGCGTTATAGGAATCGTCAATGACGCGGGCACCGCTCTTGGCGCGCTTAATCTCCTGGCGGTGACCGGTGATCGTGAGGCCCCTAAAGGCAGTATCGATCTGCTCGGTCGTCACGCCCAGGCGATAGGCAACCGCGGCGGCCTTAACGGCATTAGGAACGGACTGCACGCCGGGGATGGCAAGCATGGTATCGATCGTCTCACCCTGGCCAAAATCGAGCGTAAAGACCGGACGGCCCTCGTCATCAACACGAATGTCGCGGGCACGGACCTCATCATCGTCCGAGACGCCGGCCAGCATCACGTCGATACCAGCAGGCTGGGCGAACGTATCGCGAATGAACGGCGTAAAGTCGTCCTCGCCGCCCAAAACCAGCAGCGGCAAGAAGTCGCCAGCGGCGCACATACCCTGGACAATCTCGGCCTTAGCGCGGGCGATATTCTCGCGGCTACCCAAAATGCCGATATGAGAGGTACCAATCTTGCTCACGATGGCAAGGTTGGGATTGGCGGACTGGGACAGGCGCTCAATCTCGTGGAAATGGTTCATGCCCATCTCGAGCACCAGGACCTCGGTATCGGCCGGAGCGGAAAGCACCGTGAGCGGCATGCCGATCAGGTTATTGAAATTGCCCTTGGTGGCCCAGACACGATAGCGCTTGGCGAGCACGGCGGCGAGCACGTCCTTGGTCGTCGTCTTGCCGATGGAACCGGTAATACCAACGACCAGGCAGCCAAGCTCCAGACGGTACGTGTGCGCCAAACGCAGCAGAAAGTCCTCGGGATCATCGGTCAGCAAGATGGCACAGCCCTTGTCCTGCGCCAGCGAGACCAGCTCGGCCTCGGGCTCACGCGTCATCACGACGGCGCCGGCACCCGACTGGACGGCACGGGAAGCAAAATCATTGCCGTCGACGTTTTCACCGGGAAAGGCGACGAAAATCGTCCCTTCCTCGACCTGGCGCGAGTCGATAACGCACCCGCGGCATACCCGATCGGCTTCTCCCGTCACGGTTCGGGCCCCTGTTGCGGCCGCGAGGTTGTTGACGGCGATCTCTATCATTGCAGCTCCCCTGTAAACCTAATAATGCTATCGGCGTATTGTATCCCAGCGCCGCACATGCGTGGTGCAGGGCATGTGAACACCCTCATATGGGACAACAAACCACGCCCCAAAGATTGTAACCCCCTACTTCGTGTGCGGGATACCCAGCACGTCGAGCGCGTTGGCCATAATGGACTGGAACGGCACCGCAGCGGCATCTGAGCCGCTCGGCGTTCCGTCGAGCGTGATATAGCACAGCACCTTGGGCGATTGTGCCGGTGCAAAGCCCATAAAGGACGACATGTAGTTCTCCTTGAGGTAGCCGCCGTTCTCGTCGGCACGTTCGGCCGTACCGGTCTTACCCGCCACGTCATAGCCGTCAACCGCGCCGCCAACGCCCGTTCCCTCGGACACGACCGTCTGCATGCACGATGTCACCTGGGATGCGGCGTCCTCCGAAATCGCGCGCTCGCCTTCGCCCCAGTCCTTCTCGTCGCCTTTGCTGGACTTATAGAAGTGCGGTGTCATCATCACGCCGCCGTTGGCGATGCCGCCCACGGCGCGTGCGATCTCAATCGGCGAGACGGACAGCGCCTGTCCAAAGCTCATCGAGCCCAGCGTGGCGCCGTCATACTGGTCACGCTCCTTGACGATACCCAGGCTCTCGCCCGGAAAATCGACACCAGAGCTGTGACCGATGCCCCACTTGTCCACATAAGCGGCAAAGTCATCGGCACCGATCTTGCGCCCCACCAGGACAAAGCCCACGTTGGACGAACGGCGCATCATCTCGCGCACATCCATGGTCATGGCGTAGTCGCGCTTGTCGGCATCGGTGACGGTATCGTCGCCCACCTTGATGCTCGCCGGCACCTCAAACGACGTACTCGATCGCACGACGCCCAAGTCGAAGCCGGCGCCCGCCACGAGCGTCTTAAAGACCGAGCCGGGCTCGTAGGCGTCGGTGACCAGGCGCAAGTTCATATCCTCGGTCTTGGCGTTTTCCAGATTGGTCTGGTCGTAAGTCGGATACGAGCAGGCTGCCAAGATCTCGCCTGTCGTAGGATCGGTGACCAGCGCCGAGCCGTTCTTGGCCTTAGTCTTCTCAACTGCCTCTGCCAGGGCATCCTCGGCCGCACGCTGGATATTGACGTCGAGCGTCGTCACGATATCAACGCCGTCGACCGCAGCCACCTTTTTATAGGCACCGCCCGCGATATAGCTGCCGTCCCTCGCGCGCTCGCGTACGAGAGAACCGTTCGTGCCGGTCAGAAGCTTGTTGTATTGCTTTTCGAGACCCGTCAAGCCATCGTTGTCCACATTCACTACACCCAGCACCTGCGATGCCAGATTGCCGTATGGATATACGCGCTTCATGGCCTGCTCAAAAAGCACACCGGGCAGGTTCTTCTTCTCCAGCGTCGCAGCATCGTCTTCGTCCACCTGGCGTTTGATATACACCCAGGTTCCATCGGACTCAACGAGCTTGCGGCAGGTCTTTTTATCGATTCCAGTTGCCTTGACCAGCGCCGACACCGTCTTGTCAACGTCCTCGACAAGCTGCGGGTTCACGGCGATGTTGCGACATTCGACCGACGACGCCAGCACGTTACCGTTGCGGTCGTAGATGGTGCCACGTTTGGCATAGAGGGTCTGCGCAAGCAGGCGACGCGCATCGGCACGCTCGCGCAGTTTATCGGCTTCGACAACCTGATAGTCGGCAAGGCGAAAGACGCCCAAGCCCAAGCCAAGCCCAATGAATCCCATGACGGCTTTGCGGCGAGGCAGAGGCGTGCCTGTGAGCCATTCGGTCGGCGAACTCTTGCGCGACCTGGTGTTATGCACTTGAGGGCCGCCCGAGCCGCGAAGTCGCGACGCCGGGTCGTTGCCACGGGACCGCCCGGCGTTGTAAGATTGCCGACCCGTTCCTTGATAACCAGAACGTCCCCGCGACGAGGGACGTCCAGAACCGCGGCCCCTATCGGAACCGCGGCGATAGTCATTTGTCATACTCAGCTACCGTCTTGCTACTGAGCGGTCGCGGTCGCGTTGGCGCCCGCGGCTGCATCCTGCGAAAAGTCAAGTGTAACGCTCTCGCTGGGCTCCACCATGCCATAAGCGCCCGCAAGGTCGCGAATGCGCGTGTCGGCGCCATAGACCGAGTGCATGACCTCCAGGTCGGAGCTCTCATCGGTCGCCTTTTCGAGCGTGTTGGTAAGCTCGGCGTTGCTGTTGAGCACCTGGGCCGTAACGCCGGCGAGCGCCACGCGGGCGACGCCGATCGTCATGAAGATAGCCGCAATGATGCAAAACGTTTTAAGAACGCTCATGAAAACCGGGCTTACCGCCTGGTTTGCCTGACGGCCCGCGCCCGTGTAGACATCAAAGCGCGGCGTGCGCTGCTCACGGGGAGCAACGGGGGCCTGCGGCGTCTCACGATAGGCGGGCATGGCGTTCATATCATAGGCGAGTGCTGCGCCTGAAGTGTTGTAGCCCATGATATGCCGCCTCCCATCCCGAGTACGTTGGTAGTGTGTTTAAGCTTCGTTTATGGTGCGAGCGGGAGGTCCAATATCGCGCGGTCGCGCCTACAGACGCTGCGCCACGCGGATTTTGGCTGATCTCGCCCGAGGGTTGCGCTCAACCTCATCAGGCTGGGCAACCAGGGGTTTGCGGGTGATGACCTTGAGTATCGGCACGTTGCCGCACACGCACACCGGAATCTCCGGCGGACACGTGCACCCCCGGCTCATCTCCTTAAAGTGGTTCTTTACGATACGGTCCTCGAGCGAGTGATACGAGATGACGCAGATACGTCCGCCCGGGTTGAGCCACCTGGTGGCGGCATCAAGCCCTCGTTCGAGCACATCGAGCTCGTGATTGACCTCGATGCGAATGGCCTGGAAACTTTTCTTGGCCGGGTGTCCGCCATGCCGACGAGCGGCAGCCGGGATACCCGCCTTGATGATCTCGACAAATTGGCCGGTGGTTTCGATCGGTTCTTGCTCGCGGCGGCGCACGATCTCGCGCGCGATCTGCGAGGCAAACTTCTCTTCGCCGTAGACGCGTAGAATCCGGGCGAGGTCGTGTTCGTTATAGGTGTTGATGACCTCAGCTGCGTTTAAGGTGTTATTACCCGGATCCATCCGCATGTCCAATGGGGCGTCCTCGTTATACGAAAAGCCCCTGCCAGGGATATCGAGTTGCGGTGACGAAACGCCCAAATCGAACAGGAAGCCATCGACCCCGGGCACCTCGGCCGAGCAAAGCAGCTCGTCCAAGTCGCCGAAGTTGCCCTTCAGCAGCTGGTGCGGAACTCCGGGAACCTCGCGGTCCAGACGGGCGCCAGCGGCCTCGAGGGCCATGTCGTCCTGATCGACGCCGAGCAAAAGGCCCGTCTCCCCCACCTGCGCGGCCATCTTTACCGAATGGCCGGCACCGCCAAGGGTGCAATCGCAGACAACGGAGCCGCTCTTTAGCCGCAGCGACTCAAGCACTTCGCCGAGCATGACAGGTTCATGCCGATATTCTTGTGTCAAGATCCCACGCTCCATCCGTTACCCGTGCCTTGCCCTTACGAGAAGAAGAGGTCCAGCAGGGCCTCATCGTCATCGTCCTCATCGGCCGCGGCGCGATCCCAAACCTCAAGGTGGTCGTAGTTGCCCACAACCGTAACCTCGCGGTCGAGGTTCGCCTGCTTGCGGAGAGACTCGGAAAGACCGATACGACCGGCGCTGTCCACGTCCATCGACGTGGTGCGCTTGTTGATCGCCCTCATGAGCTTCTGGTCATTAATGTCACGCGGGTTAAAACCCTCGTGGCCCTCACGACCCGCGAAGAGTCCTTCGACCCACTTATCGAAGGCCTCGGCAGAGAACACGTACAGAGCATCGACATCCAGGGCTTTAAACACGCGAACGTGCTCTCCAAGCTCCTCGCGAAGGGGCGCAGGCAGGGATAGACGACCTTTTGCATCGAGATTGCGCTCGTATGCACCAGTCATTCCCATGTGCGCCCTCCCCTCGGTTACTCAGATGGCACGTACGCGGGAAACCACCCCGCCTGTCGACGTCATCAATAATATGGGGAACCGCCCCATTTTTCAACACCTTTCCCCACC
>DXZU01000015.1 GCA_019419525.1 Collinsella sp.
ACGAGCGGGGGCTCCTGTCGTTTCCGTGCCCCTGGATTGGGTCATAGTGTCTGACATTGCCAAAACATCGATGTTGATTTGCCTGCTGGGCGAGTGGGTAGAATGCCTCCAACGTGTAACTCGATTCGGAGGAATTCGCATGCCCTATTACTATGGATATGGCTTTGGCATCGACCCGCTGTACCTGCTGGTTGTTCTTGTCTGCACGGTGCTTGGCCTTGCTGCGCAGAGCTATATCAACTCGACGTACAAGATCTGGTCCAAGGTTCGCTCGGACGGCGACACGGGTGCCACGGTCGCTCGCCGCATGCTCGACGCCAACGGTTGCAACGCCGTGGGTATCAAGGGCGTCGCCGGTGAGCTCACCGACCATTACAACCCGCAGGACAACAACCTGTATCTGTCGGATTCCAACCGTTCGGGCGGCTCGGTCGCAAGCGTTGCTGTCGCTTGTCACGAGGCAGGCCATGCCGCGCAGCGTCAAAGCGGCTATGCCATGATGAAGGTACGTACCGCCCTCGTGCCGGTCGTCAACTTTACCCAGAACACCTGGACCATCGTGCTGCTCATGGGCCTGTTTATGAACATCGCGGGACTCACGACCCTCGCGCTGATCTTCTTCTCGTTTAGCGTGCTGTTCCAGCTCGTTACGCTGCCGGTCGAAATTGACGCCAGCCGCCGCGCCGTGGCGTATATCGAGCAGTCGGGCATGAGCTCCAAACAGGTCAACGGTGCCAAGAAGGTGCTGACGGCCGCCGCGCTTACCTATGTGGCTGCGGCGCTCACCTCGATTATTCAGCTGCTCTATCTTATGGCTCGCTACAACAGAAACTCCAACCGATAACAAATTGGGTCGCTGGGCGCCGCGGGGATTTGTGCCCCCGCGGCGCTGTACTATGTGTTGGACTTGAATTTGCGCAGGGCCGGAGCCCTTGTGCACGATGACGAAAGGAGGCTGCGTGGCAGGCTGGAATTTAACCGGCAATGCCGTTTCCGCCGAGTTCGACGGTTCGGACGAGCAGGAGCGTAAAGAGCTCAGCGTGAGCCAGGCGGTAGAGATCGCCGCCGGTGCGCTCGATGCCATTCCGCAGCTGAGTGTCCTGGGCGAGGTCACGGGTTTCCGTGGTCCCAATGCCCGAAGCGGCCACTGCTACTTCCAGATTAAAGACGACTCGGCCGCCGTCGACTGCATCATCTGGAAGGGCGCCTATCTCAAGCGTACCTTCGATCTGCGTGACGGCATGCAGGTGAGCTTTAAGGGCAGCTTCAATCTCTATAAGGCCACGGGCCGCATGAGCTTTGTCGCTCGCTCGTTTTCGCTGGCGGGGGAGGGTCTGCTGCGTCAACAGGTGGCGCAGTTGGCCGAAAAGCTACGCCGCGAGGGACTGATGGACGAGTCCCGCAAACGCCGCATCCCGGTGTTTTGCTCACGCGTGGCGGTCGTCACCTCGCTTTCCGGTGCGGTAATCGACGACGTCAAGCGTACGCTGCGCCGTCGCAACCCGCTCGTCGAGCTTGTCTGCGTGGGCGCCAAGGTTCAAGGCGAGGGTGCGCCGGCCGAGCTCATTGATGGCTTGCGCCGCGCCGCTTCCATTACGCCGGCGCCCGACTGTATTTTGCTGGTGCGCGGCGGCGGCTCCTTTGAGGACCTCATGACCTTTAATGACGAGGAGCTTGCCCGCGCGGTGGCGGCTTGTCCTGTGCCCGTGGTGACCGGCATTGGCCATGAGCCCGATACCTCGATTTGCGACATGGTGAGCGACCGACGCGCCTCCACGCCCACGGCGGCGGCAGAATCGGTGGCGCCGGCTATGACGGAGTTGGCCGATGTGCTCGAGGCGCGCCATCAGCGTCTGGGTGCCGCGATGGCATCGATGATTGGGTCGGCCCAGGTCGACCTGGAGATGCTCGATCAGCGCGGTCGCCGTGCCTGGGATACCTATACGGCTCGCTTGGGTGATGCGCTCGATGCCGCTGCGTGTCGCCCGTGCCTCAACGACCCCACATTTATGGTCGAGCGTCGCGAATCGGAGCTTGCACTGACTGCCGATCGCCTGTCGGGCGCCATAGTACGCTCGGTCGGGACATTCCGCTCCAACTTTGAGCGCTTGCCCGAGCGTCTGATTACAAGCACCTCGGCGCTCGATGGTAAGCGCCATGCGCTCACGCTTGCGAGTTCCCGCCTAGAGCATCAAGGGCGCACGATGCTCAGCAAGCCAGCGTCCGACCTGAGCCGTGCGGCAGCGTCGCTCGATGCCCTGTCGCCGCTCAAAGTGCTTGCTCGCGGCTATTCCATCGCGTACAGCGATGATGGTGTGGCTACGAGTGCCAAGACCTTTAAGCCTGGCGACGCCATTCGCGTGCGCATGGCAGACGGCAACGTGGCAGCAACGGTCGATACGGTCGAGTAGACCGCGTTTCGCAGTGATAGACCCTTAGGAAAGGAAACAGATATGGCAGAGAAGACCCCGGTCGAGCAGCTTACGTACAAGCAGGCCTCGCAGGAGCTGGAGCTCATCATCCGCAGCCTGGAGTCGGGCGATATGGAGCTTGAGGAGTCGCTCGAGAGCTACACCCGCGGCGTCGAGCTCCTCAAAAGCCTGCGCACCCGCCTGTCCGATGCCGAGCAGAAGGTCTCGGTGCTCCTTAAGGACGTCGACGGCAACGATGTGCTCGCCGACGGCGAGGCCGCCAACACCGATGATAACCTTTCGTTCTAAGCATCTCGACCAAATATAATTACCTTGGTCTGTAAGAAAGGAACCAGCTATGTGCGATTGCATCTTCTGTAAAATTGCCAACCACGAGATCCCCTCGACCGTTGTCTATGAGGACGACCAGGTCATCGCCTTCGACGACCTCAACCCGCAGGCGCCGGTCCACACGCTCGTGATCCCTAAGAAGCACTACAGCGACATCGCCGACAACGTACCCGCCGAGACCATGGGCGCCATAGCTCACGCCATCCAGGAGGTCGCCAAGGCCAAGGGTCTGGAGGACGGTTTCCGCGTCATCTCCAACAAGGGCGTCAACGCCGGCCAGACCGTCATGCACTTCCACATGCACGTCCTCGGCGGCAAAAACCTGGGCGAGAACCTCATCTGAGGGCGCTTGGCCCGTCGACTTGGCTGCCTTTGGAGTAATCTATGCAGCTTTCTCAACTCGAATACCTTCAAGCGGTAGCGAACTATGGCGGCGTGCGCAAAGCAGCTCGCGCCGTTCATGTGAGTCCGCAGGCCGTTTCGTCGGCAATCAAAAAGTTGGAATCTGAGTATCAGATTGTTTTGCTCGACCGATCGGCGGGGGAGGCTGTTTTGTCTCCGGCGGGCAGAGAATTTGCGCGTCGTGCACGCGTGATCCTGGCACAAGTCGACGATCTCAAAAAGTACGCTCAATCGGGGAGCGGCGGCGTTTCGCCCGACGGCCACTTCCGTCTTTACGCCCCCTGCCTTCACGGGCGGGGGCGCCTTTTTTCCGAAAACTGGTACGACTCGTTTGAAAGCTCGCACCCTCAGATTCATCTTGATGTGTGGCATCAGCCAACGGCAACATGCTTTGAATCACTTATACTTGGAATTTCGGACGCGGCTATCTCGTTTGAGGAACCACGGGACAGTGTCCTTTCTTCGAAATACTTGGGTGAAAAGGAGCTCAAGGTTCTTTCGAGCCCGGCGGGTCATCAATCTATGAGTGCTATGACCGTTCGTGAGTTGCTGGGCGGCAGGCTCGCTGTTCCCATTAATTTGTCACCCTGTCTCAATGCAATCAATCAATGTCCTGAAGCCCAGCTGGTTAATTTCCGCTTCCGCGATGTCGAATACGGAAACAAGGCGCAGGCTGAGTTTCTTCAAGCCGGGGGATTGATATTGAGTTTTTCTGGCTCTTCTCTCGCATCAAATGGATTGGAGGTGAGCGAGTGCTCCATCGAAGGCTCGCATGACGTAACCTTGCCCATCTACTTTTGCTATCGACAAAATGCCTGGACCGATCGACACCAGACGGTATTTCTTCACCTATTGCGTCATCTCGCTTCGTGAGGCCTTTTGGCCTCGTGTCGTCAAGTGATTATTGACGCCTTGCAACACATAGCTGACAGCTTTGCCCTCATGCTTTTCCAAGATTCCGATTTAGATTGCTGGCTCTTGGAGGGCGGAGCATGAAAAACCGTACGGTTTTGCTTTATATGACGTTCGTTTTTCTGTCGAACTTCAGCACCATTTTGTATTTTTTGACGGTTTACCTTGAATTCGTCGGATTCTCGATGGTGGCGATTTCTAGCATGATGATTGCATACCAAGTGAGCAAGTTCATTCTTGAGGTTCCTACTGGTTATATTGCTGACAGGTTTGGACGAAAGGTGAGCGGCCTCGTTGGCATTGTGGGAATGCTTGGGTACTACGTCGCCCTGCTTCTCGTCCGATCTCCTCTGCTTTTAATCGGTGCGTTCGCTCTCAAGGGTTTTGCCGTTGCGTGTGTGAGCGGATCCATCGAAGCGATTTACATTGACAGCGTCTCTCAGGACCAGCTCGTAAGACTTAATGTCGCTGAGCGATTTGTTTTCTATGCCTCTTATGCCATCTCCGCTTGCGTGGGCGGTTTCATTTCGTCCGTCGGTGCATATCTCATTGGCCTTTCGGCAGATATCATCGCAATGGTGTTGACGTTGGCTGTCGTTGTCTGCATTCCTGAGATGCGAAGAGGGGGCACTGCGACGACACCTGAACATGGGATTAGCCCGAAGATGATCGGTGCCGCTATTGCGGGTAATGGCATTCTTCGCTCAGCGTTCATCATGGACTGTTCTCAGGCATTTGCTTTTGTCGCCCTGGAAGACTTTTTCTCACTGCTGCTTGCGGGTCGCGGAATGAATGCCGTCGCTTCGGGTGTGACCATTGCGGTCCAGCTCCTTGCCTCGGCCTCCATGGGACTTATTGTGCCCTGTGCGATTGCTCATGTCGACAAGGGCCGCTTTGCGCGTATTTGCGGCATCGTGCGCCTTTTCCTGACAGCTTTGTTTTTGATTCCCCTTACTCCGGCTAATTTGCTGCCCGTGTTCTATGTGCTGCAGACGGTTGCGTACTCGTTATTTGCTCCAATTAAATACTCAATTTTTCAAAAAGCAGCCGATTCTTCGATGCGCTGTTCACTGATTTCGGTTCAAAGCCAGATGGTGGCGGTGGGCGCCATCCTTTTCTATCTGTTCAATGCTGTGTTGAGCAGCATCGCGGGCATTCGAGTCATATTGCTTGTCGCACTCGGAATCTCTTCTTTGGTGTATATCCCCGCGCTCTTTCGTCTTACAAGCCAAAGGACATGAGTATTTAGGCACTGATAACTTATATATCAACGCAATAAACCCGAGCGCGAGGGCGTTTGGGTTTATTATTGAAGCGTATGTAACCTGGCGGCGCCACACCGCCTGTTAGTAGGGAGACACATGAACGTTCTGGTCGTCAACGCAGGATCTTCGACCCTTAAGTATCAGGTTATCGATACCAAGTCCCACAAGGTGTCCGCAAAGGGCTCCTGCGAGCGCGTCTGCTTTACCGGCGGTACCTTCACCCACGCTGCCAACGGCTCCAAGAAGGTGACCGAGAACATCGAGTTCCCCGACCACAAGGTCGCCATCGAGGTCGTCCTGAAGGACCTCGAGGCCAACGGCGTCAAGATCGAGGGCATCGGCCACCGTATCGTTCAGGGCGGCTGGTACTTTGGCGATTCCTCCCTCGTCGACGAGGACGTTCTCGCCAAAATCCGCGAGGTCGCTCCGCTCGCTCCGCTGCACAACAACCCCGAGGCCAACGTTATCGAGTACTGCCTGGAGCAGTATCCCGACCTGCCCAACGTCACGGTCTACGACACCGCCTTCCACTTCAACATGCCCGAGGTCGCCAAGACCTACGCCCTGCCCAAGGACGTCTGCGACAAGCTGCACATCCGTAAGTACGGCGCCCACGGCACCAGCTACCGCTACATCTCCAAGAAGGTCGCCGAGATGACCAACGGCGAGGCCCGCAAGGTTGTCGTGTGCCACATCGGTTCCGGCGCTTCCCTGTGCGCCATTGAGGACGGCAAGTGCATGGACACCACCATGGGCTTGACGCCGCTCGACGGTGTCATGATGGGCACCCGCTGCGGCTCCATCGACCCTGCTACCGTGTGCTACCTGCAGCGCGAGGGCGGCTACACCTTCGACGAGGTCGACGAGATGATGAACAAGAAGTCCGGCCTTTTGGCTGTGACCGGCGGCAAGACCAACGACTGCCGCAATGTCGAGGAACTCGCCGCTGCCGGCGACCCCGAGGCCCAGCTCGCCTTCGATATGTTCGTCTACAAGATTGCCGCCAAGGCCGCCGAGATGGCCACCTCCATGTGCGGCATGGACACCCTGGTCTTTACCGCCGGCATCGGCGAGCACGCTCCGGCCGTCCGCGCCGGCGTGGCCGATCGTCTGGCCTTTATGGGCGTCAAGATGGATCATGCCCGCAACGCTCTGCGTGGCGACGGCGCTTGGTGCCTGTCTGCCAAGGATTCCAAGGTCAAGATCTTCGTTATCCCCACGGACGAGGAATTCATGATCGCTTCCGACGTCGAGCGCATCGTCAACGGCAAGTAATTGCAAAAGGGGAGGGGCTGGACGACCGAGCGCCGTTCGGCCCCTCTTTTGTGCTCGTTGGGCGATATGCCTGATAGTTATTTATTAAATTGTGATAACTTCTTATTAACATGCGGCCGCCTTAAGGGGTCTGCGCCGACCGTATCGCACTGCAAAGGAGTCTCATGAACGTACTTGTTGTCAACGCTGGTAGTTCAAGCCTTAAATATCAACTCTTGGATACCGATACCCGCGAGGTTTTCGCCAAGGGCAACTGCGAGCGTATCGGCTCGGACATGGGCATCTTTGGTCACGCCGAGAACGGTGGCGCCAAGCAGACCGAAGAGGTTCCCTTTCCCGATCATCGCTCGGCCATTGCGCGCGTACTCGAGGAGCTCGAGAAGACCGACTTTACGATTGACGGCATTGGACATCGTATCGTTCAGGGTGGCTGGCACTTTAAGGACTCTGCCGTCGTCGACGACGAAGTCATGGCCAAGATTCTTGAGGTGGCCCCCTTGGCTCCGCTGCACAACTACGGTGAGGCCGCGGCGATTGAGTATTGCCGCGAGAAGTATCCGGAGCTGCCCAACGTGGCCGTCTTCGATACCTCGTTCCACATGACCATGCCCGAGGTTGCCTACACCTACGCGCTGCCCAAGGACGTGTGCGATAAGTATCATGTGCGCAAGTACGGCGCCCATGGAACGAGCCACCGCTACGAGTGGATGATGGCCAAGGAGATCTTGGGTTCGCGCTGCCACCGTCTGCTTTCGTGCCATCTGGGTAACGGCGCCTCGCTCGCTGCTATCGAGGACGGTGTCTGCCGCGATACCACGATGGGCCTCACGCCGCTCGACGGCTTGATGATGGGTACCCGCTGCGGCTCCATCGACCCGGCCACCGTGTGCTACCTGCAGCGCGAGGGCGGCTACACCTACCAGGAAGTCGACGACATGATGAACAAGCAGTCTGGTCTGCTTGCCATCTCGGGCATCTCCAACGACGCCCGCGACATCCGTACACGCGCCTCCGAGGGCGACGAGCGCTGCCTGCTCGCCTTCGATATGTTCGCCTACAAGGCCATGCAGCAGGCCGGCTCCATGATCGCTTCCATGGCGGGCGTGGACACCATCACCTTTACCGCCGGCATTGGCGAGAACGACTGGTCGATCCGTAAGGCCTTCTGCGACTGCTTTGAGTGGCTGGGCGTGCGCATCGACAACAACAAGAACCGCGAGGCCGTGGGTAACGGCCCGCAGGTCATCAGCGCCGCCGGCTCTTCCGTCACGGTCATGGTCATCCCCACCGACGAGGAATACATGATCGCCCACGACGTCGAGCGCCTGACCAAGAACAACTAACGCGCGCATTTGCAAGTAAACGAAAGGCCTCCAGAGCAACAGCTCCGGAGGCCTTTTGCTAGCAAGCGGAAATTCCAGCCCCAAAGTGATTGCTGCCAGCAACGCTTGCGGTCCCAACAACGGCAGCCGACCTTTCAGATTCTCAGCTCCAGCTCGTAGCCAAGCCGCCGTCCACCCCAGATGCCCCGATTGCTACGTGGCGGCAGGGACCCTACAGGGTAAAGCTCTGAAAACATTCCGCAGGACGGAGGAAGCCCCCGCCGCACGTAGTGCGCAGCGGGGGCTTCCGACATGTCCGAGGACGTTTTCAGAGCTTTACCCTGTAGGGTCCCGAGGGGATACGTTCGCTACTCAGCCATCTGAGCCTGGACGGCGGTGATGGCCACGACACCCACGATGTCGTCGGCAGAGCAGCCGCGCGAAAGGTCGTTAACCGGCTTGGCGATGCCCTGCAGGATGGGGCCGTAAGCGTCAGCGCCGGCGAAGCGCTGGACCAGCTTGTAGCCGATGTTGCCGGCCTCGAGGTCGGGGAACACGAGCACGTTGGCCTTGCCGGCAACGGAGGAGCCGGGAGCCTTGAGCTGAGCGACGGTGGGGACGATAGCGGCATCGAGCTGCAGGTCGCCATCGATGGCGAGCTCGGGAGCCTTCTCCTTGCAGAACTTCACGGCCTCCTGGACCTTCTTGGCGACCTCGCCGCCAGCGGAGCCCATGGTGGAGTAGGAGAGCATGGCCACGTGCGGCTCAACACTGCCCATGAAGGTGGACCAGGAGTGGGCCGAGGCGATGGCGATCTCGGAGAGCTCGTCGGAGGACGGGTTGATGTTGAGGCCGCAGTCGGCGAAGATCAGCGTGCCGTCGGTACCGAACTGCGGGGTGTCGGTGCACATCACGAAGAAAGCCGAGACCAGCTTGGTGCCCGGAGCGGTCTTGAGGATCTGCAGCGCGGGGCGCAGGGTGTCGGCGGTGGAGTGACAGGCACCGGAGACCAGGCCGTCGGCGTCGCCCATCTTGACCATCATGGTGCCAAAGTAGGTGGCGTCCATCACCTGGGCGCGAGCCTGTTCGATGGTAACGCCCTTCTTGGCGCGGAGCTCGGCAAACTTCTGCGCGTACTCCTCGTGCTTCTCGGCGTTGCGCGGGTCGATGACGGTAGCGCCGGGAACGTCGATCTCGTCGGGGTTGCCCAGGATGACGAGCTTTGCCAGGCCCTCCTCGATGATTTTGTTTGCCGCGACGATGGTACGCGGATCCTCGCCCTCGGGCAGGACGATCGTCTTAAGGTCGGCCTTGGCGGCAGACTTCATACGGTTTAGGAAATCGCTCATGTTACTCCTTACAAGCGTTTTGCTAAGCTCCAGGCCCTCGGCTGTACACGAATAAACCCGCTGCTAGCGGGTTTACCTTTCAATAATGTACGCCGCGGTGCTTGAGCTTTCCTTGTGTGGCAAGCTCATTATAGGACGCATTAGCGCTATAATCGCTCTGATAAATATGTCTCGACGTATGTTCGAGAAAAAGCCCAGTTAAAAAGCGTGTGGCTTTTGACAAGGAGTATCGATGCAGATTACCTCAGGCCTGCCTGAAGGCTTTAATGCCGGTGCGTACGACATGATCGTTGTCGGCGCCGGTTATGCCGGTGCCGTTTGCGCCCGCCGTCTTGCCGAAACTATCGGCTATCGTGTTGCCGTTTTGGAGCGTCGCGGCCACATCGCGGGTAATGCCTACGACTGCACTGACGAGGCCGGAATCCTGGTCCACGAGTACGGTCCGCACATCTATCACACTTTTAACGAGCGCGTCCATAACTTCCTGTCGCGCTTTACCAAGTGGACGGACTACCAGCACAAGGTGCTCGCCAACATCAACGGCACCCTCATGCCCGTACCCTTTAACCATGCGAGCCTCAAGCTTGCCTTTGGCGATGAGCGCGGCGAGGAGCTGTATCAGAAGCTCGTGGAGACCTTTGGCAAGGACGTCAAGGTGCCCATTATGGAGCTGCGCAAGAAGAACGACCCGGATCTTGCCGAGGTCGCCGATTATGTCTATGAGAACGTCTTTTTGCATTACACCATGAAGCAGTGGGGCCAGACGCCCGACCAGATCGACCCCTCGATCACCGGCCGCGTTCCCGTCTTTGTGGGCGATGACGATCGCTACTTCCCGCAGGCTCCTTTCCAGGGCATGCCGCAGGACGGCTATACCGCGCTGTTCGAGCATATGCTCGATCACGATCTGATCGACGTGTTCTGTGACGTAGACGCCCGTGACCTCTTTGAAATCGACGAGACCACCGTCAAGATCGACGGCAAGGTCTATGGTGGCGAGATCGTCTACACCGGTCCGCTCGACGAGCTGTTCAACCTCGACCTGGGCGCGCTGCCGTACCGCACGCTCGATATGAAGTTCGAGACGTTCGATATGGATCAGTTCCAGCCCGTGGGCACCGTCAACTACACCACGAGCGAGGACTATACGCGCATTACCGAGTTCAAGAACATGACTGGTCAGGTCCTGCCCGGCAAGACCACCATCATGAAGGAGTACTCCAAGGCCTATACGCCCGGCTCGGGCGAGACGCCGTACTACGCCATCCTGGAGCCCGAGAACCGCGAGCTCTACGAGCGCTACCTTGAGCGCGTCCAGAACCTGACGAACTTCCACCCAGTGGGTCGTCTGGCCGAGTATCGTTACTACGATATGGACGCCGTGACCAATTCTGCCCTCGATCTTTCGGATGAGATTATCGCCTGCCATGCATAAAGTCATAACATTCGGTATTCCCTCGTATAACGCCGCCAAGGATATGGACCATTGCATCACCTCCATCTTGGAGGGGAGCAATTACGCCACCGATATCGAGATTATCGTGGTGGACGACGGCTCCAAGGACGAGACGGCCGCCAAGGCCGACGAGTGGGAGGCCCGTTACCCTGGAATCATCCGCGCGGTGCACCAGGAGAATGGCGGCCACGGTATCGCCGTCCTCTCGGGCCTGCGCGAGGCGCATGGTACGTACTATAAGGTCGTTGACTCGGACGACTGGCTCGACGGTGCGGCGCTTTCGACCATGCTGTCGATTCTGCGTGGCTTTGAGGAGCGCGACCAGCGCGTCGACCTGTTTATCTCGAACTACGTGTACGAGAAGGTTTACGAGGGCACGCATACCGCTATTGGCTACAAGTTTGCCCTTCCGCGCAAAAAGATTTTCTCTTGGGACCAGATCGGACACTTCCGTCCCGATCAGAACCTGCTCATGCACAGCCTGTGCTATCGCACCGACGTACTGCGTGAGTCCAATCTGCCTATGCCGGCGCACACGTTCTACGTGGATAATATCTACGCATACGTACCGCTGCCGCGCTGCAAGACCATGTACTACGCCGACATCGACCTCTATCGCTACTTTATCGGTCGCGAGGGCCAGAGCGTCAACGAGGCCACGATGGTCAAGCGCCTGGGCCAGCAGTTCCGCGTAACGCGCATCATGATGGAATCGTTCCACCTGTACCAGGACGTTGAGTCCTCGCGTCTGCGTTCGTACATGATGGGCTACTTCACCATGATGATGGCAATCTGCTCGGTGCTTACGAAGCTTTCCGAGGAAGATTGTGCCGATGAGCGCCTGAAGACGCTGTGGAAGGACCTGAAGGAGTACGACGAGCGCATGTATCGTCGCGCTCGCTACGGCGTGGTCGGATTCTTTACCAACCTGCATGGACGGGCCGGAGACAAAACCACACTCGGCCTATACCGTCTTGCCTCAAAGATCTTCAAATTCAACTAGCTGCCGAGTAATCGCTGCTGATAGGTTGACTGGGCCCCTTGGCCTTTAGTTTGCTACTGCGAACAGTCCTGCTCGCACGGAAAGCACATTAAGTGCTTTCCGGCTCGTGCGGAACTTGTATCAAACTAAAGGCCAAGGGGCCTCTGCTATAAGAATCGATTGTCAGGTTATTTGAATTTGAAGATCTTCGACGCGCGGTACACAGGGGCCTGGGCTGAAAAAATATTAGTTGGTAGTCGGTCGGAGGCGGGCGGGCATTACGTTTGTCGCGAGTTCCGCATGCAAAGAAGGCCACTTAATGTGGCCTTCGTCTTGCATAGGACTGTAGAGCAGCAAACGTAATGCCCGCCCGCCTCCGACCGACGGTCGAGTGAGATTACTTTGCAGCACCTGGGATTCCGTGGGAGGTTTTGGCGGTTTTGGCTCCGTTTACGATGGCGGTCTGTAGGGCCCTTACGGCGAGCATGCCCAGCAGGTCTAGGGGAACGGCGGCGCTTGCCTGGGCGCCTAGTTTGCCGCTGGCGAGGGTGTAGATGGTGTCGCCGTCGTTGGTGGTGTGCGTGGGACGGATGGCGTGTGCGTAGGCGTCTGCGGCCATCTGGGAGACCTTGGTGGCTTGTGCCTTAGTGAGTTCCACGTTGGTGACGATGCAGCTGATGGTGGTGTTGGTGCGGTCGAGCGGCATCTGCATGGATCCGGCGGCGGCAAAGGCTGCGAGTTCCATGTCGACGATCTGGTCGCTATCGGCTGCGGCGCGCATGCCGGCGACCCACTCGCCGGTGAAGGGGTCGACGACGTTGCCGCAGGCGTTGACCGAAACCACGGCGCCTACCTTAACGGGACCGAGCGCCACGGCGGCAGCGCCAAGGCCGGCCTTCATGCAGGTGGCGGGCCCCATGAGCTTGCCCACGGTCGCACCGGTGCCGGCACCTACATTGCCCTGCTCGAGCGTGGTGGGGGTGTTGTCGAGTGCCTCGCGCACGGCGGCGATGCCGGCCTCTATGTCGGGGCGAACGGTGGGGTTACCAAAGGCGAGGTCGAAGATACAGCTGGAGCACACGATAGGCACCTGCGTGGGGCCGACGGGAAGGCCGATGCCGCGGCTCTCAAGCTCGCGAGCGACGCCGCTTGCGGCCTCCAGGCCAAAGGCCGATCCGCCCGAAAGGCAGACGGCGTGGACCTTGTCGACGGTGTTCTCGGGTCGCAGCAGGTCGGTTTCGCGCGATGCTGGAGCACCGCCGCGAACGTCAACGCCGCCGGTGGCGCCCTCGGGTGCCACGATTACGGTGCAACCGGTGCCGGCCTCCTCGTCCGTATAGTTGCCATAGCAAAAGCCATCGACATCGCAGACGTCAATGGCCTCGAGCAGTGTATCCATGTTTAACTCCTATCGGTTTTCCGCCGCGCCATGTGCCCGGTCGGGATCCGTACGGTACGCCAAAATTGTAGGCGCTGGGGGATACCCAGCGCCAGATGCAATTACGAGAGCTTTTGAATCGCGCGCGCGACGCGAGCGATGGGTAGGCCCACCACGTTATAGAAGTCGCCCGATATATCATGCACGAGCATGCGTCCTCCTGTGCCCTGAATGCCGTAGGCGCCGGCCTTGTCCATGGGCTCACCCGAGGCGACGTAGTGCTCAATCTGCTCGTCGGTGAGCTCGTAGAACGTCACGTCGGTCACATCGACAAAGGACAGGCTCTCGGCGGCATGTGGGGCGGCCGTATCGCCTGCCTTAACGATGCAGACGCCGGTTGCGACCTGGTGCGTGCGGCCCGAAAGCTCACGGAGCATGGTACGCGCCTCGTCCTCGGTTGCCGGCTTGCCCAGAATCTTGCCGTCAAAGGTGACGATGGTGTCGGCCGCGACCGTCAGCTCATTGGGCTCGGCATGCTCGGCGGCAACGGCGGCGGCTTTGGCGCGTGCTAAGCGTTCAACGAGCGTAAGCGGGGCCTCGCCATCAAAAGGCGTTTCGTCGATATCTGCGGGAATCACGCGAATGTCATAGCCCGCCTCGCGCATCAACTCGATGCGGCGCGGTGATTGCGAAGCCAAAATCATAGCTGAATGCCCTCGGCGACCTTCTCGACGGCCTTGTCGCCGGCGAGCGTGCGCAGCAGCTCAAGCGCAAAGGGGAGCGACTGGGCCATGCCGCTGGCGGTGATGATGTTGCCGTCTTGCGTAACCTTCTCGCCGGTATAGGCGCCTTCGGGGAAGCTTTTCTCAAAGCCAGGGAAGCACGTGGCGTGGCGCCCCTCGAGTAGGTCGAGCTCGCCCAGGATAAACGGGGCAGCGCAGATGGCGGCAACGTGCTTGGTCGCGGCGAACTCGCAGACCACGTCGCAGACGCGCTGATCGGCGCGCAGGTTGGTGGCACCGGGCAGGCCGCCGGGCAGCACGACGCAGTCGTACTCGTCAAAGTTGATCTCATCAAAGAGCGCATCGCAGGTCACGGGGATCTGCAGCGAGCTTACGACCTCACGCGTGGGCATGATCGAGGCGAGCGTGGCACGCACGCCGCCGCGACGCATGACATCGACCATGGTCAAGCATTCAATAGTTTCAAAGCCATCGGCGGCGAGAACGGCAACGCTGGGCATGAGGGTTCCTTTCATAGGCGGCATACAATTAGCCGTCTTATACCCCGAAGATCTCCGCTTGCCACGCTCGATTTCCCAATGATTTTTCTGAGCAATGATTAAGTGGCTAGTTGCGCCTAAGGTGGACGACGGTCTCGCAGTGGAAGGTTTGCGGGAACAGGTCGACTGGCGTGATCTTTACGGGGGAGAAGGTGCCTTCTTCGACAAAGCGTTTGAGATCGCGCGCCAGGGTGGCCGGGTCGCAGCTCACGTAGGCTACATCGCGAGCACTCGTGCTGGCGATAAGGTCGATCGCCTCGGGGGCGAGGCCTGCGCGCGGCGGGTCGACCACCAAGACGTTGGCATCCTGGTCGGGGAACTCGCGCACCGCGTCGCCGCCGATGACGTCGACGTTATCGAGCTTGTTGATCTCCAGGTTACGGCGTAGATCGCGCACGGCCGGGCCATAGGCTTCGACGGCGGCGACAAAATCGCAGCGGCGGGCGAGCGGCAGGGTAAAGGTGCCGGCGCCGCAGTACAGGTCCACGGCCAGCTCGTCTTCCTGCGGGTCGAGGGCGTCCATAACGAGATCAATCAAAATCTCGGCGCCCTTGGTGTTGACCTGGAAAAACGACGGGGCAGACAAGCGCATCTGGCCCTCGGCGATGTTCTCGGTCCACGAGCCCTCGCCGGCGAGCATTTCAACCTTGGAGACGCGACGGGCCTTCTTTTCGCCCTTGCTCATCACGCGCACGATGCTCGTGGGATGAGCGGCGTCCGCCAGCACGCGGGAGACCTGCGAGCGCGGAAAAGAGCCCGTAGGCGTCCAGAGTGCGACCTCGAGCGCCTTGGTGCGGCGCGATGCGCGAATGCCCACGCGTTCGAGCCCCAAGTCATGGCTGCCGCTTAGATAGTTGAGTGCGCCGACGACCGATTTGAGCGCCTTCGGGAAGCGCTTATCGAACAGCGGGCACGCATCGACGGTCACGATTTTGCTGGGGTCGACACCGTGCATGCCAAGGCGCACGCGACCGTTGACGACGGTCGGTTCGAGCTCGATTTTATTGCGGTAGCCCCAGTCGTCCTTGGTGCGGCGGATGGGCTGCACCAGCTCATCGACCTGCTCAGGAGCGAACTTGCCGATGCGCTCGAGCGTGGAGCGCAGATTTTGCTCTTTGGCGGCAAGCTGTGCCGTGCGTGAGAGATTGCCCCACGAACAACCGCCGCAGATGCCAACGAAGGGGCAGGGGGACTGAATACGATCGGGGCTCGGCTCCAGAATCTCGGTGGTGCGGGCGCGCATGAACGACTTGCCGTCCTGTACGACCTCGGCCTCGACGGTGTCGCCTGCCACGGCGCCCTGCACAAAGACGGCCTTGCCGTTGTCGGCGTGCGCCAGCCCGTCTGCGCCGTAGGTCATCGATTCTATAGTGAGCTTCATATCCCTGCCTGTCATTCGTGTTGTTGTTCGCACCATGGTAGCAGGGAAAAGCGCCCCGCATCCGAGGCTTTCCTCAAATGCGGGGCGCTTCTACAAACAGCTTCTACAAACGACTATTTCGTCTTGCCGGTAATGAGCGTCTTAAGACCCAGGCCGATCAGGCCCAGGCCCATGCGCACACGACCGGGGCGATGGCGCTCGATGGCCTTGGTCTTGCCGGCGGGCTTATCGCGACGGGCGCTCGTCTCGGGCGCGGGCTTAGCTGCCTGCGGCTCGGGCTGAGGTGCAGGCTCGGGCTCAATGACGGTCGCCTGGACCTCTTGGACCTTGGGTGCTACCGGCTGCGGCTCGGGCTCGGGGGCGGGTTTCGCCTCAATGACGGGCTCGGGCGCGGCCTCGGCGTTGCGATAGGCACGCTCCAGCAGGGCTTCCTGCGAGTTGAAGGGTTTCTCACCCTCTGCACGCTCCACGGGGACCCAGGTGCCGTCGCTCGTGAGGCTGCGGGCCTTCACGTTGTCGCGCAGCTGCATGCCCATGTACTCGTGTACCAGGGCGCGGCAGGTGGGGTCGAGCACGGGGAAGGCGATCTCCACGCGGTGCTCGGTGTTGCGTGTCATCATGTCTGCCGAGCTCAGGTAAATCATGTCCGAGTCCACGCCAAAAGCGTAAACACGGGCGTGCTCCAAAAAGCGTCCGACGATGGAGCGGACATGCACGTTCTCGGTCTTGCCCGGAACACCGGGCTTGAGGCACGAGATGCCGCGGATGATCATGTCCACGCGGACTCCAGCGCACGATGCCTCGGCGATCTTGTCGATGACCTCGCGGTCGGTGAGCGAGTTGAGCTTAAAGAACACGCGGGCGGGCTCGCCAGCGAGAGCGCGCTGAATCTCTCGATCCAGACCGCGCATGATGAGCGGCTTGAGGCCTACGGGCGCCACACCCAGGAAGCGGTAATCGCCGCGCAGATTGCCCAGCGACAGGTTGCGGAAGAACAGGTTGGCGTCCTCGCCGATGCCGGGGTGGGCGGTCATGAGCATAAAGTCGCTGTAGAGTTTGGCCGTCTTCTCGTTAAAGTTGCCGGTGCCCAGCAGCGTCAGACGCGTTAACGCCATGCCTTCGCGATAGGTGAGCTGGCAGATCTTGGAGTGGCACTTAAAGCCCTCGGAGCCGTAGATGACGGTGCAGCCGGCCTCTTCCAGGCGCTCGGCCCACTCGATGTTGTTCTGCTCGTCAAAGCGCGCGCGGAGCTCCATGAGCACCGTGACTTCTTTGCCGTTCTCGGCGGCATCGATCAGTGACTCGCACAGGCGGCTCTGCTTGGCCACGCGGTAGAGCGTGATGCGCAGCGAGATGCACTCGGGGTCATAGGCGGCCTCGTGCACCAGGTCCAAGAACGGATTCATGGCCTCGTAAGGGTAAAAGAGCAGCTTGTCGTGCTGCAGCACCTGCTCGCGGATGGAGCGGGTCATATCGATGGTGGGGTTGGGCTGCGGCTTAAACGGCGTAAAGAGCAGCTCGTTGCGTAGATGCTCGGGAATCTTGCCCTCAATGCCGAAGACGTAGCCCAGGTCGAGCGGGATATCGCAGGTAAAGACCGAGCGGCGAGAAAGCTCGAGCGCCTTGCGGATGGTCTTGAGCGTCGCCTTCTCGAGCGACCCCGAGACCGCGAGCACTACCGGCTGCAGACGCAGGCGCTTCTTGAGGATGCGCTTCATGTGCTGGCGGTAGTCCTCTTCCTCCTCGACGCCCTCGCCGTCCGGATCGATGTCGGCGTTGCGGGTGACGCGGATGAGCGCGCGGTCGAGCGGCTTATAGGAGCCAAAGCAGCTGTCCAGGCAGGCGAGGATGACGTCCTCGAGCAGAATGTAGGAGTAGGTGCCGGTGGGCGAGGGGATCTCGACCACGCGGTTCATCGAGGCGGGGATCTCGATAAGGCCCAGCAGGCTCTCCTCGTCGGTGACGCCGTCCAGGCCACAAGCCAGATAGAGTGCACCGTTGCGCAGGTTGGGGAAGGGATGGCGCGGGTCAATGACCAACGGCGAGATGACCGGCGACACGTAGGCCTGGAAGTAGCGGGTTACAAAGGTGCGCTCCTCGGGCGTAAGCGAATCGATGTGGGCGCGGTGAACGCCCAAGGTGTCGAGCTTGCCCTCGATGCTCTTAAAGATGGACTCCCAACGGGTAAGGAGCCCGGGCAGCTCTTCCATGACAGCATCGACCTGTTCGGAGGCGGTCATATTGCTCTTGTTGTCGACAGGTTGTTTTTTGAGCTCCGCCAGATCGGACAGGCCGCCCACGCGCACCATAAGGAACTCGTCGAGGTTGGACTCGAAGATCGAGACGAACTTTAGTCGCTCGAATAACGGAACGGTTTCGTCGAAGGCTTCGTCGAGCACGCGGTTGTCAAAGCGTAGCCAGCTGAGCTCTCGGTTTTGCGTGCATGAGAAGTCGCGCGGCGGTTTGCGCAGCTTTGCGGCGGCTTGCTTCTTTTCGATTTTGCTCGGCATATGCATCTGTCCGTTCAGTCCCCACAGGGGACGGTAGCCTAACACTATTCACTATTGTCTCAATTTAGTCGACCTGTGGCACGGACGTATCGCGTGAACGGTATCTTTACCTACTTCTTACGCTGCCAAGGCATGCAACTAACTGCCCAACTCGTTTAGAAACAATCTATATCCATACTCAATTGGTGAGGATGTATGAATAAGAATGATTGCGAGCTGAATATAATCGAATCCAAATTGAATCATGGACAAACGACATATATATGCAGAAAACCGTTTTAGCTATGCAATTCCTAAACATGAAAATATTTGTGCAATCTAGCTTAATTCCTTAGAAAAAAGAACATTTAC
The DNA here is from genome assembly GCA_019419525.1 of Collinsella sp. GTDB lineage: Bacteria > Actinomycetota > Coriobacteriia > Coriobacteriales > Coriobacteriaceae > Collinsella. Next base: position 18,628 of record DXZU01000015.1, read on the forward strand.
CTTTGAAAACCTGCTTTAGAGAACCGAAGTGCATCATGGGGGAATCATATGAGATATACCGTTCATCGCACTTTGCTGACCGTTCGGGGGCGAGGTGGAATTGCAGGTGGTTTTTGGATATAACTAGAGCTGTCAGCAAGCAGCGTCCCATACGGAGGGGCGCTGATACATTCGGCCAGTAAGGCCCGAAAGAAAGGTAGGAGGCCATGACGAAAGGTCTGCACGTGCCTTCCGAGATCGGCAAGCTCAGGAAGGTCTGCCTGCACCGTCCCGGCGACGAGCTCCTCAACCTGCCGCCCGACGAGCTCGAGCGACTCCTGTTCGACGACGTCCCGTTCCTGGAGGTCGCGCAGCAGGAGCACGACACCTTCGCCCAGATCCTGAGGGACCAGGGCGTGGAGGTCCTCTATCTCGAGAACCTCGTCGCCGAGGTGTTCGACCAGGTCCCCGGCGCCCGCGCCGAGTTCACCGACCAGTACATCGCCGAGGCCGGCATCCGCGGCCAGCACATGCCGCAGATCGTCCGCGAGAAGCTGGACTCCATCGAGGACAACCTCGAGTTCGTCAAGAAGACCATGGCCGGCATGACCAAGTCCGAGATCGACATGCCCCTCACGGCGTCCACGACCCTCGACTCCCTGGTCAACTCCGAGTCCGAGTCCGACCTGATCATCGACCCGATGCCCAACCTCTACTTCACCCGCGACCCGTTCGCGGTCGTCGGCGAGGGCGTCAACCTCAACCGCATGTACTCGGTCACCCGCAACCGCGAGACCCTGTACGGCAAGTACATCTTCAAGTACCACCCCGACTACAAGGACGTCTCGCTGTACTTCCGCCGCGACTGCCAGTTCCACACCGAGGGCGGCGACGTGCTGAACATCAACGAGAAGACCCTCGCCGTCGGCATCTCCCAGCGCACCCAGGCCGCCGCGATCGACGTCATGGCCCAGAACATCTTCTGGAACTCCGACTCCAAGGTCGAGCGCATCCTGGCCTTCGACATCCCGGTCTCGCGCGCCTTCATGCACCTCGACACGGTCTTCACCCAGATCGACGTCGATAAGTTCACGATCCACCCCGCCATCATGGGCACCCTGCGCGTCTACGAGCTGACCGCCGGCAAGAACCCGGGCGACGTGAACATCCGCCTGATCGAGGACACCCTCGAGCACGTCCTGGAGGACGCCACCGGCGTCGACCAGGTCAAGCTGATCCCCTGCGGCGGCGGCGACCCGATCGCGGCCTCCCGCGAGCAGTGGAACGACGGCTCCAACACCCTGTGCGTCGAGCCCGGCAAGATCTGCGTCTACGCCCGCAACACCGTCACCAACGACGTGCTGTACAAGGAGGGCCTGGACCTTCTCGTCGTGCCCTCCGCCGAGCTCTCCCGCGGCCGCGGCGGCCCGCGCTGCATGAGCATGCCCTTCTGGCGCGAGGACCTCTAAGGTCTTTCAGGACCCGTACAGGTCATAATACATACATCTAGCTGCCATTAGATGTCTCCCATTGGGGCGGTGCGGGTTTTCGCACCGCCCCAATCTTGTATGAGGGACGTCAACACGATTGGATGACTGCTTTTGTAAGGAGCTTGGCCATGGACATCAAGACGATTGGCGTTGAGGAATGGCTCAACGTTTGGGAGAAAAGTGCCACGTGGGACATCGCCCAGTCGACGATCTCGTCGCTCACCATGGGCGAGCTGCGCGCGCTCGATGAGCAGGACGGCGCCACGTTCTACGAGCGCTTGGACCGCGAGAAGATGAACTACGGCTGGATCGAGGGCTCGCCGGAGTTTAAGGCCGTGGTTGCCAAGCTGTATCGTCGGGAGGTCAATCCCGACCACATTCTGCAGACCAATGGCTGCACGGGTGCGAACCTCAACGCCATCATGGCCGTGGTCGAGCCCGGCGACCACGTTATCGCCGAGTGGCCCACCTACGCGCCGCTCTACGAGATTCCGCGCACGCTGGGCGCCGAGGTCGAGTATTGGGAGCTTTGCGAGGAACTCGGCTGGAAGCCCGATATCGAGGAACTCAAGCGCTTGGTGCGCCCCAACACCAAGCTTATCTGCATAAACAACGCATCGAACCCCATCGGTACGGTGCTCGATACCGATATGCTCGGCCAGATTGCCGAGATCGCCCGTTCGGTGGGCGCCTACGTGCTGTGCGACGAGGTGTATCTGCCGCTCGAAAACACTGAGTCCTTTATGTCGATGGTCGACGTGTACGAGAGGGCCATTGTCACCAACTCGTTGTCGAAGACCTATTCGACGCCTGCGGCCCGCGTGGGCTGGGTCGTGGCAGACGAAGAGGTGTCCAACCGCATCCGTACCTATCGCGATTACACCATGATCTGCGGCGGTGTGTTCAACGACGCCTTGGCGACCTATGTGCTTGAGCACAAGGACAAGATCCTCGAGCGCAATCGCAAGATCGTGTTTGGCAACCGCGATATCGCGCAGGCTTGGATCGATACGCAGCATCGCGTTTCCTGGACGGCCCCACAGGGCGTGTCTACCTCGTTTATCCAGCTGGATATTCCCGAGGACGACGAGGAGTTCTGCAAGCGCCTGCTGTCCGAGAGGGGAGTGCTGCTGGTACCCGGCAGCCGCTTTGAGCTTCCCTGTGGCGCACGCCTGGGCTACTGCGCGAGCGAGGACGTTCTGCGCGAGGGCCTGAGGCTTTTGGGCGAGGCGCTGGCGGAGTTTGATCGCTAGGATTCCGATGATCTTCGAGGGCGTTATCTAAATTGGCCGAAGATAATCGAAAACGGACCCGTTTCCCTAGTGAAGCGGGTCCGTTTTTCTATACCGAGAAGTCAAGTTGTTACAAATGGGGCCGTAAAGCGAGCCGGTATCCGCTGGGCCTTATACTGAGTTTCCGGTGAACGGTATCAAGCGTCTGGTAAACGGTAATTTATTTACCAGAAATGAATAGGACAAACTTTTTTCTGAATAAAAATGAAAATGGTTGAGACGCGGTATGAACCGCTAATTCTATTCATAGCTTTAGTGGAAATATGCAATTTGAGGATGGTTTAACAAAGTTAAGTTCCATTTGATTTTAGGATTGAAAACGCGTTTAAGCACGTAAATACGCTTTATTAAGATGAAGTGTGCCATGCGTGAAGTATATGTGTATGCCGTTCACCCCCTATAAAAAACCGTTCGGGGGCAAGGTGGAAGTATGGGCTGATTTTGGATATAAATATGTCGTCAGCAATAACGCCTCACACGGAGGGGCGCTAACGAATCGGCCCTGACAAGGGCCCGAAAGAAAGGTAGGAGGCCATGACGAAAGGTCTGCACGTGCCTTCCGAGATCGGCAAGCTCAGGAAGGTCTGCCTGCACCGTCCCGGCGACGAGCTCCTCAACCTGCCGCCCGACGAGCTCGAGCGACTCCTGTTCGACGACGTCCCGTTCCTGGAGGTCGCGCAGCAGGAGCACGACACCTTCGCCCAGATCCTGAGGGACCAGGGCGTGGAGGTCCTCTATCTCGAGAACCTCGTCGCCGAGGTGTTCGACCAGGTCCCCGGCGCCCGCGCCGAGTTCACCGACCAGTACATCGCCGAGGCCGGCATCCGCGGCCAGCACATGCCGCAGATCGTCCGCGAGAAGCTGGACTCCATCGAGGACAACCTCGAGTTCGTCAAGAAGACCATGGCCGGCATGACCAAGTCCGAGATCGACATGCCCCTCACGGCGTCCACGACCCTCGACTCCCTGGTCAACTCCGAGTCCGAGTCCGACCTGATCATCGACCCGATGCCCAACCTCTACTTCACCCGCGACCCGTTCGCGGTCGTCGGCGAGGGCGTCAACCTCAACCGCATGTACTCGGTCACCCGCAACCGCGAGACCCTGTACGGCAAGTACATCTTCAAGTACCACCCCGACTACAAGGACGTCTCGCTGTACTTCCGCCGCGACTGCCAGTTCCACACCGAGGGCGGCGACGTGCTGAACATCAACGAGAAGACCCTCGCCGTCGGCATCTCCCAGCGCACCCAGGCCGCCGCGATCGACGTCATGGCCCAGAACATCTTCTGGAACTCCGACTCCAAGGTCGAGCGCATCCTGGCCTTCGACATCCCGGTCTCGCGCGCCTTCATGCACCTCGACACGGTCTTCACCCAGATCGACGTCGATAAGTTCACGATCCACCCCGCCATCATGGGCACCCTGCGCGTCTACGAGCTGACCGCCGGCAAGAACCCGGGCGACGTGAACATCCGCCTGATCGAGGACACCCTCGAGCACGTCCTGGAGGACGCCACCGGCGTCGACCAGGTCAAGCTGATCCCCTGCGGCGGCGGCGACCCGATCGCGGCCTCCCGCGAGCAGTGGAACGACGGCTCCAACACCCTGTGCGTCGAGCCCGGCAAGATCTGCGTCTACGCCCGCAACACCGTCACCAACGACGTGCTGTACAAGGAGGGCCTGGACCTTCTCGTCGTGCCCTCCGCCGAGCTCTCCCGCGGCCGCGGCGGCCCGCGCTGCATGAGCATGCCCTTCTGGCGCGAGGACCTCTAAGTCTTTCCGTTTCCGGTGCGGTCCCCCTACAACCGCACCGGCTTCGCCCGTTAAACGGGCAACACTAATACTTACGTAATTCATTTCTTCGAAAGGAATCGAACCATGGGTGTTAACCTCTCCGGCCGTAGCTTCCTCAAGCTTCTCGACCTCACCACCGAGGAGATCGAGTACCTGCTCAAGCTTTCCAAGAACTTCAAGGATATGAAGCGCGCTGGCGTTCCGCACCGCTATCTCGAGGGCAAGAACATCGTTCTGCTCTTCCAGAAGACCTCCACTCGTACCCGCTGCGCCTTCGAGGTCGGCGGCATGGATCTGGGCATGGGCGTCACCTACCTCGATCCGGGTTCGTCGCAGATGGGCAAGAAGGAGTCCATCGAGGACACCGCCCGCGTTCTCGGCCGCATGTATGACGGCATCGAGTTCCGTGGCTTTGCCCAGGACGACGTCGAGGAGCTCGCTGCTAAGTCCGGCGTGCCTGTCTGGAACGGCCTGACCACCGAGTGGCATCCCACCCAGATGCTCGCCGACATCCTGACCGTCCAGGAGAACTTCAACTACGACATCAAGGGCAAGACCCTCGTCTTCATGGGCGACTGCAAGAACAACGTCGCTCGCTCCCTCATGGTTGTCTGCTCCAAGCTCGGTATGAACTTCGTGGCCTGCGGCCCCGAGGAGTGCATGCCCGCTGACGACGTCATCGAGGCCTGCAAGCCCATCGCCGAGGCCAATGGCTGCACCATCAAGCTGACCACCGACGTCAAGGACGGCGTCACCGGTGCCGACGTTATCTACACCGACGTGTGGGTCTCCATGGGCGAGCCCGACGAGGTCTGGGCCGAGCGCATCGCTCAGCTCACCCCGTATCGTGTCACCTCCGACGTCATGGCTATGGCCAACCCGGGTGCCATCTTCCTGCACTGCCTGCCCAGCTTCCACGACACCAACACCACCATTGGCGCCGAGAAGTGCGAGCAGTTCGGCATCACCGAGCAGGAGGTCACCGACGAGGTCTTCGAGAGCCCCGCTTCCAAGGTCTTCGACGAGGCTGAGAACCGCATGCACACCATCAAGGCTGTCATGTACGCCACGCTCAAGTAAGAGCATCTAGCATCTCGCTCGGGGTGTATTGCTGCACACCCCGAGCGGTTTTATCTGGTAATAATCTCGCATCAAGCGGCAGGCACGGCACGGAAGAGCCGCTTCGGGCGAGATCAGTAAATGATTTATGAAGGGGGGATGAGAACTATGACTGAGACCGCTAAGAAAAAGCGCGGTATGCCTTCATCGTTCACCATTCTTCTTGCTCTGCTGGCAATTGTCGCAGTGATTACCGTAATCGTCTCCGGTACGTCCGGCGGCGCGGTTACTGCAGCCCGTCTGAGCGATTTCTGCACCGCCCCGATCCTGGGCTTCGCTGACGCTCTGCCCGTCTGCCTCTTCGTTATGATCCTGGGCGGCTTCCTCGGCATGATGACCGAGACCGGCGCCCTGGACAACGGCATTGCCGTTCTGGTGCAGAAGCTTAAGGGCAACGAGATTATGCTCATTCCCGTGCTGATGCTCATCTTCTCCCTCGGTGGTACCACCTATGGTATGTGCGAGGAGACCGTTCCCTTCTACGCCCTGCTCGCCGCTACCATGATGGCCGCTGGCTTCGACCCCATGGTCGGTGCCGCTACCGTCCTGCTCGGCGCTGGCTGCGGCTGCCTGGGCTCCACGGTTAACCCGTTCGCCGTCGGCGCTGCCGTCGACGCTCTGACCGGCGTTGGCATTGAGGTCAACCAGTCCATCATCATCGGCCTCGGTGCCGTCCTGTGGATTGTCACTACCGCTATGTCCATCTTCTTCGTGATGAACTATGCCAAGAAGGTCAAGGCTGACAAGGGTTCCACCATCCTGTCGATGCAGGAGCTCAAGGACGCCGAAGAGGCTCACGGCAAGGCTGCTTCCGAGGTCCACAAGGAGGTCAAGCTCACCGGTCGTCAGAAGGGTGTTCTGATTGCCTTCGCCTTCACCTTCGTCGTCATGATCGTCGGCTTCATTCCGCTGGCCGACCTCAACGAGGGCGTCGCCAACTTCTTCGACGCTGGCGCCGTCTACGACGCCGACGGTAACGCCGTCGTCCAGGGCTGGTCTGCCCTGATCACCGGCCTGCCCATTGGCCAGTGGTACTTCGACGAGGCTTCCACCTGGTTCTTCCTCATGGCCGTCCTGATCGGTATCATCGGTGGCCTGTCCGAGAAGCAGATCGTTAACACCTTCATCACCGGCGCTGCCGACATGATGTCCGTTGTTCTCGTCATCGCCCTCGCCCGTGGTATCTCCGTCCTCATGGCTAACACCGGCCTCGACGTCTACGTCCTCGACGCTGCCGCCAATGCTCTGGCTGGCCTGTCCGGCGTGATCTTCGCTCCCATGAGCTTCCTGGTCTACTTCGGCCTGTCCTTCCTGATCCCCTCGACCTCTGGTATGGCTACCGTCTCCATGCCCATCATGGGACCGCTGGCTGTTAAGCTCGGCTTCTCGCCCGAGGTCATGGTCATGATCTTCTCCGCTGCTATCGGTGTCGTGAACCTGTTCACCCCGACCTCCGGTGCCATCATGGGCGGTCTCGCCCTGGCCAAGATCGAGTGGACGACCTGGCTCAAGTTTGCCCTTAAGCTCATCGTCGCGCTCTCCGTCGTCTGCGCCGTCATCCTGACCGTCGCCTGCGTGCTGCTCTAAGTACCCAACGGGTACCCCACGGAAACCTTGACGATCCTGTAAAGGATCACCTGGTCATCGTCTGTCCGGTGGGGTCAACCCACCGGTAGACTCCTACCTTTAGCCCCCTCCCGTTCCGTGCGCGGGAGGGGGCGCTCTTGTGTTCCGGCGTTTTACCAAACGCCGGAACCGCTCGACGCTGCAAGCCCGCCAGAGCGGCAATCTGACGTTCAATCGTCGGGCATGGCCAAAAGGCCTATGCCCGCCTCTTTC
>DXZU01000016.1 GCA_019419525.1 Collinsella sp.
ACTTGCAGCGACGGACCTCGGGACGCTCTTACACCACGTCTGCGCGCGCCACCCGACTCAGACTAAGTGAGTAGACTTTTCGGCTCAGGCAGAGCACAAAGCGTATCTGCCTTAGTAAAACCGCAGGTCACAGAGGTGACTTTTTTGGGTATGCTCGGTGGGTCGCGAAAAGTCTACTCACTTGGAATTTGGGCTCTTTGGTTGGGGAGATGCTGGCTCGTTTTGGTTGTCGAGAGCGGGTGAATTGAAGCGCCCTTTCGCGCTACATGCTACAATCGCGGCCATGCCCCACAACTACATCTGCCTTCGAAAGGAGCCTACGTGGCGAACGCCATCGATCAGCTCACGGACCGAGTGCTCGTACTTGGCCGCCTCACCATCGTCCGCCGCGCCATCACCGCCGTGGCGGTCACCATTTCCGCCGTTTTCCAGACATTCCTGATCCAGGCGTTCATTCAGCCCGCCGATCTGCTTCCGAGCGGTCTTACCGGCGTCGCGGTCCTACTCGATCGCGTTACCTCGCTGGGCGGCGTTCACATCGACATCTCGCTCGGCATGCTCGCGCTCAACATCCCCGTGGCGCTCCTATGCTGGAGCGGCATCAGCAAGCGCTTCGTCATCTTCTCGATGATGCAGGTCGTGCTCTCGTCGCTGTTCCTCAACATCTTTCACTTTGCCCCGTTTTTGGGCGACAAGATTATGCTCATCATTTTTGGCGGCGTGGTCTCGGGTCTGGGCGCTGCCATCGCGCTAAAGTCCGGCGCATCCACCGGCGGCACCGACTTTATCGCGCTGTGGGTCTCCAACCACACGGGCAAGACTATCTGGGGCGTCATCTTTGGTTTCAACTGCTTTATCCTGGCGATCTTTGGCTTTATGTTTGGCTGGGACAACGCGGCGTACTCCATCGTGTTCCAGTTTATTTCGACCAAGACCATCGACAGTTTCTATCGTCGCTACGACCGCGTGACGCTGCAGATCACGACGCGCAAGGCAGACGAGGTCATGACCGCCTATGTTGACCATTTTCAGCACGGCATTAGCTGCGCTGAGGTCATCGGCGGATACAGCCGCGAAAAGATGTATCTGCTGCACGCCGTTGTCTCGACCTATGAGAGCCAGGACATTATCAAGCTAGTGTGCGACATTGATCCCGGCGCCGTGATCAATGTGTTCCACACGCTCAACTTTGTGGGCGGCTGGTGGGGCGGTCATGTCGACGAGCCCATGCCCACAGCCGTACCCGATCCCGACAAGCCCGCGCGCATGACCAGCAGGCAGGCGCGCCTCAGCGAGCAGGACAGCCTGCAGCAGGACGACGGCAAGTAGGGTATTGGTATTTTGCCGGCCTGGCGCAACCCTTCCGTATGAGCCCCTCGAAAGCCCCGTTGCTTTCGAGGGGCTTTCGTTTGCCCAGATAAAACCTACCAAATTAAACCTGTCCCTTTTTGGTAGGTGGGGGTGTATCGTTTTATCAATATGAGGTAACATGAAACTAGACGTTATATACGTATTAGAAATTTAGCTATTTTGATAAGAGTGATCAGATATGCCTGCGCCCAAAAATGCACCGCTTTACCAGCAGATTTACGACGAAATCAAGGATGCGATCGAGAAAGGTGTTTATGCACCCAAGGAGCGTATTCCGTCCGAGCTTGAGCTAGCCGAGCAGTACGAGGTGAGCCGAATTACGGTGCGCCGCGCCGTCGAGGAGCTGTGCTCAGATGGCTACCTGGTTAAGCAGCAGGGCCGCGGCACCTTTGTTTCCACGCCGCACATCAATCGTCAGTTCCATGCCTCGACGCTGCAGACGTTTACCGCGCTGTGTGCCGACAACGGCATGAAGGCGGGCGCACATGTGGTCGATCGCCAGATCGTTCCGGCGCGCCAAAACGAGATGGAGTTCTTTGGCCTGCAGAAGGACGCGCTGCTGCTGCATATCAAGCGCGTGCGTACGGCCGACGGCGAGCCCATCTTTGAGGAGAACATCTTTGTGCCGTTTGACGCCTACCGTGAGCTGTTGACGGCCGATCTTGAGGACAAGTCGATTTTTGCCGAGGTCGAGCGTGTTGGCGGAACCCCGATTGTCTCGGTTGGCTACCGCACGGTCGAGGCCGTTCGTGCCAATACCGAGCAGGCGGCCGAGTTGGGCATCGCTCCGCACGATCCGCTGCTCAACCTGCGTGCCGGCTTTACCGGTCCCAATGGCGAGCCGGTCCTGATGGGTAAGCAGTACTACGTGGGCAGCCGCTACGTCATGGTGATGTAAGTTGCGCGGTTTTGCCAAACCGCGCAACTGCTCGACGCTGCGCCCTTGGTTCCGCCGTTCTAACGAACGGCGGACCGGTCGACGCTGCAAACGCCCCTAAGCGGCAATCTGACGTTCAATCGTCGGTCGCGTACCGAAGTACGCTTCCCTCCTCTTTCACGTCACCTTGCTCGCTTAGGGGCGTTTTCGCTGACTCATGCTCAACCAGCGACGTTTCCACGCTCATCCGGAAAGTGTCCAAAAATCCACGCTCGTCCCTTCGGACCGCGTAGCCCGTGGCTGGCGGCAGCTCGGCGCTGGTCCGCGTGGCGGCGTATAATCGGCGGCAGATGACTTGGACGTTAGGAAACCATGACCGATAGCATGCAGCAGATGGCGCTCGACACGCTCGGCGCCTATTTTGGCTACACCTCGTTTCGCCCGGGGCAGGACCGCATGGTCGATGCGATCCTTGCCGGCCGCGATGCACTCGGCGTTATGCCCACAGGTGCCGGCAAGTCCATTTGCTACCAGGTGCCTGCGCTCATGCTGCCCGGCATCACCTTTGTGGTGAGTCCGCTGCTGTCGCTTATGGAGGACCAGACCCGTGCGTTGCTCGCGGCGGGTGCGCGACCCAGTTATCTCAACTCCAGCCTTACGCCGGCTCAGCAAAATACCGTGCTCAAGCGGGCGCGCGAAGGCCGCTACCAGCTTATGTATGTGGCACCTGAGCGCCTGCTCGAGCCGCGTTTTCTGGCCTTTGCGCAGGAGGCCGCGGCGGACGGCGGCATTGGCGTGCCGCTCGTGGCCATTGACGAGGCCCACTGCGTAAGTCAATGGGGCCAGGACTTCCGCCCCGCCTACCTGCAGATTCGCGAGTTTATCGATTCCCTGCCGCAGCGCCCCATCGTGGCGGCCTTTACCGCTACAGCGACTGAGCGCGTGCGTGCGGACATTCAGCAGATGCTCGGCCTGCAAAACCCGGCGACGGTGGTGACGGGCTTCGATCGCAAGAACCTCTACTTTGGCTGCGAGGAGATGGGCGACAAGGCTAAGACCGCGTGGGTGCGCGACTATGTGATCGCGCATTCGAGCGAGAGCGGCATCGTGTATTGCTCGACCCGCAAGACCGTCGATGTGCTGGCAGGCGAGCTTGCTGAGGCGTTGGGCCCCAGCGGCATTCGCGTGGGCCGCTACCATGCCGGCATGGGCAACGACGCCCGTCGTCAGAGCCAGCGTGCCTTTATCGACGACGACATTCAGGTGATGGTCGCCACCAACGCCTTTGGCATGGGTATCGACAAGCCCAACGTGCGCTACGTCATCCATAACAACGTGCCCGAGAGCATCGAGGCCTACTACCAGGAGGCGGGCCGCGCCGGCCGCGACGGCGACCCGGCCAGCTGCCATTTGCTGTGGAACGGCAACGATTTTCGCATGCGTCGTTTTTTGATCGACCGCGGCGACGCTGCCGACGAGGCGCTCGATGACGAGCAACGCGCGTGGGCGCTCCAGAACCGATATCGTCTGCTCAGCCAGATGGAGGGCTACTGCAATACCACCGGCTGCCTGCGCGAATATATGCTGCGCTACTTTGGCGACGAGGCCGCGGCCGAGCATGCTGCTGCGGCTGGTGCGGGCGCCACCGCCACAGACGACGCCGAGGGCTGTGGCAACTGCAGCAACTGCCTCACGCAGTTCGAGGTCGAGGACGTCACCGGTATGGCTCGCGCCGCCGTGCGCTATGTGGCCACGCGCCCCATGCGCTTTGGCAAGTCGCTCATCGCCGATGTGCTCCACGGCGGCAACACCGAGCGCATCCGCCAGATGCATCTGGACGAGGATCGCGGCTATGGTGAGCTGTCGAGCGAATCGGTCGGGCGCATCAAGGACATCATCGGCCAGCTGTGCGGCCGCGGTTATTTGGCCACCTCGCAGGGGCGGTACCCGGTCGTGGGCCTGGGTCCGCGTGCCGGCGAGGTCGAGGACGAGGCGTTTGCCTTTACCGTTAAGCGTCGCGCGTCCAAGCGCAAGGCCTCGGCCCGTGCTCGCCGTGCGGTGGATCTGCTGCGCGAGGAGGCCGAGCTGGATCAGCGCCCGCGCGTGGGCGACGATGCCGAGCTGTTCGAGCGCCTGCGCGCCCTGCGCAAGGAGATCGCGGCCGAGCTCGAGATGGCGCCGTACATGGTCTTTTCCGACAAGGCCCTGCGCGGCCTGTGCCGCCTGCGCCCGCAGACGCGCGACGAGCTGATTCAGGTCAACGGCATTGGCGAGAAAAAGGCCGACGCCTTTGGCGAGCAGTTTATGGCGGCGATTGAAGAGTTTGAATCCGAGCATGCGCGGGATGGAGCGTAACGATGGCAACCGACGATAAAACCGACCGCGCTGGCGTATCCGCCGTACCGCTGTACCAGCAGGTCATGGACGACCTGAAGGGCGAGATCGCGCGCGGCGTGTATGCGGCCGGCTCGCGCATCCCTTCCGAGATGGAGCTCGCGAAGTCTTACGGCGTGGGACGCATCACCGTGCGCCGCGCCATCGAGGAGCTGTCGCGCGCGGGATATCTCAACCGACAGCAGGGGAGGGGCACCTTTGTGTGCGCTCCCAAGCTCAAGCGCAAGATTGTCCAGAAAGGCGACGTCCAGAGCTTTACTGAGGGTTGTGCCGCCAACGACATGGTGGCCGGAGCGCGTCTGGTGTCGCGTACGGTGGTCGCGGCGACGCGCGAGGATGCGGCGTTCTTTGGCGTGGAGCCCGGCTGCGAGCTCATCGTGGTCGAGCGCGTGCGCACGGCCGACGGCATCCCCGTCATGCTCGAGAACAACGCCTTTGCGCTCGCCGACCATCCCTATCTGCAGACGCTGGCCGATAAGGACCTCGCCGATAACTCGATCTTTGCGCTCGTCGCCGAGCATTCGGGCCGCGCGCCGCTCAAGTCCGACCCCTGCACCGTGGAGATTGCGCTTGCCGATGCTCAGGCGGCTCCGCTGTTGGAGGTGCCGGTCGGCGAGCCGCTCTTCTATATGGAGGCGTACTTTACCGATGAGGACGAGCGGCCCCTGCTGCTCGGGCGCCAAAAGATCGTGGGCTCGCGCTACGTGTTCGACATCTAACGTCCATAGATAGAACAACATAGAACAAATTTGCTGAAACGACTTCACTCGCGATAGCTTGCGTGCTATAAATAGAACAACATAGAACGACTGCAGGTACGAGCTGCCGTCGTCCAAAGCCGCCACACAAGGAGGAGCGTCACCGTGAACGCACACGATCTGATTCAGGAAATTATCGAGCGCAAGGGTAAGATCGAGAACGTCTTTTGGATCGCCTGCGGCGGTTCGATGATCGACTTAATGCCGGCCAACGAGCTGCTCAAGCGCGAGGCCACCACGTTTGCCTCGACGGTCTACACCGCGCGTGAGTTTTGCCTGATGGCCCCCAAGAGCCTGGGGCCGAAGTCGCTCGTCGTCGCCTGCAGCCACAGTGGCAACACGCAGGAGGTCATCGACGGTTGCGAGATGGCGTTGACTGCCGGCGCCGAGGTCGTGACCATGACCGACTATGCGGGCTCCAAGATCGATAACGGCAAGTGGACCACCTGGGTCTATCCGTGGGGCAAGGGCGAGTCGCAGGCCGAGGTCCCGCAGGGCATCGGCGTTCTGATGGCTGCCGAGCTGCTCGACCAGCAGGAGGGCTACGAGGCGCTCGCCGACATGTACGCTGGCCTCAAGCAGATGGACGCGCTGCTGCCCGCTGCTCGCGAAAAGGTCAACGCCGAGCTGGGCGATCGCTTTGCCGAGCTCTGCCAGCAGCACAAGTTCTTCTACATCCTGGGCTCCGGCCCCAACTTTAGCCAGACCTACGCCATGGCGATCTGCTCGCTCATGGAGATGCAGTGGCAGCACTGCTGCTACATCCACTCCGGCGAGTACTTCCACGGCCCCTTCGAGGCCACCGAGCCCGGCGTGTTCTACTTTGTGCAGCTCGGATCGGGCGAGTGCCGCCCCATGGAGGAGCGCGCGCTCGCATTCCTCAACACGCATACCGATACGGTCATGGTGCTCGATGCGCTCGAGTACGGCGTAGGCGACGTGCCCGCCAGCGTGCGTTCGTACCTGGAGCCGATCTTCTTCTACAACATGAGCTGCGAGCTGCGCGCCGCCCGCGGCAAGGTGTTTGACCACAGCCCCGAGGTCCGTCGCTACATGGGCGTCGAGCAGTACTAAGTAGCGGGGAAAGCGAACTTTTACGACGGGGCCTTCGCCAAACGAGGGTCCCGTCTGCGTCGCGGCACCCCGTCCCAGCTGTCGAATAATGAAGTCAAATGCTTTTCCCCAGAAGTGAACGACCTATTTTGGATCCCTGAAGCATCCGCACTTTTTGGTGCCAAAACCGCAGGTAAATCTCGACGAAATCGCAGGAAATGGCGTCTGAAAAGTATCGATGCTTCGGGGGTCCGATTTGGCTCGTTCACTTTGCAGGAAAAGTATTAGACCTAAATCTGCAGGCATGCTGTTGGGGTCAATAAAAAGCGGGCCGCACCGGGGATTTCCGGCGCGGCCCGCTCTACATTGCGGCCGTGTGTGCGAGGTGTCGCGTCAAGCGGCGGCCTACTTTGCGTCGTAGGCCTCGGCATCCCACCAGTCGAGCTGGGCGATGTTGTCGCGGATGTGCTGGCAGCTCTTGTGGAAGCCCTCGAGCTCGTACTCGGACAGGTCGAGCGTGTAGACCTCCTCGACGCCCTCGGCGCCGATCACGCACGGCAGGGAGGTGAAGATGCCCTCCTCGCCATACTGGCCGGTCATGAGCGTGGAGGCGGAAAGCACGGCGTGCTCGTTGTGCAGAACGGCAGCGCAGACGCGCGCGGCGGAGTTGGCGACGGCGTACTCGGTGCACTGCTTGCCCTGGTAGGTTACGTAGCCGCCCTTGCGCGCGAGCTCCTCGACCTCCATGTGGTCAAAGGCGTACTTGTCGGGGTTCTCGGCCTGGAGCTCGTTGAGGCTCTTGCCGGCGATGGTCGCGGCCTTAAAGGCAGCCAGCTGGCTAAAGCCGTGCTCGCCGATCATGTAGGCGTCGATGGACTTGGGGCTCACGCCGACCTTCTTGGAGATCTCGGTGCGCAGACGGGCGGAGTCCAGGCCGCAGCCCGAGCCGATGATCTTCTTGGGATCGTAACCGGTCAGGTGCCACAGCTCGGTGCATACGACGTCGCAGGGGTTGGAGATACTCACGAAGATGCCGTCGAAGCCGGCGTCGACGATGCGCTTGGCAAAGGTGCGGGCGGCGTCGGTGGTAAAGAACAGCTCGCCGTCGCGGCTACCGGCGGCCAGCGCGACCTTGCCGGCGGCGTTGACGATGACGTCGCAGCAGGCCAGCTCCTCGTAGTGGTCGTAGCAATTGACGATCTTGGTGTTATACGGGACAAACGAAAGGGAGTCGCGCAGGTCCTGGACCTCAGACGTCACCTTGGCCTCGTTGATATCGCATAGGTACAGCTCGTCGGCAATGCCCTGCATAAGCAGGCTGTTGGCGACATGTGCTCCTACGTGGCCCTGACCGACCACACCGATCTTACGCGTCTGATACATATATGTATCCTTTCGGCCGAGTTTTTCGCGTCGAACCATTGTAACGTCCTGTTGCCACTTTGCTAGGCTAAAGCGCCACAGATTTTTGGGACATGCCGTAATCTCTACTTTTGGAGTGATTTGGGCCGCTGACGGCATCGCTGGGCGATGTGCTCGCGCGGATGGGGCCGGTCGTTGTACCATAACTGCAACTGACTCGTAAGGAGCATCCATGCCCATTCGCATTCCCGACGCCCTCCCTGCTGCCGCGCAGCTCGAGAGCGAGAACATCTTTGTCATGACCGAGTACCGCGCACTGCACCAGGACATTCGTCCGCTGCGCGTGCTCATCCTCAACCTCATGCCCACCAAGATTGCCACCGAGACGCAGATCATGCGCAAGCTCTCCAACACGCCGCTGCAGGTGGAGGTGGACCTGCTGCGTACCAAGACGCACGAGGCCACGCACGTGAGCGCCGGCCACCTGGAGACGTTCTATCGCACGTTCGACGACATCCGCGACATCCACTACGACGGCCTGATTATCACGGGCGCGCCGGTGGAGCAGATGCCGTTCGAGGAGGTCGACTACTGGCCCGAGCTCTGCCAGATCATGGATTGGTCCACCACGCACGTGCACTCTACGCTGCACATTTGTTGGGGCGCGCAGGCCGGCCTGTACCATCATTACGGTATCCAGAAGTACGACCTGCCGGCAAAGGCGAGCGGCGTATTTGAGCATTATCTGGTGAAGCCGCAAAGCCCGCTGGTCCGCGGCTTTGATGACCGTTTCTATGCCGTGCATTCGCGCAACACCGATGTGCGCCGCGAGGACGTGGAGGCCGAGCCGCAGCTTGAGGTCGTGGCCGTGTCCGACGAGGTTGGCCTGTACATTGTCAAGTCGACCGACAGCCGTCGCTTTTTTGTATTTGGCCACCCCGAGTACGATACCGACACGCTGCGCCTGGAGTACGAGCGCGACGTGAAGCGCGGGCTCAACCCCCAGGTGCCGGCGCATTACTTCCCGAACGACGACCCCACCGCCGAGCCGCGCAACGTCTGGCGCAGCCAGGCTCAGCTGTTCTACACCAACTGGCTCAACTACTACGTCTACCAGACCACGCCCTACGACCTGGCCCGCGCCGGCGAGGAGCACTAGGCCGTCGGGATGTGCGTCAGCCGTTAGGCGCTGATGATGTGGGGTAGCGGCAGGTCGTGGGCGTCGGTGGGAACGTGGTCGACACGCTGCTCGTCAAAGGCGATGCCGATGATTTGGCATGCGGGCGAGAGCATGGGCAGGTAGCGGTCATAGCAGCCGCCGCCGTAGCCCAGGCGCGCGCCGGCGCGGTCGAAGGCTACGAGTGGCACGACGACCATGTCGAGGGCCTCGGCAGACACGATGGGGAAGCGGTCGCTGTCGATGTCCATGGCCGCGAAGGCCCGCGTGGGGTGGGCGATAAACGGAGCCGCGGACGCATCGCCGCCGGCAACTGCCCGCATGCACATGCGCTGGCCACAAGCTGCGGCGTCTGTTGCCGAGAGTATGCACGGATAGGCCACGCGCCAGCCGCGTTTGGCGGCCGCTGCGGCAAACGCGGCAGGATCGACTTCGGAACCCATCGCGGCATAGGCGGCAACGGTGTGCGGCGTCGCGGCATCCAAGCGATCCAACAGCTCAACAAGCCGCGCACAGATAACGGCGGACTTCGCCGCCCGCACATCCAAATCAATCGCATCGCGCCGAGCAATCGCCGCCCGTCGCAGCTCAACCTTATCCATCCCAGCCTCCTCTAGCAAACCTGCCAAAAAGGGACAGGTTTATTTTGGCAGGTTTTATCTGGGCAAACACCCAAACCACCACACAAACCATTGCAAAGGGGGCAGTTCATGGACACCTTCGTGGTGGTTTTGACGAAGAGCAGGTGTTCGCGGCGGTTTGTCTCGATCTGTAACATTAACTCGGCAAAAATGGGCCTAGCTGTTACAGATTGAGACAAAGGGGCGGCGCCATTCGGAAACGTCTCGATCTGTAACATCTGGGGCCAATATTGCCGCCTAGATGTTACAGATTTAGACAAACTGGTGGGACGGGGTGAGCTGCCCCACCCAAGCAGCGGCAAAAGAAAAAGGTAGATTTTCAGGCATGTCCCAAAAATCTACCTTTGTGGTTAGCTGAGCAGGTCGACGACGTTAAAGCCGGCGTTGCTCTTGGCGATGACGTCTCGACCGCCAAAGACACAGGTTGGCGACTCGGCTGCGATGCGCGTCACGTCGGCGCCGAGCGAGCGAAGCTCACCGGGCGTGGCGGCGAGCATCTGGGCGCGGCGCTCCTCGCGTGCGTGCGGATCGAGCCCGGCCAGGTAGGTCGTGTTGCGGCGCTTGGTGAGCGCGTACGGCTTCACCGGCGCGTCCATGCCGCTCACGCAGCTCACGATAAAGCCCTCAAAGGCGGCCTCGTCGGGCTCAAAGCTGCCGAGCCATTCGCCTGCGCGCGCCACACGCTCAATCGAGGGGTCGATTGCCGGGTCGCGGTAGGTGTAGAACGCCGCCTGACGCTCGCCGGCCGCGCGGAATCCGCAGCCGTACGCGCCGCCCTTCACGCGGATCTCGTTCCACAGATAGTCGTAGGAGAGTGCGTTGGCAGCAACCGCCCAGGCGCCCGTCACGTCAATGCCCAGGCGACGCGGGTCGCACGCGCTGGCCGCAAAGCAGATGTCGCTGGGGATGACAAAAGCCTCGTGGCGGTCGCACGGCGTCGGCACCACGAGCGCGTCACGGCCGGCATCGGCGCCGTCGCCAGCGCCCAGCCCCAGGTCGCCCGCGGCGGCCCAATATGCGCCAAAGTCTTCATCGCTGCCAGTAAAGCTCGCCAGACAGCCATCGGCCACAAAGATGCGGCCTGCCAGCTCGGCAAGCTTGGTGCGCAGGCCGTCCAGACGCTCGTCAAAGTGGTCGAGCAGATCGCGCAGGAACAGATAGAAATCCACGCCCGAAAGCTGCTCGCGCACCACGGCCGAAGGCGAGCTGTAGCTCATCGCGCGACCGAGCGCCGCCGAGTGACCGTTGTTGATAAAGCCCTGCTCGAGCCCAATGCGAATCTGCGTGAGCACGTCGCGCACGCGGTCGGCATCGGCGTCGAGCAATAGCGTGCTCGACCACACCTCGCGCGGCAGGCTTGCCAGCGCATCGATCTTCTCGGACAAGGCGCCGGCGCTCACCAGCAGGTAGGGGCGCACGCCGTCCACGTCGGGCTGGGTCATGACCTCGGTCGTAAAGCTCAAAAAGCCCAGCTTGCCGGCGAGTAAGTTGTCAAGTTCCTCGGCCGAATGCTCGCGTGTGGGCAGCTGCTTGAGCAGGCGGCAGAGCAGCGTCACGTAGGGCAGGTCCTCAAATGCGACGCAGCTCAGGTCGAAGTATTGCATGGCGTAGGCCAGGCGGTTGGTGGGGATGCCGTGGCGCAGGCAGGGGATGGGCGCGGTCGTGTCCACGACGAGCGGCGGCTCGGGGCGCGCCTCGCCAATGTCGGATACACGCAGGCGCGGCAGCGTTGCCTTGTCCTCGGGCGTGTCCTCGGCCTCCTGCGCGGCACGTAGTACGGCCGTGCGCTCGACCACGTCCGCCAGCTCGGCATCGGACATGGAGTCGCGCTTGGCAGCCAGCTCGGCGGCCTCGGCACCCTCTGCACCCTCGACAGCGTCTACCGGAACCAGCTCGACCAGCGCCATATGGTCATTCTCCAGCACGAGCTCGCGCAGCAGGTCCTCAAAATGGCTGCCGTCCAGCTCGCCACGAAGCTCCTCGTACACCGGGCCATACTTGAGCGCCAGCGTCGCGGCGTCGTCATCGTAGAGCCAGGTGCTCAGCGCGTCGCACGCAATGGCCACGCCGTCGGCGATACCGTAGTCGCGCTGGCGCAGGTCGTATTCGTTGCTGCTGATGATGGCTTCCAGGCGCTCGCGCGGAACGCCGTGCTCGCACAGGTCGCGGCAGGCGTCCTGGAACACGCGACGCAGCTCACGCGCCACGCCGGGCTGCGCGTTTTGCAGCATGATGAGCTCGTAGGGCTGCAGGCTCTCGGCCGCGGTGTAGCTCACCACGTTGCCGCCCAGGCCGGCGGCAAGAATGGCCTTCTTAACCGGCGCTTCGTTGGAACCCAGCAGCGCCTCGAACAGGATATCCGCCGCGATTGTGCGCTTGCGGTCGAGCGCGCTGCCCAGTACAAGACCCAGGCCCACCAGGGCGTTCTCGGGCGTGGTGGCCATCTCGACGCGCTGATACTCGCAGGTCACGGGCGCCTGCACGCCCAGCGGATTGGGCGCCAGCGTGGACGGGTCCTCGCCGGCGGCAACGGCTGCGTCCATGCGGCGGCTCGCGGCACTCGGCTGCGACAGATAGCGCTCGTCCAAAAATGCCAGCGCGCGGTCCACATCTAGGTCGCCGTAGAGCGTTATATAAGAGTTGGAAGGATTGTAGTGGCGCGCGTGCGTATCCAGGAACTGCTCGTAGGTGAGCGCGGGAATCGCGCGTGGGTCGCCGCCGCTCTCGTGCGCATAGGCGGTGTCGGGATAGAGCGCGGCGTTGACGGCGTCGTCCAGCACGCTCATGGGGTCGGACAGCGCGCCCTTCATCTCGTTGAACACCACGCCGTTGTAGCGCAGCGTGCCCTCGCGCAGGCTCTCGGAGCTGCCGTCGCCCTCGCCCTCGGCGCCCTCCGGCAGGTCCAGCTCGTAGTGCCAGCCCTCCTGCTCAAAAATGGTGGGCTTGGTATAGATGGCCGGGTTGAACACCGCGTCCAGGTACACGTCCATCAGGTTGTACAGATCCTGCTCGTTGGTGGTAGCAACGGGGTAGATGGTTTTGTCGGGGTAGGTCATGGCGTTGAGGAACGTCTGCATGGAGCTCTTAATCAGGTCGACAAACGGCTCCTTGACGGGAAACTTGGCCGACCCGCACAGCACTGAGTGCTCAAGAATATGGAACACGCCGGTGGAATCGGCCGGCGGCGTCTTAAAGCCAATGGCAAAGGCCTTGTTTTCGTCGTCGCACGCCAGGTACAGCAGGTGAGCGCCCGAGGCAGTGTGGCGCAGCACGTAGGCGTCTGAATCGAGCTCGGGCACGGTCTCGCAGCGCTCGACGGCAAAACCGTGGCAGATGGTACCGGGTACCAGCAGCGCGGCAGCAGCGGCGCGCGGGTCGGTTGAGGTGGTGGGCATATGCAGTCTCCTTTGACGCCCCAGCGGGGGCGAATTGAGTCGAATCCTCGAGAGTATACCCATATGGGGCCGCGGCTCTGCGGCGAACTGAAGACGATGTGGGTGGACTAGTCTAGTTAGGTTGATAACGAATGCCGCGGGTAGCCGCTGCACCCCGCTAAAGTGAAATTACACCCCGTTTGCCGAATCATTTAGGAAATATATGGACTCCTAAAAAGTTCTTCTAATACAATATAAGTCATCTATCTATAAGCTGCTGATTCCTTGCAAAGGTATGGTTGATATGGTTGAAGCAAATAGCGTTGTCCCCCTGTACAAACAGATTGTCCGTGCGCTCTCTGATTCGATCGCCAACGGCACGTACCGCCCGGGAGATAAGCTTCCGACCGAGGCGGAGCTCATCGAGCAATTTGGCGTGAGCCGAATAACGGTTCGCTCCGCAATTAAAGAAATGGAAGATGCTGGGCTTGTTGAGAGGGCCCGAGGCAAGGGCACGTTCGTTTCGTCGGACACACAGATGTATGCCGCGGACGACCGTGAGAGCTTTACCCATTCGTGCCAGCTTGCGGGAAAACAGGCGTCTACCAGGGTTCTCGCAATGGGCTGGGACTTCCCAAGCCTGCGAGACGCGAAGTTTCTGGGCGTAGACGATACCCAAAAGGTATTGCGTAGTCGTCGTCTGCGTCTTGTGGATGACAAGCCCACGATGCTGGAAACCAATAGCTATTCCGCTGCGCTTTCTTTTTTGGAGCATGAGTCCCTCGAGGATTCGCTGATGGCGGTACTCGATCGCCAGGGGATCAAGATGGGCCCCAACACGCGTACGCTCGAGGTCTGCTATGCGAGCGAGCTCGAGGCGGCATACCTTAACGTGGAGCTGGACTCTCCGCTACTTCTGTTTGTCGATAGACGTTATGCTCCAAGCGGCGAGCCGCTTTTCATCTCCCGTCAGGTGTACTGCACCGAGCGACTGAAGTTCTACTTGTAAATTAGAGATAGATTGGTCGATTTACCGACCAATTGCTACCGTTCGCGGATTTGGAAAATAGACACACCACGTAGGGCAGATTGCTAATATACTTTGTTATGACAATATAGTACGTCCTATTGGTATTGGAGAACTATGAATAAGATATTGCTAGCGAGTCATGGTTATCTCGCCCAAGGCATGAAAAGCTCTCTGGAGATTCTGATGGGCACTAACGACCGAATCGAGTGCCTGTGCGCCTATATCGATGACGACACGAGGGATGTCGCAGCGCTTATCGATGCTTGGATGGAGATGAGGGACCCTGCCGACTCTTGGTTTGTCGTGACTGACATCTTTGGCGGCTCTGTAAACAACGAATTCATTCAGAGGCAGACTGCCGGATCGTTTACGTTGATCACCGGAATGAACTTGCCGCTGCTGGTGGAAATGGTTACACAGCTGGACTCCCTGGATGCGGACAAGGCCAAAGCCGCGGTCGAGGGGTCGCGTTCATTTATTCAGCTTTGTGAGGCGGCGGATATGCTCGCCGATGTCGAAGAAGAAGAGTTCTAGCTCAAGCTTCAACGAATAATTCAACCCTGTCATTACCTTTATTACGTGCGGAGATGATTTTGATGATTAAGCTTACGAGGGTCGATTACCGATTGATTCACGGCCAGGTCGCCATGTCTTGGACGCATGCGCTGGATGTCGATTGCATCCTGTGTGCCAGCGATGCCGTGGCAAAAGACGACATGAGAAAAGCCGCTTTGAGGCTAGCTCGTCCCAACGGCGTGAAGCTCGTCATAAAAGACGTAAACGCGGCCATCGAGGCGCTCAACAGCGGCGTTACCGACAAGTATTCGCTGTTTATCATTGTCGAGACGATCGAGGATGCCTATCGTCTCGCTAAGGGTTGCAAAGACATCAAGGAGATCAATCTGGGCGGAACTCGAAAGTCTCCCGAGACCACGCTTCATCCGACCCCCGCGATCTTTGCGACCGAAACCGATGCCGAGCATATCCAAGAGCTTGTCAACGATGGCGTGGTTATCGAAATCCGTCAGGTCCCCAATGACTCAAAGGTATTTGCCAAGGACGTTTTCTAACTGGAAACATGCCATTGTCTAGCATTTATTAACTAGGTCTTCCTTTCTTAAGCCCGTCGATCATTTGATCGGCGGGCTTTTTATTAAATAAAAATCAAAAAAATCTGAAATAGCTCTTGCATAGTTAGTTATATAAAGTATTATAACGTCATGGGATGAATGAAGGGTTCATCCAAGTGAGTTAGGAGTAAGGGATGTTCAATTTCGATGAGCCTCGTTACGAGAAGGTTGTGAGCGATGCCCTCGCTCTCCGTCCTCAGATTGAGGCTGCCGTGGACAAGGTCTGCGAGCAGGGTTATTCCAACATCTTCTTCATCGGCTGCGGCGGCACCTGGGCCCACACGCTCCCGATGAAGTATTGGGTCGAGACCACCACGGCCGACGTCGACGTCCACTGCGAGATTGCCGCTGAGTTCCTCGCATGCCCGCCCAAGACCTTCAACAAGGACTCGGTCTGCGTCTTCTCCACCCGCACCGGCACCACCCCCGAGATTATCGAGGCCGCCAAGTTCTGCCAGGAGCAGGGTGCCCGCACGCTGATGTATGTCTCCAACGACAACACCCCGGCCACTGAGTACGCCGATTACAAGTTCTTCAGCTTCGCCGAGGACGACGTCCTGTGCGAGGCCATCTACACCTACCAGATCACGCTGGTCGCCCGCTTCCTCAAGAACGCCGGCGCTTTCCCCAAGTACGACACCTTCATGGAGGAGTTCGGCAACATCGCTCCTTACCTCATCAAGGCCAAGGACGCTCAGGACGAGCGCTGCGCCGCCATGGCCGAGGACTTCAAGGACACCGACTACCACATGGTGATTGGTTCCGGCATGCTCTGGGGTGAGGCCTACGACTACGCTATGTGCATCCTCGAGGAGATGCAGTGGATCAAGACCAAGTCTATCCACGCCGCCGAGTTCTTCCACGGCACCATCGAGCTGTGCGAGGAGGGCACGAGCCTCATCATGCTCTACGGCGAGGACGACACCCGTAAGCTCATGGACCGCGTGGACAACTTCACCCACATGCTCGCCGACGAGAAGGGCGTCCATGTCCGCGTGAACAAGTTCGACACCGCCGAGGTCGAGCTGCCGTTCAGCGACCCCGAGTTCCGCAAGATCGTCTCCCCGATGGTCACCTACACCATCACCGAGCGCCTGAGCTGCCATCTCGAGCACGTCCGTAACCACCCGCTCACCACGCGTCGTTACTATCACCAGATGAACTACTAATCCTCTCAAATTGCTGCGGTTGTCTGCAGGCGAGCTGCGCAGAATGCCTCGCCTGCAGACCTGTTTCTGGGGTTGATCGAAATGGTTGTCCAGTATCTTCTAGTTGCACTGGTCGCATTTATTGCGTCCATGGACGAGCAATTATTTGGCATTACGATGCTTGGTCGTCCGCTGTTTACGAGCCTGTTCGTTGGCTTGATCCTTGGCGATGTCCAGCAGGGCGTTATCGTCGGCGCTGCTTTGGAGTCCATGTTCATGGGCGCCATCATGGTCGGCGCGGCGGTTCCTCCCGAGGTCTATGCCTCCGGCGTGCTTGGCTGCGCGTTTGCCGTCATTACGGGTACGGGCACGGCAACTGCCGTCGCGCTCGCCCTTCCCGTCTCCGTCTTCCTTCAGGTGTGGCGCAACTTCTGCTACGCCGTTCCGGGTGCCTTTGCCTGCAAGAAGATTGAGACCGCTATGGCAAATCGCGATCTTGCCAAGGCGAATCTGTACCATCTGACCATCGTGCCGCTGTCGATTGGCATTCCGTCTGCACTGCTGGTATTTTGCTCGCTGTTCTTTGGTGCCGACCTCATCAACAATGCGCTTAACGCTATTCCGCAGTTTGTGATGGACGGCCTCAACGTTGCGTCCGGCGTCATGGTCTGCATCGGCTTCGCTCTTCTTATCAGGACTATGGGCGACAACAAGCTTCTTCCCTGGCTGTTCCTGGGATTCATTATGGTCATCTACCTCAAGATGGACGTTGTCGGTGTTGCCGCTGCCGCTATCTGCGTCGCGCTGCTCCTGGCCTTCCGCGAGGGCTCGGCCGGTCCGCAGGCGGTTGCCGAGGATGAAGAGGAGGACTTCTAATGGCTACCCAGAACACCGATCTCAAAGAGGCCAAGAAGGACGCGATTATGACTCCCGATATGTATCGGAGCATGTTCCTTCGCCAGTTTACGAGCCAGTGCTCGCAGTCGTACGACAAGATGATGGCAATGGGCTTCATGTACACCATCCAGAAGCCCCTGCGAAAGATCTATCCCAACGACGACGATTACTATGCGGCGCTTGATCGCCATACCGAGTTCTTTAACATCACGCCTCATGTGCTTCCGTTTGTAGCCGGCCTAACGGTTTCGATGGAAGAGCAGGCGGCTGCCGATAAGAACTTCGACACGTCCTCGATTAACGCCATGAAGGTCGGCCTCATGGGACCGCTTTCCGGCATTGGCGATTCGTTCTACTGGGGAACGTTCCGCGTGGTCGCCGCCGGCATTGGTATTGGCATCGCGTCGACGGGCAACCCGCTCGGCCCCATCGTGTACGCGCTCATCTACTCCGTGATTAACTTTGCAACGCGTATCGTCGCCGCCCATCTGGGATACGACCTGGGAACCAAGTTCCTGCAGCAGTCCGAAGAGAACAACCTTATGTCTCGCATGACGCATGCTGCCGGTGTCCTCGGAATGACCGTCATTGGCGCAATGATTGCGGCACAGGTCTCGCTGTCCACAGCTTTGACCTTTGACGTGGGTGGTTCGGAGATTGTCCTGCAGGATCTGTTCGATTCGATCTTCCCCGGTCTGCTGCCCCTGCTGGCAACGTTCGCTTGCGTTGCCCTGTACAAAAAGGGCGTCAAGACCATTTGGATTATTATTGGTATCTTCGCGATCTGCATCATCGGAACGGGCTTGGGAGTGTTCGCGGCGGCGTAATGTTGACTGCTATGCTCGCGCGTTGGATAACTAACTGACCGTTTGAAAACGGGGCTCGGCGTAAGGCCGGCCCCGTTTTTTGTTTGAGGGATTCTCCGACCGTTCAAAAAAACCACGCTCGTCCATCACTCACGTATCTCTCATCTCTCATTCGTCACTAATACGAGAGATAACAGAAAGACGAGAGATAAATACGAGAGATAACTGAGCAGCAAAGAGACAAGCAATCATGGTATTGTCTCAATACTGATTGTTCTACCAGCAAAAACATGTTTAAATGAAACAAATGGCAGATATCTTATCTTTCATCTCTCACTTATCTCTAATATGAGAGATAGCAGAAAGATGAGAGATAATTACGAGAGATAACTGAGAGACGAAGGAAATCTATTCGCGGCATTCTCCGCCGGTCCGAGCGAAAGGACATGCAGATGAACGAAAACGAGCTGACCGGTCTGCTCGAGTCTTTAAGGCGCATGGGCTCGGACGATCTTAACGTCGAGGTCAAGGAGAGCGCCACGACGCTTTCCCGCGACGTATGGGAAACGGTTAGCGCATTCGCGAATACCGCTGGCGGAATTATCGTGCTCGGCGTGAGCGAGCGCGCGGGCTTTGTCCCGGTTGAGAACTTTGAGACCGAGAAGGTGCTCAACCAATTCGTAGCGGGCATGGGTGATGCCGGCGGGCGCGGAAAACTGGCCAATCCGCCCAAA
This sequence comes from Collinsella sp., assembly GCA_019419525.1. GTDB lineage: Bacteria > Actinomycetota > Coriobacteriia > Coriobacteriales > Coriobacteriaceae > Collinsella. The sequence continues at coordinate 18,753 of DXZU01000016.1, forward strand.
TACACCATTGAACGCGTGGAGCTCCAGGGCACCGTGGTTCTGGTCATCACGATTGAGGAGCTCGACCCGTCGAGCAAGCCTTGTTATGTCATAGAGCGGGGCGCTCAAGGCGGCAGCTACAAACGCATCGATGATAAAGATGTTCCGCTCTCGTCGACCGAGGTCCTGTCCTTGTCATCGTATGAACGGGCGAGCCCCAGTGATCGCGATGCAGTGCCCGGCGCGGTCGCAGGCGATCTTGACGAGGCCCTGGTCGACCGCACGATAGAGCGTGCTTTCTCGCTGACACCCCGTGCAATGCGCGGCGCGCCGGACAAGAAAACGAAGCTGGAGCGCCTGAATTTCCTCGACTCCCAGGGCAATGTTACTAAGGCCGGGCTCCTGGCCGCGGGTGCCTATCCTCAGCAGTTCTATCCCAAGCTCTTTATCGATGTGGCGGTCTATGCCGGAACGCAGAAGGGCGCGGCGGGGTCGTTGAGGTTCATGGACCGTACGATCTGCGAGGGGACGTTGGGTGAAATGATCTCGGATGCCGTCGCGGCGGTCGCCAAGAATTTACGACGAACCTCGATGATCAAAGGCGTCTCGCGTGTCGACTCGCTGGAGATTCCCGAGGAGGTCCTGCGCGAGGCAATCGCCAACGCCGTAATCCACCGAGAATACGGAGACCGGTTCTGTGGGCAGTCGATCGCTGTTGACGTCTTTGATGACCGTATCGAAGTGACGAACCCCGGCGGCCTATACGGAGGAAAGACTCGCGAGAACCTGTTTGACGGCAGCTCCCGATGTCGCAATGCGACGCTTGTGAAACTCATGTCGCTTGCCCCATTGCCCGACGGCGCGGGCTCTCCTGCCGAAGGCAACGGGTCGGGCATTCCAATGATGCTCGATGCCATGCGTGCGCAAGGTCTGGCCGAGCCATTGTTTTGCCCGGGTTTCGACCGGTTTAAGGTTGTCCTCTACCGAGCGAAGGTTGAACAAATCGATCATGGCGGGGACTTAATTGTGGCGGCACTCAAGCGCAACGGCGAACTGGGAACACGTGAACTGGCAGAATGCACGGGACTCACCGTCTCCCAGGTTAGGGTACGCGTCAATGCGCTTATCGCACAAGGCGAGCTTGAGCCCACGGCGCCGGCGACGAGCCGCAACCGCAAGTACCGGCTGACGGAGCGCGCGGGGCAGCTGCACTAGTGGCTGCCCCGCCTCACATCCGCGCCATTTCACGCGCTGCACATCGAAACCTGCGGCAAAGCAGTTACAATAGCCCAATGTGCATCGCGCACGACGATGATATCGGCGCCCGCGACTGGGGGAGAATACATGGCAGAGCAACAGATAACGCCGGGGACTAAGCTTCAGGTGGCATTCGACGTGCCCATGGGCCAAAAAACCGACTTCAACATGCTCGCCACGTACAAAGAGAACCTGGACGAGGCGTACTTTCTTATGAGCGCGCCCATGCTCGCCGGCAAGCCGCTCATCATGGACGAAAACCAAAAGCTGCTGCTGCAGTATCAGGTGGGCGATGTGGACAAATACACCGTGGTCATTTGGCTGGACGGCGACGACCCGGAGTGCGTGGACAAGATCATCGGCGGCGCGGTGGAGTTCGGTTTTGACTTTGATTCGTCCGAGACCGACGATTCGAGCCTGTTCGTTAAGTTCGTGCAGGATATTGCCGACACCCTCACCGGCAATGACCCCATTAGTGCGAGCGGCAACGAGGCGCCCGATTACTACAAGGAACACAACGTGACCCGGAGTAACCGTCGCAACCAAAAGAACTCACCCACAGGGGACGGGAACAAGTAGGACGAACAAGCGCCGGGCCGGAAGTGATTCCCCGGCCCGGCGCTTTTGCGGGCAGATTGAGACAACGGACTGAATTGGCGTTTGGACGGCGGCGTATGTTATCCGTCGCATGACCTCGCTGCCGTATTTCTAAATGTGGCTGCCGCTTGGTGGTTTGAGATCTTGATCGCCCTAATGAGTGGTGATCTAATTTCGCTTAAGCACATTTAGGATGGAGTGGCGTATGGGCATCACGTTCGACAGATCAGAGTTTAATGCGGATATCACATCAAAGATGGACGATATTCGTGAAAACTATTTGGATGATGGCGAAGGGGATGATGTCGCCTTCGCCTATACCGTTGCGGCCGTTTTTGAAGGCGAAGATATTCTTTCCGATGAGAATAGCTTTATCTATACCGATGGGGCCAATGACCACGGTGTTGATTTTTACCTTGATTCTCATTTTCATTGCAACAGCCTCAGGACTCAGCGCAACGCGTTGCG
>DXZU01000017.1 GCA_019419525.1 Collinsella sp.
GCGGGCCGTGTTCCGCTATGCGGTTGTCAATTTGCGAAAGAAATTATGCGTCACCATGCCGCGTCCAATGCGGCAAAAGGGAGAGACATCATGAAGAAGTCCACGTTCAACACCCTGCTTGTTGGTGGCGGTTTTCTGCTTGGTACGGCTGGCATCAAGCTGCTCACCAGCGCTCCGGTAAAGAACGCCTGCGTGCAGGGTATCGCGTGCGGCATGCGCATCAAGAACGGCTACCAGGACATGGTCGAGCAGGCCAAGGCTAATGTCGACGACATGGTTGCCGAGGCGGCCTACATCACCCAGAGCGAGGCCGCTGCTGACGAGGCAGCCGAGTAACGCTCCCAGGCACAAACTATGAGATTCTCGATTATTAGCGAGATCCCCGGCAGGACCCGTCTTCAATTGGCGGGTCCTGTGCCAGAGAGCGATCTCGATGCACTTCTTAAGCTTGGCGGCGACATCGACGGCGTGCACAAGGTGCGCGTCTACGGCCGCATCGGCCAGATGGCACTCGAATACGACGAGCCACGTCGCGCGAGCGTGCTCGACGCCTTGGGCGCACTCGATGCTCAAGCTATCGCCGATGCCAAGTCGGGCTATGTGATGCAGCTTGAGCCGCGCAAGCACAAACTCGTTATGGACCTGGCGACACTCGTCGGCGCCCACTACGCGCGCCGCTGGTTCTTGCCGACGCCTCTGCGTGCGGTGTTTGTCGTGGCCGGTTACATGGCATTTTTGCGCGCTGCCCTTCATGAGCTGGCGCAGCCGCGCCTGACCGTTCCCGTGCTCGACGCTTCGGCCATCGGCATTTCGTTCGTCAAGCGTGATGTCGACACCGCGGGCCAGACAATGTTCCTGCTCAACGTGGGCGAGCTGCTCGAGGACTACACCCGCGCCATGAGTGAAAACGAGCTCATCAACTCGCTGCTCGATGTACCCGACAAGGCGCAAAAGGTTGTTGGCGACACCGAGGTAAGCGTTGCTGCGACCGAGCTCGAGCCCGGCGATCTGGTCGCCGTGCGCACTGGCATGTCCATTTGCATCGACGGTGTCGTCGAGCGGGGGAGCGCTATGGTCAACCAGGCGACCCTGACCGGCGAGCCGCTGGCCGTCGAGCGTAGCGCAGGCGACGACGTGTTCGCCGGTACCGTCGTGGAAGACGGCAGCATCTTGGTGCGCGTGCGCGCCAACACGGCGCAGACCAAACTGCGCTCGATCGTCTCGCTCGTGCAGACGGCCGACTCGCTCAAATCCGAGGGCCAGTCGCATATGGAGGACCTCGCCAACAAGATCGTCCCGTGGAACTTCCTGCTCGCGGGCCTGGTTGCGCTCACCACGCGCAGCCTTATCAAGACCTCGGCGGCGCTGATGGTCGACTACTCGTGCGCACTCAAGCTCACGGGTTCCGTCGCCGTCATGACCGCTATGAGCGATGCTGCCAAGATGGGCGTCATGGTCAAGGGCGCAAAGTACTTTGAGTCGTTTGCCAAGGCCGACACCATTGTGTTTGATAAGACTGGCACGCTCACCGAGGCGCAGCCGCGCCTGGCTTGCGTGCTGACGACCGACGGCTGGAGCGAGGACGAGGTCCTGCGCCTTTCTGCCTGCCTGGAGGAGCATTTCCCGCATCCGGTGGCGCGTGCCGTGGTCAACGCCGCCCGCGAGCGCGGGCTCGAGCACCGCGAGCGCCATGCTGCGGTCGAGTACATCGTGGCGCATGGTATTGCTTCGTCCATCGAAGGGCGTCGCGCGATTATCGGCTCGGCACACTTTGTGTTTGAGGACGAGAGCGCGCAGCTCGATTCCGACATTAAGGAGCGCATTGAGTCCCAGATGCAGGGCCTGTCGCCGCTGTATCTGGCGGTCGACGGCAAGGTCGTCGGCGTGCTCGGCATCGAGGATCCGCTCAAGGCCGGGGTCCGTGAGGCCATCGCCGACCTGCACGCGTTGGGCGTTAAGCATGTCGTTATGCTCACGGGCGACTCGGAGCGCACGGCCGAGCGCATTGCTCGCGAGGCAGGGGTCGACGAGTTTAAGGCCGAGCTGCTGCCCGAGGACAAGTACGCGTATGTGGAGCGCATTAAGGGCGAGGGGCGCCACGTTGCCATGGTGGGCGACGGTGTCAACGATTCGCCGGCGCTCGGTTTGGCCGACGTGGGCTTGGCGATGGGTGGCGGAAGCGACATCGCCAAGGAGGTCGCCGATATCATCCTGACCGATACGGATTTGGCCGCAATCGTGCGCCTGCGCCGCATGAGTCAGGGCCTCATTGATCGTCTGACGAGCTCCTACTCTAAGGTGATGCTCACCAACTCGGCGCTGTTGGCATTGGGTATTACCGGCGCGATTACCCCGCAGACGTCGTCGTTACTGCACAACGGCTCGACGATTGCCTACAGCCTGAGCAACGCGAAGGCATACCTGCGTTAGGGTTTTCGATTGAGCTTATGGCCTGCATTCGGGCGGTACCGCAGCCGCCAGGGTGCAGGCCTTTTTAGGCAAGTGCAGCTTTGATGGTGGGACTTTCTGCGAGCTGCTCGGCTGCCTTTTCGTCGGAGCTGTTGAGTGCTGCCAGACTGCGGTAGACCCACTCGTTGACCTGGGTGTTCTTGACGCCCGCGGTCTGCATAAGGGTGCCTACCTCGCGGATTGCTGCGAACAGATCGGCTTTGGGACCCGTGAGCTCGACCTCGATGCCGTGGTAGGCGGGCACGCCGCGGTTCTCACTTACATGGTCGATAAAGCTCTCGACGGTCTCAAGCTGCTGGGCGAGAGCTGCATTATCGTCGGCGTCCAGCGCGACGAGTGCGTTTGATACCGTGAGGGCGGGATGTCCGCAGGGGACAAAGCCCTCGATGACATCCATAGCTTCGGTAATGGTTGAGCCCAGGCCTGCGAGGGCATTGACGAGTTGCTGCTTGGTATCCATAACGGTCCTTTCGACGGGTCAATTTTGCTTGGCGAAAATATACGTGACGCGATCGGTAGCAAAAGTGCGAAGTGCGGCGCACATTGGGGTCTTCACAGCTCGTGCATAGAACAGCTGTCCGCTTTCAGAACGTGGTAAGATAACACTCCACAAGCGGGGCTCGCCCCGTATGTTCCTTGAATAGTCGACGGGCGTTGGGTGCTCGCGCCCAATGCCATCCAGACTTTCCCGACATTCGGGGGCGACTGGTTTCGACACGATAGCTCTGAGAGAGGAAGCAAGCCGAGGTCTCCTCGCCTCGCTAAACAGGGGTACCGTCAAATTGAATTGACAACAACTCTTCTTTTGAGCCTATGGCTCTCGCTGCTTAGTTTATAGCGGCGCGTCAACCCGGTGATTTCCCCGACACCGGCGCGACGTCATGTTAGGGGAATGCTCCTGCGCACGTAATCGGTATGGCGCAGGCTAAGACCGAACCGGTTAGGACGCCGCGAGCGTGTCGCTGCGCGCAAAGCGTCCGAGACTAAACCAGCGACTGAGCTTGGAGATGCCAATCAGGGGGCTTTCGTGGACCGGAGTTCGATTCTCCGCGCCTCCACCAGAAGTAACAGGCAGGTAGATATTCGTATCTACCTGCCTTTTTATTTCTAGTCCGCACCGCGGAGAATCGAACTCTGTGCAGGGCGCGAGCGTTAAACAAACGCGGAGCGTTTGTAGCGAGCGGGCGAGGACGCCGGCAGGCGGCCGAAGCCGGTGCGGGTTCGCGAAGCGAACACGCGGATTCTCCGCGCAAACTATCAGCTCAATATGGATGCGATGTTTATCGAATCTCAGCCGGCCATGCGCCGCATCAACGGATCCCCCGTACCGCGGAGAATCGAACTCTGTGCAGGGCGCGGGCGTAAAGAAAACGCCTTGGCAACGCAGACCGGGACACGCTTTCCCGATGGCAGCCCAGGCGGAAAGCACGTCCCGGAATCCGCGCTCAGACTGAGATGTAGTTTCCGGATGATGCCTCAAGCGGAAACCGCATCCCGGAATCGAGCCGTAGAGTGGGACATGCTTTCCCAATGGCAGCTCAAGCGGAAAGTACATCCCGGAATCCTCGTTCGGAATGGGATGCAGTTTCCAAATGAATGGCTAGCGGAAAATCCGTCCCGGAATCTCGCCTCAAACTGGGACACACTTTCCGCTTCACTTGCCGCCTCAAAAAACCTGCGCGCTCGCCATTCCAAAACTGGGTAGAAGAAGGCCAAAACGCAATCGCAGGAGGTTAATATGACTGCAGAAGATAAGGCAAAGAACGCCGGCAAGGTCGCGCTCGTCCTGGAGGGTGGCAGTTTTCGCGGGCAGTTTACCGCGGGCGTGCTCGACGTTCTCATGGAGGCCGGCGTCGAGATTCCGGCTGTCTACGGTGTATCGGCCGGCGCCCTCAACGGCGTGAACTACAAGTCGCACCAGATCGGCCGCGCCAACCGCATCAACCTGGCTTTCTGCAACGACAACCGCTTCATGGGCGCCGCATCGTTTGCGTCCACGGGCTCCATTGTGGGTTACGACTTTATCTTCAACGATGTCCAGGACCGCCTGGATCCCTTTGACAACGAGACGTTCGACGCGAGCCCCATCGAGATGTACGCTGTCGCGACGGACATGCTCTTTGGAACCGCTGCCTACCTGCCGGTCAAAAGCGCCGTGCTCGATCTCGACGCTGTGCGCGCATCGACCTCGTTGCCGCTGGTGACGCCGCCGGTCGAGATTGACGGGCACAAATACGTCGACGGCGGCGTGGCCGATTCGATTCCTATCGAGCATGTGCTCGAGGAGGCGGGCTTCGACCGTGCGGTCGTCATCGTCACGCAGGACCGCTCGTACGAGAAAAAGCCCTACGAGTTTATGCCTGCCGCGCGCGCCCGCTATGCCGACTACCCCTATCTGCTCGAGGCTATCGAGACGCGCCACGACCGCTATAACGTCCAGCGCATGCACCTTTGGAAGTACGAGCGCGAGGGCCGTGCCCTGATCGTGGCTCCGCAAAAACCGGTCGAGGTCGGCCATGTCGAACACGATCCGGCAAAGCTGCTCGATCTGTATATTCAGGGCCGCCAGGAGGCAAAGCGCTTGCTCGCGGAAATCCAAGAGTTCGTTGAGCGCTAGCGACGGCGAACCCTCAAAAAAACGACAACAGCTAAAGGGCTGGAAAATCACGGCTCGTGGATGACATGTGCAGAAACTCTGGTCGGAGCCAAAATACCTGTTGACTCGTACGGCGAGCGGGGTAATATGGACGGGTTACTTGCAGAGCCCCGTGAATCTCTGTAACAACACGTACTGTACATGGAGGAGTCTAAGTGATTTCGAAATCGACTCACTACGCCAAGCAGGGCGAGGTCCAGCGCAACTGGGTTCTCGTCGACGCCGATGGTGCTGTCCTGGGCCGTCTTGCCACCCAGATCGCAATGATCCTGCGCGGTAAGAACAAGCCCCAGTTCACGCCCAACAGCGACTGCGGCGACTTCGTTGTCGTCATCAACGCCGATAAGGTCCAGCTTACCGGTAACAAGGCCGACACGAAGACCTATTATCGCCACAGCGGCTACAACGGCGGCCTCAAGGCTGAGAGCTTCCGCCAGGCTATGGAGAAGCACCCGGAGAAGGTCATCGAGCGCGCCGTTCGCGGTATGCTGCCCAAGACCACCCTCGGCCGTGCCCAGATGACCAAGCTTAAGGTCTACGCTGGTGCCGAGCATCCGCATGCTGCCCAGAACCCCACGAAGATTGAGCTGGAGGCTTAAAGATGGCTGAGAACACCGTTGTCTACCAGGGTACCGGCCGTCGTAAGAACGCCGTCGCCCGCGTCCGTCTCGTCCCCGGCACCGGCAAGGTGACCATCAACAAGCGTGACGCCGAGCAGTATTTCGGCCGTCATCAGCTCGTTGAGAACGCCCTTGCTCCCTTCAAGGTGACCGACACCGCCGGTCAGTTCGACGTTATCGCTCTGTGCGATGGCGGCGGCATCTCCGGTCAGTCCGGCGCTCTGCGCCTGGGCATCGCTCGCGCTCTTCTGAACGCTGGCGACTACCGTGCTGACCTCAAGAAGGCCGGTTTCCTTACGCGCGATGCTCGCGTGGTCGAGCGCAAGAAGTACGGCCTCAAGAAGGCCCGCCGCGCTCCCCAGTTCTCCAAGCGCTAAGGTTTTATCTCCTTTCGAGATACAATGTACAAGCGGGGCCTGCCGATTCCTCGGCGGGTCCCGCTTTTCTTTTTCGACTAGGGTGGGCGGTTGTATATCGCCTGCTAGGGAAGGAGCGATCCTATGCCCCAGAACATCTTCGGTACCGACGGCGTCCGTGGCGTCGCCAATGCCGACCTCTCGTGCGACCTCGCGTTTCGCCTGGGCCGCGCGGCGACCAAGTTTCTTGGTCCGGACATCTGCATCGGCCGCGACACGCGTCTTTCGGGCACCATGCTCGAGAGCGCTCTGACCGCCGGCATTATGGCCGAGGGCGGCCGTCCGCATTGCTGCGGCGTCATCCCCACGCCCGCCGTGGCGCTGCTCACCGTTCAGAACGAGCTCGACGGTGGCATCGTCATCTCTGCTTCGCACAATCCGCCGGAGTTCAACGGCATCAAGTTCTTTAGCCGCAAGGGCATGAAGCTTCCCGATGCGGTCGAGGAAGAGATCAGCGCCTGGGTCATGTCCGAGGAAGCCATGGCTGCCGATACGCTGCCGACTGGCGCCGGCGTGGGCCACATTATCAAGATGAAGGACGCTCGCAAGGCATACGTCGACCACGCCATCGATACGCTTGATGGTCTTAGGCTCGACGGCCTGGTCGTTGCCGTCGACTGCGGTCATGGCGCTTCTTGCCAGACCACGCCCGCCGCGCTGCAGCGCCTGGGTGCCACGGTGCACGCTATCAACACCGATTATTGCGGCACTGACATTAACGTTGAGTGCGGCTCCACTCACCTTGAGCCCCTGCGCGAGCTCGTGCTGCGCACCCACGCCGATATTGGCCTGGCCCACGACGGTGATGCCGATCGCGTGCTCTTTGTGGACAGTGAGGGCAATGAGATCGACGGTGACTACATCCTGGCTATCTGCGGTTCTGACCTCGCCGCCCGCGGCAAACTCGCCAACTCCGAGATCGTCTCGACCGTCATGTGCAACCTTGGCTTCTCCATCGCTATGAAGGAGCAGGGCTTCGAAATGGTTCAGACCGCTGTGGGCGATCGCTACGTTCTTGAGCGCATGCTCGCGGATGGCGCCGTCATCGGCGGCGAACAGTCCGGCCACATCATCTTCCTGGAGCACAACACCACCGGTGACGGCCTGGTGACGGCTCTGCAGCTGCTGGCCGTGCTCAAGCGCACCGGTCGTACCCTCACCGATCTTGCCGGCATCATGAAGAAGTACCCGCAGGTACTCGTCAACGTGCATTCCGACAACAAGGCCGGCCTGGACGATTGCCAGCCCATTTGGGACGCCGTCGCTGCCGCCGAGAAGGAGCTTGACGGCCGCGGCCGCATTCTGGTGCGCCCGAGCGGTACCGAGCCGCTGGTCCGTGTTATGGCCGAGGCGGAGACGCACGAGCTCACTCAGCGTGTTGTCGACGACATCGTCGAGGTTGTCAAGCGCGAACTTCCCTAATGGTCAAAAACGGGTGCCAAGTGGTAAACTGTTAAAACTTTTTTGATTGATTGGTATGTCCGAGGGGGAGCATGTTCACTAAAGTCCTAAGGTCTTTTGGTATGCGTGGACGAGTTCTTACGCTGGATGCTCCCATCTCGGGCGACGTCATTCCGTTGTCCGAGGTCAATGACCAGACATTTGCCACCGGCCTTTTGGGCCAGGGCGTGGCGATTCAGCCTACCGGCACGCGTGTGATTGCGCCGGCAGACGCCAAGGTCGAGGCCATTTTTCCCACGGGTCACGCCGTTGCGCTCAACACGGTCGATGGCCTAGACGTGCTCATCCACGTTGGCTTGGACACTGTTCAGCTTGAGGGCAAGCATTTTAGCGTGCATGCACAGGTGGGCGATGTCGTCCATAAGGGTGACGTGCTCATCGAGTTCGATCGCGAGGCAATTGCTGCCGAGGGCTACGATGTGACGGTTCCCATCTTGGTGTGCAACTCCGTTGAGTTCTCGAGTATCAAGGGCTCCGTTGGTGCGCATGTCGAAGAGATGGACCAGCTCATCGTTGCTCGCGAGCGCTAGTAAGTGCACGTGGCCATTAGCCTACAATTCAAACACGTTTATGGAGGGCGCCCTTGAAAGAGGGCGCCCTCCGTGGCAAGATGGGATTTGTCCGAAGCTAAACGGCTTTGGGTCACCGTGGACGGGCAGGGGCCTCGACGCGGCTAGACACGAGACACATACATTACGCGACCTCGCCCTGGTGGCCGCACACGTTGGTTGCGGCCGACGCGGGCCGCGGGCAAGTGCTTGTAAGGGGAGCCTTGCCTCTCTTGTACGAGAAAGGACGCGTAATGAAGATCATTAAAGCTAAAGACTACGAGGATATGAGCCGCAAGGCCGCCAATATCATCTCGGCGCAGGTTATCCTCAAGCCCGATTGCGTGCTGGGTCTTGCCACCGGCTCCACCCCGATCGGTGCCTACAAGCAGCTCGCTGCTTGGTACGAGAAGGGCGACGTCGACTTTGCCGAGGTCAGCACTTACAACCTGGACGAGTATCGCGGCCTTTCGCACGACGATCCCCAGAGCTATCACTACTTCATGCGTGAGAACTTCTTCGATCACATCAACATCGACCTGAACAACACGCATGTGCCCGACGGTTCCAACCCCGACGCCGCCGCTGCCTGCTCTGAGTACGACAAGATCGTCGCCGCCGCCGGTTACCCGGATCTGCAGCTGCTCGGCATTGGCAACAACGGCCACATTGGTTTCAACGAGCCCGATGACCACTTCTCCAAGGGCACGCACTGCGTCGACCTCACCGAGAGCACCATTCAGGCCAACAGCCGCCTGTTCGACAGCATCGACGATGTTCCCCGTCAGGCCTACACCATGGGTACCCAGACCATCATGTATGCCCGCATGATCCTAGTCGTCGCCAACGGCGAGGCCAAGGCTCAGGCCGTGCATGACATGTGCTATGGTCCGGTTACGCCCGCGTGCCCGGCTTCGATCCTGCAGCTGCACACCAACTGCGTTGTCGTTGCCGACGAGGCCGCCCTTTCGCTCTGCGAGTAGCGCGAATCCTGCATCTCGACATAGCCTTGCCTAAGGCCTCCGCTTTGCGGGGGCCTTTTTGTTATCCCTCTCCGCCCGCTTGACCAAAATCTTGCCGCAAGCTTGACGAATGCCGGATGCCCAACAGCTTGATTCATTCCATACCAGATTCTATGCAAAAATGCCACTAAAAGGTCGTAGACGGTAGCGGGTGCTAGGCGAGTTGAATGACATAGCTGAACCTTGTTCATTTGCGTTACACTGCCGCTTAGATGGGACAAGCTGACAAGCTCATTTACCTGCTTAAAGACCGATTAGTCGGGGGATTAATAACAATCGGCCCTCGCTGTACAAAAACTTGCCGCTTGCGTACCAAAAGACAACCTAGAACACAAGGTCGCTCTATTCATAGCGCGGCTTGTATGGTCTTGCGGTTACAGTGTCCATACGGTCGAGTTGAGGAGCGGGCATGGTAAACGATTTGGGCAGTATGGACGACCTCGAGCTGATGCCGCTGGGCGGTGGCTATATGGTGCGACGCGAACGCTTGATGAATGAGCTTCTCGCCAAGGGCCGAAAGGCCGGCATCGTGGTTCTTTATGCGCCCGACGGGTTTGGGAAGACCTCGGTGCTGCTGCAGTACACCCATGAGGTTAAATGCGACCCGACGCGAGGCCCCGTGCGGATTATCGAGGCCGATCGCGCCACTGGGCGCGAGGTGTTTATGCAGCTCGAGGTGGTTACCGAAGAACTCAAAGACAAACCGCACTCCCTTATCGCGATTGATAATGTGCCAAACCTCGATCAGCACGATACCGAAGACCTCATCGACAGGATTCGCGGCCTGCGCGCTATGGGGGTGGGGGTCTTTATCTCCTGCCGTCCTTCAAATCGTCAACTGATTCATGGGCTGGGCGATTCGGTTAAGATCAATGCGCAGATGCTCAAGGTGCATGCCTATGAGTATTCGGCGTGGGCATCGGCGTTTTCGATCAGCACATCGCTCGACTTTTATCAGCTCACGCAGGGCGTGCCCGAGCTCGTTTCGGCATTGCAGACGGGTCTGTATGGCCAAGGCGACGTAGCCGGTCTGCTCGAAAACGAGATTGTCAACGTATATGGCGCGGCACTTGTCGACTTGGCTTCGCTTGACAATAATGCACTGTTTTGCGTGGCATGTCTCATGATTTTGATGGGCGAGGGCAATATCGCAGAACTCGAGGCTTGCGGGGTGAGGCTATCGATGGTCGACCAGTCCTACTTCGTACGCGACTACCCGATCTTTGGCTTGGACCCCGCCGAGCGGAGTTTTACATGTCTGGGCACGGAGGATAACGGACGCTTGCGCTTGCGTAAGTTGGTGGCCGAGGTTCGCCCCGAACTTGTTCCGAGGGCGGCCCGGATTTTGCTTAAGGCGGGCCGATGCGATGCGGCGATGGGCCTGGCGGACGCCTTTTTGGACCGTGATGCGGTCCTTGAACTTGCTGGGCAGTATGGGGTCGATCTGGCTCTGACGGGGCACGGGGCCGATATCTGCCGAGCAGCGCTGGGCACGATCGATGCCGAGGATCCGGCTCCAGAGCCAACGCCTGCCGAGGCGCTTGGCGTATATCTGGCAGCGGTCAGCGTGTCCAATACAAAGCTCGCTCGCTATATGGCATCGGTCATCGAGCGCGGGGGCGAACGGGCGGCCTGCGAAATAGACCCTGTTTCATGGAGGGTGGCCCAGACACTGACGGCTGTTTGCTATGGGGACAACGGGCTTGGGCTTCCTACGAACCTGACCGTGCCAGAAATCGAGACATCCCATACCGCACTCGATATGTTGTCCGCGCATATCGAGGTCAAGCGCTGCCTGACCGAGCGGGGAGATGACGGCGGCGTTCTACAGCAGCTCAAAACGAGCAAGGCCTACGACTGCGAGCTCGACATCGCGGGGATTGTTATACGGGCCGACAGCATGCTGGTGGAGCTTTTTGACGGGTCGTTTGCGGGAACCGACGAGCGCGACGACGAGATGACGGTGGTGCGGGAGGCGCTCGACGTACGTGGGCTTAAGGCGATGGCTATCTGGGTGCGCATGGTGTTGGCGGCACGGCGGCTCCTTTCCGGCTTGCCGGTAACCGACGACGCGGCATTCAACGAGCTCGATCGTTTTGCCGTGCGCATGCGCGACAACCAGATTCAGCTGTTTGGCCTGTTGCTAGAAGGCTGGCAGTCGCTGGCAGAGGGACGGCCGGTTAATGCAAAGTTCCGTGCGGTCCAAGTGCTCAAACTTGCCGAGGAGTCGATTGCGTACATGCGCGATAACGCATTGCTGTTGGAGCGCGCGGCGTATCTGCGTAACACCTCGATGGTTTCGGTGCGCGAGGAAGCGGAGTTGCTCGATATAAGCCAGACGCAGGTTGGTGGAGCGGAGGCCTGGATGGTGGCGCTGCATTTGGCCTGTGCGGGCCGAGACAGCGATCTTGCGGCCTGGATGTCCATGAATCGTGCGGGGATTCTAGAGCCATCGTATCGGCTCTTTGCGCGCCTTGCCATGCATTGTCTGGGCGAGCCGGCGACCAGGATTCGCAAGAAGCTTCCCGTGCGCGAGTTATCGCGGTATTCGCTGCGCGACGATCTGGAAGGGGAGGGCGAGCGCCTGTTCCAGGCCGGCGAGGTTGAAGCCGTTGATACCATCGACCATATCGAGATTCGCATGTTTGGTGCGTTTCGCGCCGAGCGCGATGGGTTTCCCATCACGGACAAAATGTGGCGGCGCAAGAAGGCGGCGACACTTGCCGAGCGGCTTGCGCTGGGCATGGATGCGCTCGTCGATCGTGAGACGCTGGCCATGGAGCTGTGGCCCCATGCCGAGTTCAATAGCGCCCGCAACAACCTGTACTCGACGATATCGCGCTTGCGGTCGGCTTTGGGACCGACGCCGGATGGCAAGTCGTGTGTGCTCATCCAAAATGAATGCATCGGACTCAACGGCGACTACGTCAAGACCGATGTACGGCTGTTTGACCAGATAAGCCGCGAGGTTTTGGGAAATCGCACGGGTGCGCGCGGGCCCCATTTAGTTGAGCTGTGCCTTAAGATTGAGCAGCTTTATGCCGGACCGCTGTATGTTCCCAATGGCTGTAACCCCACCTACTTTTTGCGTATGCGACGCATTATGCAGTCAAAGTACATCGATTGCATGATTAAGGGAGCAAATGCCGCTCTAGAAGAAAACGATCTGCAGTCGGCGATTTGGCTGGCGGAGTCGGGGCTTCGGCAGGAAACAGCGCGTGAGGATATGGTGCGCTGCGCCATGCGCGTCTACAGTGCGGCGGGGCGGCGGCGCGATATCGTCGAGCTGTACAGCGGGCATATGCACCATCTAAGGGAGCAGGTCAATGGCGTGCCCGAGCCCGAGACGCGGCGTCTATACGAGCGCTTGGTGGAGGGGCGGCTCAATCGCGTGCTGGTCGAGCGATAAAAAACGGGCGCCCGAAGTACTTGGGCACCCGTAAGCTTGCCATGTGTTGGCTCGCCGGATCATTGGCTCTTAGACGAGCTTGATCTTCTCGATGTCCTTGCGCGAGGACTCGCGATACAGCGAGAACTTGCGGCCGATGACCTGGACGACCTCGGCGTGGCAACGCTCGGAGAGCTCTTCGGCGGCCTCGCGGGCGGAAAGACTGGAGCCATCGAGCACGGAGCACTTAACGAGTTCGTGCTTCTCCAGGTAGGCGACCGTCTGCTCGACGGTGCCCTCGTTGACATCGGACTTACCGATAATGATGGCGGGGTTGAGGTGATGGGCCATGCTGCGAAGCTGCTTGACCTGGGCTCCTGTCAGTGCCATGGGTTCTCGCTTTCTATGTATGGGGTGCCCCGCGACGGGGCCTTAATCTACGTGAGCTGTCCCACGATAGCGCAGGAACGGCGCGGTGTGGAGCGCGTTTGCCCAGTTCGCAAAGAATGCGGATGCCGAGGTGATGGGCAGCTCGGGCTGTGAACGGGCTACGAGCGGGATTCAGAGACCGGTTCCCATGCAATAAACGCCCAGCGAACCTTGCGGACATGATCGAGCATATAGCGCCCCTGCGGCACGCCCTTGGAGCCCGGCTCACCGGCATGGGGGTTCTCAATCATGTGTTGAGCGATGTAGTCGCGCAGGCAGTCGATCTTATCCTCGTTGTCATGCTCGAGCATACGGGAAAAATCCGCCACGCCTGCCTCAAGGCTGTCGAAGGTATCGCGACGAGGCGATTCAAAGTATGTAACCTGCGGCAACGAACCCATCTGAATGAGGATGTTGAAGGCGTACACAAAGCCATTGCTGCAGGTAACCGAGGCGCCGATAGCGTTCATCAAGTGCAGATCATAGCGCGGGCTGGAGTTGGCGACCATCGTGACAGCACAACGCCGACGAGCCGTACGGTCGAGCTTGGCAAGCGCACCTTTTAGATCGGTCGTCGTAACCGACCGACTGGCAAAGGCAACATCCACCGTTTTCGCGACCGGTCCAACCAAATCCCAATCATCATCCCAAGCAAGCTCAAGCGGCGAAATGCGATCCTCGAGTCCATAGTACTCAATGCCAGCATCAAGCGTGCCCAACATGGCAGGGGAAAAGTCAGCAGCAATCACAGGATGCCCAGCCTGAGCAAGCGGAATAGCAATCGACCCAGCTCCACACCCCATATCAAGCACGGATTCACCAGGCTTTAACGCCAACAGCTTGATAAAGTCCCAGGCATACGGAGCAGTCTCAAGCGGCCGAAAATGCCGAGCCCGCTTATCCCACTCAAAAGAGTCATCAGCCCGCCGCCGACCAGCCTGCAAGCGCATCCATTCGCCATTCCAATCAGCAGAAAGCAGCTCAGAACGATTCTCCCCATCAGCCACGGGCCAACCTCCTAGCAACAAAAAAGCGACTCCTCCCAAAAGAAGAGCCGCAACCAGCATATATCAGAAAGAACCGATCCAACGCCAAACCGCCATACCAGCAAAGTAGGGCAGAAGCGAAGCGACTGCCAAAGGGATAGAACCCAACCGAGGGCCCGTTGTGCGGGAGCCCCGGGGAGGGCAAATATATAAGGTCGATCGCGAGTTCCGCACGAGCCGGAGAGCACTTAATGTGCTCTCCGTGCGAGTCAGGACTGTCCGAGCAGGCGACCTTATATATTTGCCCTCCCCGGGGCTCCTCGCCAGTCCCCCTCAGCTAGTTCTTCAGCGAGTTCAGCGGCGCCGGGAAGCGTCCACCGCGATGGGCAAGCACGGTGCCGGCGTTGGGGTTCACCGGCATGATGGGCGCACGGCCGAACAGGCCGCCGTACTCGACGCAGTCGCCCACGCCCTTGCCGATGGCGGGAATCACGCGGACGGCCGTGGTCTTGTTGTTGATGACGCCGATGGCCATCTCGTCGGCGATGATGCCGGCGATGGTCTCGACCGGGGTGTCGCCGGGGATGGCGATCATGTCCAGGCCAACGGAGCACACGCAAGTCATGGCCTCGAGCTTCTCGAGCGAAAGCGCGCCGGCTTCGACGGCGGCGATCATGCCGGCGTCCTCGGACACGGGGATGAAAGCGCCGGAGAGACCGCCCACGCTGGAGCTAGCCATAACGCCGCCCTTCTTGACGGCATCGTTGAGCATGGCGAGTGCGCAGGTCGTGCCCGGGCCACCGCAGGTGCCAACACCGATGATCTCGAGGATGCGGGCAACGGAATCGCCGATGGCAGGCGTAGGCGCCAGCGACAGGTCGACGATGCCCTTCTCGACACCCAGGCGACGGGCGGCCTCGCGGCTCATGAGCTCACCGGCACGGGTGATCTTAAAGGCGGTCTGCTTAATCTTCTCGGCGACCTCCATCATCGATGCGGAGTCGGGCAGCGTCTCTAGGGCTGCGGCCATAACGCCGGGGCCCGAGACGCCTACGTTGATGACGGCGTCGGCCTCGCCACCGCCGTGGACGGCGCCCGCCATAAACGGGGAGTCCTCGACCATGTTGGCAAAGCAGACAAACTTGGAAGCGCCGACGGAATCCTGGTCGGCCGTGAGTTTAGCGGCATCGATGATGGTCTGGGCGGCCATGAGCACGGCATCCATGTTGATACCGGCGCGCAGGCTGGCGACGTTGACGCTGGAGCAGACGCGGCTCGTGGTGGCGAGCGCCTGGGGGATGGACTGGATGACGCGGCGGTCGGCGTCGCCGATGCCCTTCTGGACGAGCGCGGAGAAGCCGCCCAGGTAATCGATGCCGAGCGTCTCGGCCGCGCGGTCGAGGGCGTGCGCGATGGGGGTGAGGTCCTCATCCTTGCAGCACGCGGCGATCTGGGCCACCGGGGTGACGGAAACGCGCTTGTTGACGATGGGGATACCGTACTCGCGCTCGAGGTTCTCGGCGGTCTCGACCAGATGCTCAGCCGTGTGCGTCACGTGGTCGTAGATCTTCGTGCACATGCGGTCGAGGTTCTCGTCACCGCAACCCATGAGCGAAACACCCATGGTGATGGTCCTGATGTCGAGGTTCTGCTCCTCAACCATGCCGCGGGTTTCCGCGATTTCTGCGGGCGTGATCGCCATCCTTGCGCTCCTATCTGCCAAAACGAGCATAGTCTTATCTATTCTAACGTGCCGCACGTGCCAAGTGACGCATGCGGCACGTTTTGGTGCACGGTTGTTTCCGTTGTGTTACTGCCCAAAGACCTCTTCGGCAATGCGCGCGCTTTCGGCGGCATCCTTGGCATAGTAGTCCGCGCCGATCTGCTTGGCGTATTCGGGGGTGAGCACGGCGCCGCCCACGATGATCTTGACGCCCGGAACCTCGGTATGGAGCAGCTTGATGGTCTCTTCCATGGCGACGACCGTGGTAGTCATAAGCGCCGAGAGGCCGACGAGCTTGATGTCACGCTCCCGCACGGTCTTGAGCACCTCTTGCGGGTCGACGTCGCGGCCTAGGTCAAAGACGGTATAGCCGTAGTTATCGAGCAGCATCTTGACGATGTTCTTACCGATGTCGTGGATGTCGCCCTTGACGGTGGCCACGCAGATCTTGCCCTTGTCGGCGATCTCGCCGGCGGGCATCAGGCGCTTGATGGTGTCGAAGCCCACGCGTGCGGCTTCGGCCGAGGCCATAAGCTGCGGCAAGAAGAACTTGCCCTGGTCAAAGAGGACGCCAACCTCGTCGAGGGCGGGGATAAAGTGATTGTTGATGAGGTCCATGGCGTCGTGGTCTGCCAGCAGACGCTCGGTCTCGGCAGCGATCTCGCCTTTGCGGCCCGAGACGACCATGCGACGAATCGGGTCGTCGTTGCCGTCGGTGCCGTCGGTGCCGGCAGCGGGCACGGTGTCGGTCGATGCGGCCTGAGCTGCTGCCGGGTTGGCGGCGATCTTATACGGATCGGTCCAGCCGGCATAGCGCTCGATGTATCCGGTCGAGCCCTCGTCCTCAACGCTCAGGACGCGATAGCTGTAGACGGTATCCATAAAGCGCTTGGAGCCCGGGTTCATGATGGGGGCGTCCAGACCCGCGCCAAAAGCGGCGGCCAAAAAGACCGAGCCCAGCAGCGGGCGGGCGGGCAGGCCAAAGCTGATGTTCGACACGCCAAGCGCGCATTTGACGCCCAGGCGCTCCTTGCACAGGGACATGGCGCGCAGAATCTGCTCGGCCTGGCGTTGATTGGTCGAGGCGGTCATGACCAGGCAGTCGATGAGGATGCGGTCCGGGCCAATGCCGTAGCGGGCGGCCTCGGCCACGATGCGCTCGGCGATGGCGAAGCGGGCCTCGGCGGTATCGGGGATGCCGCCTTCGTCGAGCGTAAGGCCGACGACGTTGGTGCCGTAGTGGGCAACCAACGGAAAGATCTCATCCATGATCTGCTGCTTGCCGTTGACCGAGTTGATGATGGGCTTGCCGGCGTAGCGACGTACGGCGGCCTCGACGGCGGCGGGGTCGGTGGAGTCGATCTGCAGCGGCAGCAGCGTGGAGCCCTGGAGCTGTTCGGTCGCCTGTTGGATGATCTTGACCTCGTCGATCTCGGGCAGGCCCACGTTGACGTCCAGGATGTCGGCGCCCTGTTCCTGCTGGCTGATGCCCTGGCTCACGACGTAGTCCAGGTCGCCGTCGCGCAGGGCCTGCTGCAGGCGCTTTTTGCCGGTGGGGTTGATGCGCTCGCCGATGACGGCAATCTTATGGCCGTCGCAGGGAAGGTCCACGACCGTCTGGGCGCTCGTGACCGACATACTGGGCTTGCGATGGCGTGGGCTGGGCGTGTGGTTGTCAATAAGCGTGCGTAGGGCCGCCATGTGCGCCGGCGTGGTGCCGCAGCAGCCGCCCACGACGCTTACGCCGTCCTCAATCATACCGGCGACGGCCACGGCGTACTCGGGCGCCTGGATATCAAAGACGGTGTTGCCGTCGTCGTCCACGTGGGGCAGTCCTGCGTTGGCCTGCACCATAACGGGCTTGTCCGTAACGGTGAGCATGCGAGCGGCGAGTCCTCGGAGCTCGGCCGGTCCCTGGCTGCAGTTGATGCCCAAAACGTCGGCGCCGATGGCATCGAGCGTGATGGCGGCAACCTCGGGACTCGTGCCCAGGAAGGTGCGACCGTCTTCCTCAAAGGTCATGGTGGCAAAGACGGGCAGATCGGAGTTCTCGCGGCAGGCGAGGACGGCCGCCTTGATCTCGGCCAGGTCGGTCATGGTTTCGATAATAAAGAGGTCCACGCCCGCATTGACGCCGGCGCGCACTTCCTCGGCAAAGAGGTCATAGGCCTCGTCGAAGCTGAGGGTGCCCAGGGGGCGAAGCAGCGCACCGATGGGGCCGATGTCGCCGGCGACGTAATGGGCACCGGCCGCGCGGGCACAGGCGGCAGCGGCGGCAAAGACATCTGCCACGGTAGCGGCGCCATCGAGCTTGTGGGCGTTGGCGCCAAAGGTGTTGGCGGTGATCACGTCGCAGCCGGCCTCGACGTACTGGCGCTGAATGTCGGTAATGACCTGGGGCTCCTCAAAGTTGAGCAGCTCGGGCAAGGCGCCGGCCTTCATGCCGGCCGCCTGCAGCATGGTGCCCATGCCACCGTCGAACAACAGGTGTCCCGTGCCCTCGATGGCCGCACGCAGGCGATCGTCCTTAATGCGCAGATCGTCGATCGTGCGCGTCTTGTACGTGGCACCGTTGCGACGTGCGGCATCAACGGGTGCCGCCAATGCAGCGCCGTCAGAATCATGAGTGATAAGCGGAGTAAACATCGAGGGCTCCTAATGGCTGGAATAGCAGGTGGTGTGGGCGGTGCGGAAGCGGCAGTTCTCGCGCATGCGGCAGATATTGCAGGTGGGGCGGGTCTGGGCGTCGTGGACTTCGCCGTCGAACAGGCCGATCACCGCGGTCACGCTTTTGGTGGGCATAAGCAGGCTGGTGGGCGTGACGGTCAAGCCGATGAGCCGCGTGGCGTTGAGCGCATTGACGATCGAGCGCTGGGCCGAGAGCGGGCAGTCGCCGTAGCCGGGACTAAAGCGCCAGTTGCCGGCGAACCCATGAACGGCGGCGTCCGTCTTGACCTGCTGGTCCATTTGCTCAACGGCGGCTTCCACGTAAGCGGAGCACGCGGCGTCGAGCACGGCGCCCTCGAGGGGCTGCTGGGCTCCCGTGGTGCGCAGACGACGCTCGGCGTCCATGCCGAGGGTGCATGCCATGAGCGCGGCAAAGCGGGCGTCCTTAAGATGACGATAGATATCGCGACCCCGCAGCTCAACATTGGTGCCGACCAGACGGATGCAAGGCTTGCCCTGCTCGTCCACGCCCGTGGCATCGACGGCAAATACGCGGCGCACGCCACGGGGCTCAATGTCCAATTCCAGACGTTCAACGACAAGTTCAATACGCTGCGACAGCTCGGGTTCAATCTGCTGGCCGCCGTAACCCAGATACCGCAGCATCTCGGCACGGTCGACACGGGGATGGTGGGCTGCATCGATACGGTAGAGCGCCGGCGACGCAAGGTCGGCCGGCACTTCGACAGCGGTTGTATCGATGTGCGGTTTTTCCATTACCCCAGGCGCTCCATAATGGTCGCGGCGATCGCAGGACGGTTCATAGTGTACAGGTGCAAGCCGTCGGCGCCGTGCTCCTTGAGGTCGCAAAGCTGGCGGGCTGCATAATCTACACCAGCTGCCTGCAGGCTCTCGGGGTCGTTCTCGTACTTGGCGAGGATCTTGATGACGGGGGAGGGCAGCGATGCGCCGCACATAAAGACCATGCGGCTGATCTGCGACTTGCCCATAAACGGCATGATGCCCGCGGTAATGGGCACGGTGATGCCGGCCTTGTCGGCAAGCTCGCGAAAACGGTAGAAGCACTCGTTATCAAAGAAGAGCTGCGTTACAAAGAAGCTCGCGCCGGCGTCCTGTTTTTGCTTGAGGTGTTCGACCGAGGCGTTGAGGTCCTCACAGGCAATGTGGCCCTCGGGGTAGGCTGCGGCGCCCACGCAAAAGCCGGCGTCGACGAGCTCGGGGATGAGGTCGCGGGCGTAGGCGTAGTCCGAGGCGGGCTTGTCGTCCTCGGTCGCGCCGGCAGGGAGATCGCCACGCAGGGCCAGGATGTTTTCCACGCCGGCCGAGCGATGCTCGTCGATCTTGGCGGCGATATCGGCGTGCGACCGGCCCACGCAGGTAAGGTGTGCCACCGAGGGTGTATCGAATTCGCTCGTAATCATATGCGCGATGGGAGCGGTGGTGGCACCGTTGCCCGAGCCGCCGGCCGAGCAGGTGACCGAGACAAAGCTCGGCGAAAGCTTGCACAGATTGCCTGCCACTTCGCGAGCCGTGTCGAGGGTCAGCTCGCCCTTGGGCGGGAACATCTCAAACGAAATGGGCGCGGTGCCCTGGGATGCTGCCTGCTTAAAAACCTCGTCGACGCGCATATCGTGCTCCTCTAGATACGTAATAGTGTGATGTGTTGTAAGGATTCTACAGCACCACTGTGCCATGGTGGAGTTTCACGCGCTATTTGAGGATACCAATCAAAGATGCCTTGCTATCGGCTTTCTCTATAACAGGGCGGCTAATTTTGCCACGGGCTATAAAGACTGGTATTTCGCATCAAATACCAGTCTTTATAGCCCGTGGCAAATGAGCTACCCGTAAACTGTGCGGAGAGGTCTGCAATTTATACAGTTGATTGGCCATTAAGGGCGGCAACGCCGCCGCGATGCGGTAACCTCATTGATTGGTTTCGTGACAGCAACATAACGGTAATGTCGCGGAAACACGGCGAGTCTAAGCTATGACTCGTTCGTTAGTAATCAACACCGCATCTCACGCGGTGCCGATACGAAGGGAGTTCCGTATGGCCGATCTTACTGACCGCTTCGGGACCATGGTGTTCTCTGAGGAAGTCATGAAGGACTACCTCCCCAAGGACATTTGGAAGCGCCTTGCTGCAACCCTCGAGGACGGTGAGCCGCTCGACCTGGATGTGGCCAACGCCGTTGCCCACGCCATGAAGGTCTGGGCCATCTCCAAGGGCGCGACGCACTACGCGCACTGGTTCCAGCCGCTTTCGGGTATTACTTCCGAGAAGCACGACAGCTTCCTCGAGCCCAACCACGACGGCACCGCCATTACCAAGTTTACGGGCAAGAACCTTATCCAGGGCGAGCCGGACGCCTCCAGCTTCCCCAACGGCGGTCTGCGTGCCACCTTCGAGGCCCGTGGCTACACCGCTTGGGATCCCACCAGCCCCGCCTTTATCAAGGACGACGTCCTGTGCATCCCCACGGCTTTCTGCTCCTACACGGGCGAGGCCCTGGACAAGAAGACCCCGCTGCTGCGCTCCATGACTGCGCTCTCGCGTGAGTCTAAGCGTGTTCTGGCGCTGTTCGGCAAGACCCCCAAGAAGGTCGTTCCTTCCGTTGGCGACGAGCAGGAGTACTTCTTGATCAAGAAGGACGCCTACCGCAAGCGCAAGGACCTGGTCATCACCGGCCGCACGCTCTTTGGCGCCGCTCCCTGCAAGGGCCAGGAGCTCGAGGAGCACTACTTCGGCGCAATCCGCCCCACCGTCTCGTCCTATATGAAGGACCTGGACAACGAGCTGTGGGCGCTCGGCATTCCCGCCAAGACCAAGCACAACGAGGTTGCCCCCTGCCAGCATGAGCTCGCCCCTGTCTATGGCGAGGTCAACGAGGCCATCGACCAGAACCTGGTTATGATGGAGAAGATGAAGCTCATCGCCTCCCGCCACGATCTGGTCTGCCTGCTGCACGAGAAGCCGTTCGAGGGCATCAACGGTTCGGGCAAGCACAACAACTGGTCGCTCGGCACCGAGTCCGAGAATCTGCTCGATCCGGGCGACACCCCGCTCGACAACCTGCAGTTCATCGTCTTCCTCACTGCGGTGATCGAGGCCGTCGATAACTATCAGGAGCTCCTGCGCGCCTCCGTCGCCTCGGCCGGCAACGACCATCGTCTGGGCGCCAACGAGGCTCCTCCGGCGATTATGTCCATCTTCCTGGGCGACCAGCTTACCGAGGTCGTCGAGAAGATCATCGATGGCAAAGCTTCCGTCCATGCCACGCGCGGCGTGCTCGACCTGGGCGCCGATACCCTGCCCAAGCTGATGCAGGACAACACCGACCGCAACCGCACCTCCCCGTTTGCCTTCACCGGCAACAAGTTCGAGTTCCGTGCCTGCGGCTCCGAGCAGAACGTCTCCGACTCCAACCTGGTGCTCGATGCCGCCGTGGCCAAGTCGCTCAAGTCCTTCGCCGACGCACTCGAGGGTACGCCCGAGGATAAGTTCCAGGACGCCGCGCTCGAGTACTGCAAGAAGGTGCTGACCGATCACCAGCGCATCCTGTTCTCCGGCGACGGTTACTCCGACGAGTGGCCCATCGAGGCCGAGAAGCGCGGCCTTGCCAACAACAAGACCACGGCCGACGCTCTTCCCGCCTTTGTTTCCGATAAGGCCATTGCGCTCTTTGAGGAGACGGGCGTCCTGACCAAGGCCGAGGCCCAGTGCCGCTATGACTGCAAGCTCGAGAAGTACAACAAGCTCATGAACATCGAGGCTACCACGATGGTTCGCGAGGCGCGTCGTACCTATCGCCCGGTCATTACCGCCTATGCCACCAAGGTCGCTAAGGGCCTTGAGACTATTCGTGCCGCCGGTGCTGAGGCCGCCATGCAGTGCGAGCAGAACACGCTCAACAAGCTCTGCAACGGTATCACCGCCATCAACGACTCCATCAAGGCGCTCGACGCCGTACATCAGAAGGCCGAGGCTCTCGATGGCCAGGAGCAGGCCAACGTGTATGCACATGAGGTCGTTCCCGCTATGGATACGCTGCGCGCCGCCGTGGATGCCATGGAGGAGATCGTGGCCGCCGACTACTGGCCGGTTCCGACCTACGACGACATTCTGTTCTATGTGTAGAACGTAACTGACATATCGTCACGGTATTGAGCCGGGGTCCGCATCATGCGGGCCCCGGTTTTTGTTACAGGCTTTAGCCTGTGCGGGGCGCGCAGCGCGCCGCATCAGAAATCACCCGCTATGCGGGTGGGGCCAAACGGCTTTACAAAGCCGCCCCCTCGCCGGACACTTGCGATTGTTCAGGCCGCAAGGAATCCGAGTCGAGAGGGCGGTGGTGGCGTATGGCCCAGAAGGCCTACAGCCTGTCGCACACGAAGTGGATGTGCAAGTACCACG